>NZ_QKLI01000016.1:0-71675 GCF_003224255.1 Curtobacterium sp. MCBD17_030 | reverse complement strand
CCTGACCGGCACCACCGTCCACGTCTCCGACGACGCCGCGAAGCTGCTCAACGACACCTTCAAGACCGACGCCGTCAAGGGCGGCCTGCTCGTCGGCACCGCCACCATCACCGCCCAGATCAAGTAAGCACGATCAAGTAACGCCCCGATCTGACACACGAGAACGCCGCCCCGGACACACCGGGGCGGCGTTCTCGCGTTGCGCTGCGCGCTCCGACGCCGCCGAGTCTCCGAGGCGCCGCCCTCTTCGGCGGCGTCTCGAGAGCTCCACGGCGTCTCGAGCGCTGGCCCCCACCAGCAGCCCCTGGCTCTGGAGGCCCGTCCCTGCCGTGCCGTCGCGCTACACTCCCGATCGGGTGCGACCACGCACCCCAGGGGAGGTACGGGCATGTTCGGGAACCTGGCGACCGGTCCACACCTCGCAGTGCTGGTCGTGATCATGCTGCTCGAGATCGGAGCGCTGGTGCCCCTCTGGCGCGACGGAACCCGGAGCCGGCTGGCGAAGGTGGTCTGGACCGTCGTGGTCATCGTGATCCCGGTCGTCGGCGCACTCGGCTTCCTGGTCAACTGGGCACTGGGTCGACTCGCAGCGCGTCTCAACCGCGCGCACTGACCCAGACCGCCCCACGTCGAAACACCGCCGAGTCCCCGAGACGCCGCAGACTTCGGCGGCGTCTCACGAAGCAGGCGGCGTCTCGCGGAGACGCCGGCGTCTCAGCGACGCTCCAGCCGCTCCCGCAGCCGGGCCGCCAGCTCGCCCTCGTCAGCCGTGACGAGCCTCCCGTCCCGCACCACCACGCGCCCACCGACGACGACGTGCTTCGGCCGCCGGCCCGGTGACGCCCACAGGAGGCCCGCGACCGGGTCCGCCACACCTGCGTCGGCGACCCCGGACACGTCCCACACACAGAGGTCCCCCGCCGATCCGGTGCCGAGGTGACCGAGCTCCGGCCTGCCGAGACCGACAGCGGAGCCCTCGGTCGCCATGCCGAGCACCTGACGCGCGGGCAGCTGCGGCCCGACCAGCGCGGACACCTGCATCGCGAGCCGAGCGTCGGCCAGCAGGTGTCCGGCGTCGTTGCTGCCTCCACCGCTCGTGCCGAGGCCGATCGGGACCCCCGCGGCGGCGAGCCGTGCCACCGGAGCGATCCCCCACCCCATGGGCACGTCGCATCCGGGTGCGTGGGTGGCGGTGACGCCGCTGGCCGCGAGCCGGGCGATCTCGTCGTCGGTGACGTCGCAGAGGTGCGCGATCGTGACGTCCGGCGCGAGCCACCCCCACTCCTCGAGCAGGTCGAGCGGTCGACGTCCGTACCGCTCCAGCGCGATGGCGGTGTCCACCTGTTCGTTCGCCTGCGTGCGTCGGCGCAGGCCGTGCTCGGCGGCGACCTCGCCGAGCGCCCGGAACGTCGCCTCTCCGTCGGAGTGCACGCCCGCCGGCCCGACCGCGACCTGCAGCCGCCCGTCCAGGTCGGTGCCGCCGACCGCGTCCTCGTGCAGCAGGGCCCGGACGATCGCGTCGGCCGATGCCGCTGCCTGTGACGGGTCGTCGCGCGCGCTCCCCCGGACGAAGACGAGCCGACCGCCGAGCCCGCGGACAGCGTCCACGGTCGCTGCGGCGAGCGCGACGGTCCCGTCGGGGCTCGCCTCGGTCGGCCAGTTCAGGTGGTGGTCGGCAATGGTCGTGACGCCGGACAGGAGGCCCTCAGCGGCTCCGACGGCCGCCGCCACCCCGTAGAGCTCGGGATCGTGCCCCGCCGCGGCGTAGGCCTGCGCCATCGTGGGGAGCCAGTCCGCCATCGGCACCCCGCGTGTGCCCGCGAGCGTGCGGAAGGCGGTCTGCAGCAGGTGGTGGTGGGCGTTGACGAGGCCGGCGGTGACGACACAGCCGGAGGCGTCGAGCGTGGAGGCGACATTGCTGCCGTCGTCGACGAGCACGTCCCCGTCGCGCTCCGTGCGGGGGTCGACGAGGACACGGAGGGCACCGGTGACGGTCAGCATGCAAGTGTTTGTAGCAGGGCGCTGTTTCCGGTCGATGACGAACAGGAGCTCCCTCGTCGTCCTGTCGGACGCCGTCTCCTTCCTGATACATCTGGCCGATGATCTTCAGTGGTGAGACGAGGGGGCGTCTTCCACGGTCCCGAGCGGCAGCAACATCATCCGGCTCGTGCGGAAACAGGGCGACTCCAGCAGCTCTCAGCGCCTGCCCAGACGGTCTCGGATGTGTTCGGCGACACGCTCAGGGCCACTGCACTGAACCACGTATTCGTGATTCCTCCGGGTTCGTAGGACGACTGCCGGCCGGTTCCCGAGGATGAGCCCGGTCGCGTCGCCTCTCCACCGCAGGCCGACACCACCGAATCGGAACCAGGGCTGGTCGTCGACCCGCACAGAATCCAACTCGGAGTACTCGAGCCGACGACGCCATACAGGGAAGAACCGAAGTTGGACGTCGTCTGCGATGTCCACACGTATCGAGGCGGTGACGAGGACGATGCCGGCAGCGAGTACGAGCACGGAGGGGAGCATCAGCAACGTCGCGGGACCGACCCCGATCTCAGAGGTGAGGAAGACCGTGAGTGCGACCATGCCACCGAAGCTGAGCAGGAGGAAGGCACCCAGCACCTTCATCCAGGCGGGCCCGTTCGTCGTCTCCGTCATGACGGTATCCCCGCTTCTTCTTCCGAGTGGATGCGAACGGCCTCCGCTCGGACGAGTGACCATCCGACCGGTACGACCAAGATCAGCAGCGCGGCACCCATCACGAACGCGAAGCTCGACACGCCGAGCACCAGCCAGATGGAGAGATGGAACAGGAGTGCGACCGGCAGGAGGATCCGCAACCGGAACGGGGTCGGCAGGAACACGGCGATAGCGAGACTGAACTCCAGCACGAGCGTCCCCCAGGACAGAACGGCGACCGGCAGTGGTCGTATCGTCACCCATTCCGCCATCGGCCGGAGGAGCGACGGCGCTCCGAACACGTTGTTCCGCACCCAGTAGAAGAGGGCCGTGCCGTTCGCCCACTCTGGACTGCTGAACTTCCCGAGGCAGGCGACGAGGTAGACAACCGCGATCTGCAGCTTCGCAAGCGCGAGGGCGAAGTCTGCGACGAAGACCCGCGTACACAGAGCACGCATTGGCTGCACAGCTGTCCACGAGTGCCGCCGCCAGTCGGTGAGACTGACCGGCAGCAGCAGTAGCCCCAGGATTCCCGCAAGCTGATCTCCGCCGTCTGGTGCCGCACTCGTCAGCGGCAACGCGATGAGGAGTGCCGCCATCGGTACTGCAGTCAGCGCTGGAAACCAACCAGATGCAGCGATGAGACACAGCACCCCGGCAGTCGCCTGCCCAACAGTGAGAACTCCTTCCGAGAGCCAACACGGCCAGGCCAGCCATCGCGCGCTGGCAGCGCAGCGAGCGGTCAAGGCCCCGTCGACCGGGGTGAAGAGGACCGTGGTCGGGGTGAGCAAATACGTCAGTCCGGCGCTCAGACCGAGCAGGCTTCGCGCCGCACCGAGGGTTGCGGTCCACGGCGTCGGTAGCCGCAGTGTCCCCCTCAGCCAGTACCGCCCCAGGCGATTCAGCATGCGACATCCAGGAGGATCGCCTCCTGGGGCAGTGGCGTCGCCCGCAAGAACCGCCACTCCCACGGAACGGGCTTCTGTGCGACGAGGAGGACCCTGCCGCAGAGCGTGGGCTCCATCCGAGGGTTCTTCACGCGCAGCGGTTTCGCAGCATCTGCCTCCGCGTAGCAAGTCTCATCGGTGCCACAGTTGGTCCATGCTCGTTGTCCGACTCCGTGGAGGAAAGTCGCGATCTCAGCCCCCTGTGACCGGCCCGCGCGGTTGAAGCCGAAGGCCCATTGTGCGGACGCACCGACGGCGATGGACCGGTCGATGAGCCCTCCTCTGGACACCTCGAAGGGGACAATGTAGGCGCTCTGGGCGTCTTTCGTGAAGAACGCCCAGCCTTGCGGCGCTATCTGCCGAGTCAGATGCACGACATCGTTCCGGGCCGGAGGCACCACAGCCGGAGTGAAGCTCACTGCTCCTTGCATCACGTAGAAGGCGAGCGTCAGCCCGACGATGCCCCCCAGGATGATCGCCATCCGAGACGCCGGGACCGCTTGTCCTCCCACCCACGTCAGCTGAGGCAAGTCAGCGGCCGAACTGCTCGATGACAGCTGCCACGATCCCGTCCGAGAACCGGGTACTGGTGCCGGCGTCCGCCGCCGACCTCGTCTTCACCGCGTTGTTCTGGTAGGCCACGTTCGCACCGGCGGCGACGTTGTAACCAAGAGCGATGTTGGCTGCGAGAACGTAGTTCACCGCCGCGACCGCAGTCACCGCGATGACAGCTCCGAGCGCCACGACGACGGCGACGCCGCAGTCCGTCCCGACTTCCCCCGGCACGTGGGTGGCCTCTGCCTCCAGCGACTCGACCGCCTTCGCCATCGTCGGCGTCCGCAGCATCTCGTCGTAGGCCCAGGTCAGCTGCCGCTGCACCTGGGCAGGATCGTCAGAGAGGACCGCCGCTCCGAGTTCCCTGAAGTACTCCGGATTGCTCTCGTCCAGCTCCCTTTCGATCTGTCGAACCTCCGCGACGGACTTCGGCCTGCTGACCTCATGCAGAACGGCTTCGATCTCGTCGTCAGTGAGTGTGGAGACGGCAACGTTCTCGAGCAACGACCGCGTGCGTTCTCCGCCCTGCAGGAAGAACAGGCTCTCGAGAACCTGTCGTCCGCGCTGCGCAGCGGCGGACCCCTGGGCGTCACCCTCCTCGCCGCGGTACTTCTCCTGAACAACTGCGAGCGGCCTCTGCCTCGGCTGTGTGGCCTCGGCTTGGACAGCTGTCCCGGCGATGAGAGCAGCAGTGAGCAGCCCGACTACTCCGATCTTCATCGAGGTTCGACGTGGGCTCTGCTGTGGGAATCCGCTCATGGCGTCGATACTCTCTGTTTGATATCCGGCATGTCAACCGTGATTCGTACTCAGAACTTGGTCGATCACGCAGCCACCTCGTTCTCACGGGACGTCGACCGTGCCGCCACTTCTCGATGCCGTTCCGCCTGCGCCCGCACACACCGCCGGGAAACTCGATCGGAACACCGGCGAAACACGCGGTCCCTAGGGTCCCCACATGACCCAGACCCTGATCCGCGGCGGGTGGGTGCTGACCGCCGCCCCCGACCACTCCGAGACCCCGTCCGCGATCCGGGACGGCGCGGTGCTCCTCGACGGGGACCGGGTCGCCGCGGTCGGTGTGTTCGCCGAGCTGTCGGCAGCACACCCCGGTGCGACGATCCGCGGCGGGGCGCACGATCTGGTCACGCCGGGCTTCGTGAACACGCACGGGCACTTCAGCGAGGGGCTCATCACGGGCATCGGCTCGCAGTACACGCTGTGGGAGTGGCTGAACGCCCTCATCTCCCACGTCAACCCGGTGATGACGCGGGACAAGGCGTACGCGGGCACGATGCTGCAGGGCATCCAGATGCTCCGGAGCGGCGTGACGACGGCGAACGACATGTTCTGCTCGGACCCGATCGCCGGAGAACCGGCGACCCCGGGGGTCGTGCAGGCGCTCGAGGAGCTGGGCCTGCGCGGAGTGGTGTCGTTCGGCTCCGGGGACGTCGACCGCGGCTTCGGTCCGGCACCGATCCTCGAGGAGTTCGATGCCCTGCGCGAGGCCGCCGATGCCAGCCGGTACAGCACGTTCCGTGTGGGGATGTCCTCGATCGGCCGGTACTCGGACCAGGCCTGGCAGGAGCACATCGAGTACGCGGTCGACGGCGGGCACGGCATCCACGTGCACGTGCACGAGGTCCGCGAAGAGGTCACCGCAGCCCGCCAGCGCACCGGCAAGACGGTCGTCGGGCACGCCGAGGCGACGGGGATGTTCCGGGTGCCGGTGATCGCCGCGCACAGCGTCTGGATGGACCGGGAGGACCGCGAGACCTACGCCGCGAACGGGGTCGGCGTCGCGCACAACCCGGTCGCCAACGGCATCCTGGCGAGCGGCATCGCGCCGGTGGCGGAGCTCCGGGCGCTCGGGATCCCGGTCGGCATCGGTGTCGACGGGCCGGCGTCGAACGACTCGCAGGACTTCCTGCAGGCGATGAAGACGGCGGCGTTGCTCGCCCGGATCCGGGACCTGCAGGCGACCGCGATGACCGCCCGGGAGGCGTTCGAGATGGGGACGATCGGCGGTGCGACGGCACTGCGGATGGACGCCGAGATCGGGTCGCTGGAGCCGGGCAAGCGTGCGGACCTGGTCGTGTTCGACGGGGAGAGCCCGACGCTCGCGAACGTGCACGACCCGTTCCAGGCGGTCGTGTTCGTCGCCGGCAGCCGCGAGGTGAAGGACGTCTGGGTCGACGGCGAGCTCAGCCTGGCGGACTTCGAGGTGACGCGCGTCGACGTCCGGGAGGCCGTGGCCCGCGCCCGTCCGCTGGCTCGCCAGCTCGTCGAGCAGGCCGGGCTCGAGCGTCTCTCGGCGCTCACCGGTGCACCGTTGGCCGACACCGAGCGCCCCTGACTGGCCGGCACCGCGGCGGACGGGAGGCCCTGCTCGCGTCCGTACCCGAGCCTCCCGTCCGGCGTCTCAGAGTTCGAGCACCAGCCGCGGGCAGCCGCGCCTGGCGCGGGAGACGCAGACCATCATGGTGCGGTCGTCAGCCTGCTCCGCCGGGCTGAGCACGGTGTCGCGGTGGTCGACCGCGCCGTCGAGGACGGGGGTCTCGCACGTGCCGCAGGTGCCCTCGCGGCAGGACGACAGGACGAACGCGCCGGCGTCCTCCGCGACCTCGAGCAGGGTGCGGTCGGCCGGGACCGTGACCGTGACCCCGGTGAGGGTGAGCTCCACCTCGAACGACTCCCCCGGGGCGTCGACGTCAGCGGCGGGCTCGAACCGCTCGACCCGGACGCTGCCCGCGGGCCAGTGCGCGGCGGCGGCCTCGACCGCGTCCATCAGGCGGCGGGGGCCGCAGCAGTAGACGACGGCGTCCCGGGGCACCGCGAGGAGCGAGGCCACGTCGATCCGGGTGCCGTCGTCCGCGACGGCGAGCGCCACACGGTCCGGGTGGGCCACGACGAGTTCGTCGGCGAAGGCCATCCGGTCCCGGGTGCGGCCGGCGTAGTGGAGCTCCCACGGGGTGCCGCCAGCCTCGGCGGCGGCGATCATCGCGCGGATCGGGGTGATGCCGATGCCGCCAGCGACGAAGACCGCGGGCCGGTCGGGGTCGAAGCCGAAGTGGTTGCGCGGGCCGCCGACCAGGACCTCGTCGTCGACACGGAGCGTGTCGTGCACGGCGACGGACCCACCTCGCCCGGAGGCTTCGCGGAGGACGGCCACCCGCCAGTGCCCGTCGGGGGTGGTGGTGACGAGCGAGTACTGCCGTTCGATGCCGGGCGCCACCTCGAAGTCCACGTGTGCCCCGGGTTCCCACTCGGGCAGGGCGACGCCGTCGACCGACGCGAGGTCGAGGACGACGACGTCCTCAGCCACCCGCTGCCGGTCGGCGATCCGCATCCGGAGCCGGGCGTCCGGGGAGTCGACCAGACCGGCGCTCATGACGCGGCTCCGGCCCGCGGGGTCTCCTTGACGACGATCATGTGGAACGCACTGCCGTCGGCGCTGCACCAGCGGTGTCCGGTGCCACCCCGGTAGTAGGCCGAGTCGCCGGGGCCCAGGCGCAGCACGTCCTGGCCACGGAGGTCGAGCAGGACGTCGCCTTCGAGCACCGTGAGGAACTCGTCCTCACGGTGCTCGAAGTACTCGCCGAGACCGGTGTCGTCGCCCTTCCACTCGAGCGGCTCGAAGGCGTGCGGGCCGGCGTGCACGAGGAGCCGCGCCTCGCCGCTGGAGAACGGCCCGCGGGCACCCTCGTCGGCGCGGAGCACCTCGGGTCCTCGGTCGTCCGGCTCGTCCCGGGCCGGGGCGCCGGCGGCGAGGAGTGCGACCTGGGTGGTGTCGAGCGCGGTGGCGATCTTCTCGAGCGACACCATGCTGGCGCGGGAGTGGCCGCGTTCGACCTGGCTGAGGAACGGGTGCGAGAGCCCGGTGCGCTCGGCGAGCTGGACGAGGGTCAGTCGTGCCGAACGCCGGAGTGCCCGGATGTGCTCGCCCACGAGACGGGCCTGTTCGTCGACCACCCGATCGGCCTCGGGAGCGTCCGGTGACAGGTCGGCGTGGGGCAGGAGGTCGGTGGGCATCGCGCTCCGATCGTGGTCCGGACCAGCGGGCCGTTCCGTGCATCCCATCTCGTCACAGTCGGCAACCGGAGCGAAACGGGTGAGAAACACGACCCACCTAGCATCGTGGATGTTGATGCGATCAACATTGTCACACACGATCGAGAGGGCCCCTTGGACGAGTCACTGCCACGCCCGATCACCCTCCTGCGGTCCGCGCTGCTGTCCGACGGCGGACTCGTGGACGTCGCGATCACCGGCGACATGGTCACCGAGGTGGCACCGGCCGGCAGCCTCGCCGCGTCCGCGGAGGGCACGCTCGACCTCGAGGGTCGCCTGCTCCTCACCGCCCCGGCCGAACCGCACGCCCACCTCGACAAGGCCCTCAGCGCCGACCGGATCAACCCGCCGCTCGGTGACCTGGGCTCTGCGATCGCCGCCTGGGCCGCCTACGCCACGATGATGTCCGTCGACGAGATCGCCGACCGGGCACGGACCGCGGCCCTCGCGCTGCTGGCGGCCGGCACCACCGCGGTCCGCACCCACGTGGACGTCCTCAGCCACGGTGGGACCGGAACGGTCGCCGACGCCGTCCGTGGCGCCCGTGCCCTGGTGCAGGTCCGGGACGAGCTCGCCGACCTGATGGACATCGAACTCGTCGCACTGGCCGGGCCGCTCGCGCCGGACGAGCACGTCGAAGCGGTGCTCGACCTCGGCGTCGACCTGGTCGGTGGCGCCCCGCACCTCGCCGAGGACCCGCTCGCCGACGTCGACCGACTCCTGGCGATCGCACACCGCCGCGGTCTCGGCGTCGACCTGCACGCCGACGAGAGTCTCGACGGACCCGTCACCCTCGACCACTACGCCCGCGCCGTCCGCGACTGGCCGCGCGACCGGCAGTACTCCGCCGGGCACTGCGTGCGACTCGGCACCCTCGGACCGGAGCGCCTCGCCGAGGTCGTCGCCGACGTCGCCGCCGCGGACCTCGGCGTCATCACGCTGCCGATCACGAACCTGTACCTGCAGGGATGGCAGCACCCGGTGTCGACCCCCCGCGGGTTGACGGCGATCCGGGCGCTCCTCGCCGCCGGGGTCCGCGTGGCCGCCGGCGCCGACAACGTCCGCGACCCGTTCAACCCGGTCGGCCGGAGCGATGCCCTCGAGACCGCGTCCCTGCTCGTGACCGCCGGGCACCTGACGCCGGACGAGGCGTACGCGATGGTGAGCGCCACCGCCCGGAGCGTGATGGGCCTCCCGGCCGCCGGTCCCGTCGTCGGAGCGCGCGCCGACCTGCTCGCCGTCGCCGCGACCAGCGTCACCGACGCGGTGGCGAACGCCCCCGCCGACCGGATCGTCCTGTCCCGCGGACGACTCGTCGCCCGCACCGAGGTGCGGCGCACCGTCGCCCGAACACGAACCGTCAGCACGGAACGCACGTCCGTCGCCCAGCTCGTCCCCTGACCCCCGTCCCCGTTCCCTGACCGCGCACGACCATGCACGAGAACACGAGGTAGCCGTGACCACCACCGCACCAGCTCCCGTCACCACGACGGACACGCTGCTCGACTTCCGGAACGTCGAGATGACGTTCCCGAACGGCACCGTCGCCCTGCAGGGCGTCGACCTGACCGTGGACCGCGGCCAGTTCGTCTCGGTCGTCGGCCCCTCCGGGTGCGGCAAGTCGACGCTGCTCCGGATCGCGTCCGGGCTCGAGACGGCGTCCGACGGCACCGCGGGGGTCGCCGCCGACCGGATCGGCTACGTCTTCCAGGACGCCACGTTGCTGCCCTGGCGGAACGTGCAGGGGAACGTCGAACTGCTCGCCGAACTCGGTCACGTCCCGAAGGCCGAGCGGGCCGCGAAGGCGAAGCACGCCATCGACCTGGTCGGCCTGAACGGCTTCGAGACGAACCTGCCGAAGCAGCTCTCCGGCGGCATGCGGATGCGCGTCTCGCTCGCGCGGTCGCTGACCCTCGACCCGGAGCTGTTCCTGTTCGACGAACCGTTCGGCGCCCTCGACGAGATCACGCGCGAGCGCCTCAACGACGAACTCCTGCGGCTGTTCGTGGAGCAGCAGTTCGCCGGGCTGTTCATCACGCACTCGGTGTCCGAGGCCGTGTACCTGTCCACCGAGGTGATCGTGATGTCCGGCCGTCCGGGCAGCATCGTCGGCCGCTTCGACGTGCCGTTCCCGATGCCGCGCGACCCCGACATCCGCTTCACCCCGGAGTTCGCCGAGCTCGTCGGCGAGGTCTCGCACGCTCTCCGGGAAGGACACCGCTGATGGTCACGCTCCAGGAGGTCGCCGAGGCCCGCACCACGCGCGCCGCCGCCCGCCGCTCCACCCCCCGCAGTCGGCGGTCGGTCACCTGGTGGCAGCCCGTCGTCGTCCTCGGTGTGCTCGTCGCCGTCTGGTACGCGGTCGCCGCCTACTACGACCACGTGCGGAGCCTGGCGTTCCTCGTGCCGTACCCGCACCTGGTGCTCAAGGCGATCGTCGCGCCGACCGGGATGAACGGGGCGCCGTCGACCTTCGGCCACGACCTCTGGACGGCACTCGGCCGGACGACGGTCGTCTCGCTCACCGGGCTGGCCTTCGCGATCGTGATCGGCGTCCTCTGGGCGATGGCGATGGCGCAGGCGAAGTGGCTCGAGAACTCGCTCTACCCGTACGCCGTGGTACTGCAGTGCGTGCCGATCCTGGCGCTCGTACCGCTCATCGGCGCCCTGTTCGGCTACGAGTTCACCAGCCGCGTCATCGTCACGGTGATGATCGCCCTGTTCCCGATGGTGTCGAACACGCTCTTCGGGCTGCAGTCCGCCGACCGGGCGCAGCACGAGCTCTTCCGGCTGCAGCGCGCCGGCCGGTTCGCCCGACTCGTGAAGCTGCAGGTCCCCGCCGCCCTGCCGTCGATCTTCGTCGGCCTGCGCACCTCGGCCGGCCTCAGCGTCATCGGCGCGATCGTCGGCGACCAGTTCTTCCAGCGCGGCAACCCCGGCCTCGGCGTCCTCATCCAGGTGACCGCGTCACGGCTGATGGGGCCGGAGCTCTACGCGACCATCATCATCGCCTCGCTCTACGGCGTCGCGGTGTTCCTGGTCTTCGGCCTGCTCGGCCGCCTGGCCGTCGGCCGCTGGCACGACTTCGGCTGACGGTCCCACCGTCGCCCGACCCCTGACCCCTCCCTCCCACAGCACCCGCCCCCAGCACCACGAGACCCGCACCACGATCGGAGCCTCCATGCGCACCACCACCCGAATCGGCGCTGTCACCGCCGCCCTCACCGTCACGGCCATCGCCCTCACCGGCTGTGCGAGCGGTTCGGCCAGCAGCGCCACGACGACTGCCGCGACGACCGCGGCCACCGGCCCCGCCGTCGACCTCTCCGGCGTCTGCCCGGCGACCGTCGTCGTCCAGACCGACTGGAACCCCGAGGGCGACCACGGGCACCTCTACCAGATGCTCGGCGCGAACCCGACGATCGACGCCTCCGGTAAGAAGGTGACCGGCGACCTCGTCGCGAACGGCAAACCGACCGGCGTCAAGCTCGAGGTGCGCGCCGGCGGCCCGGCCATCGGGTACTCGAAGGTCAGCTCGCAGATGTACCAGGACAAGTCGATCACCCTCGGCTACGTCTCCACCGACGAGGCCGTCTCGTTCTCCGACAAGCTGCCCACGACGGCCGTCTTCGCCGAGAACGACCAGTCCCCGATGGTCATCATGTGGGACCCGAAGACCTACCCCGAGGTCGACAGCATCAAGAGCCTCGGCAAGGCCCTCGAGAAGAAGGACGGCGTCGTCCGCTACTTCAACGACGCCGCGTACATGTCCTACCTGCAGGACTCCGGCAACCTGCCGAAGAGCGTCCTCGACGGCAGCTACGACGGCACCCCGTCGAAGTTCGTCTCCGCCGGCGGCAAGGACGCCCAGCAGGGCTTCGCGACCGCCGAGCCGTACGTGTACCAGCACCAGGTCCCGGCCTGGGGCAAGAAGATCTCGTCCGCTCTCATCTCGACCACCGGCTGGAACCCGTACCCCGAGACCATGTCGATCCGCTCGGGTGACAAGACGAAGCTGGCCCCCTGCCTGAAGGCACTCGTCCCGGTCATGCAGCAGGCCGACGTCGACTACCTGACGTCCCCGGGCGCGACGAACGACCTCATCACGCAGCTCGTGCAGCAGTACAACAACGGCTGGACGTACGACTCGAAGGTCGGTGCCTTCGCGGCCGAGCAGATGCGGAAGCGCGGCATCGCGACCGACGGTGACAACGGCTACGTCGGCGACATGGACGAGAAGCGCATGTCCGACTTCATCGCGAAGGCCACGCCGGTGTTCTCCGGATCCGACGGCGGCATGAAGGAGGGCCTCGCGCCGTCCGACCTCTACACGAACGAGTTCCTGGACAAGTCGATCTCCCTCGGCTTCTAGGTCGTCCCGTCACCGGTCGGCTCGCCGACCACCCACCGGACGGGAGGCGCGAGGCACGTCCGCCGCCTCCCGTCCGGAACCCGAAACGCGCAGCAGCCATCAGGAGCAAGCATGACCACCGTCACCCCGGCCACCGTCGGCACCGCCTCCCCAGCCACGCTCGAGGCGCTCCGCGCCGACCTCGTCACCCTGCTCGGTGAGCGCGGCGTGAGCGCGGACCAACGCACCCGTGAACGCGCCTCGGTCGACGAGGCCACGATGAGCCCGATCCTCAGCGAGCAGCTGCCGCTCGGCCTCGCGGACCTCGTCGCCTCCCCCGCGAGCGCCGACGAGATCGCCGCCACGCTGGAGGCCGCGATCCGCCACGGGGTGCCCGTCACCACCCGCGGCAAGGGCACCGGCAACTACGGGCAGGGCATCCCGCTGCACGGCGGTCTGGTGCTCGACACCTCTCGGGCGCGCGCCGTCGTCGAGGTCGGCGACGGCTGGATCTCCGCCGAGGCCGGCACCACCATGGTCGCCCTCGAACAGGCGGCAGCGGCGGCCGGGCAGCAGCTCTGGATGTACCCGTCGACGGCGCAGTCCACGATCGGCGGCTTCCTCTCCGGCGGCTCCGGTGGCACCGGCTCGATCGCGCACGGGTCGAACTGGCAGGGCTTCGTGACCGCGCTCGACATCGCGCTCCCTGGCGAGCCGGGTCTGCGACACGTCGAGGGCGAGGACGCGCAGCCCTTCGTGCACACCTACGGCACGGCCGGCGTCATCGCCCGAGCCACGGTCCGGCTCGAACCGCTGCAGGACTGGCGGGCCGTGTACGCGTCCTTCCCGAGCTTCGAACAGGCGCTCGCGGTCGTCCGCACCCTCCGCGGGCTGGACCCGGTGCCACGCCTGGTCAGCGCCGACCGCGCTGAGATCGCCGCCACCCTGCCCACGGACGCCGCGATCGTGGCGGGCCGCGCGAGCCTCCGGGGGATCATCGACGCCGTCACGCTCGACGAGGCCCGCGACCTGATCGGCCTGGCCGGCGGCACCGTCGAGGACGTGCGCGAGGGGCTGCAGCAGACCACGAAGGTGTCCATGCTGTCCTACAACCACCCGATCTGGTGGCTGAAGCGGAACTCCCCCGACACCGAGTACTTCCACGTCGAGGTCGGTGGCGAGGCGCTGATCGACCGGATCGCCGAGGTCGAGGCAGTCTACCCGGGCGGGATGCTGCACATCGAGGCGGCACACGTCGGCCCGATCGGCATGCTCACCGCGCCCTACACCGGGGCGGAGGACGTCTACGCGGGCTACCCCGTCCTGCGGGATCTCGGAGTCCGTGTCCACAGCCCGCACCAGTACTACGTCGACCACGGGGTGGAGGAGCTGCTCGCCCTCAAGCAGCGCACCGACCCGCACGGGCTGCTCAACCCCGGTCACGTCATCGACCCCGCGCTCGTGCAGTCCGGCGGGTCCACCGCCTCGGCCCAGCCCGCCGTTCCCGGGTTCGGCAAGTGAGCGGCACGCGCAAGCTCGCCGAGCTGTCCGGGCCGGCCGTCGCCGCCGGCTTCACGGCGGACACCATCGTCGTCCAGCCCACCGGAGCGGTCGAACACCACGGCCCGCACCTGCCGCTCCTGACGGACTTCCTGCTCGCCGACCACATCGGCGGCGCGGCCGTCGAACAGGCCGTGGCCGAGGGGCTCGACGTCTGGCAACTGCCCACCCTGGCGTTCACGAAGTCCGACGAGCACAGCTGGGCGCCCGGCACCGTGTGGCTCGACGCGGACACGATGTTCGACACCGTGGTGCAGGTCGGCCGCGCCGTCGCCCTGACCGGCGCGGGCACGCTGGTGTTCGCCAACGGGCACGGCGGGAACGTGGCGCTGCTGCAGGTCGCACTCCGCGAGATCCGCAAGCGGTACGGACTGAAGACGTTCCTGATGCCGACCCTCGCCCGGATGCCCGGCCCCGACGGCGAGGACGCGGACGAACGCGGACTCGGCATCCACGGCGGTGCGGCGGAGACGTCGATGATCCTGCACCTGCGGCCGGACCTGGTCGACATGACGCTCGCCGAACGCTGGGTGCCGGACCACCTGGCGGACTTCGAGAAGATCGCGTTCAACGGTGGTCCGGTGTCCTTCGGCTGGCTCTCGGACGACTTCGGGACACCCGGCGTCGTCGGGGACGCGAGCCGCGCCTCCGCCTCGTACGGCGCAGCCCTGTGGGAGCACTCCCTCGCCGAGGCGGTGGCCTCGCTGCACGAGATCGCCCGCTTCGACCCCGCAGGCCCGCGATGACCACGCTGCCCGGGCAGGCCGCGGCAGCCGACACCGGTCCGCCGCCCGCGGACCCGCTCGTGCTCGCCGCGGCCTGGCTCCCGCCGGCCGGATCGGGCGTCACGCCGACGATGACCCTGTCCACGATCGGCCTGGACGGGTACCCGTCGGCGCGGACGGTCCTGCTGTCGCAGTTCGACGGGCAGCGCCTGCACTTCCACAGCGACACCCGGAGCCGCAAGGCAGCCGAGCTGGCGGCCGTGCCACGGGCCTCCGTGACGATCGTCTGGCCGGAGGCGGCCCGGCAACTCGTCGTCACCGGTGACGTCGCTCGGGTGACGGACCGGGAGGCGCGGATCGCCTACGCAGCGCGCACCCACTACCTGCAGGTGCTCGCATGGGTGAACGACGCCGACCTGGCGGCCGTGCCGGCCGACGAGCGGCGGACCCGGTGGGCGTCCTTCGAGGCGACCGGGGGCGGAGCGCCGCTCGACCCGCCCGCGACGTGGGGCGGGTACGCGCTGACGCCGGTGCGGATGCTCTTCTGGACGGGCGCGACGGACGGGCCGAGCAACCGGCTCGCCTACGAGCGACGCGCGGACGGGTCGTGGGGGTCGGAGGCCTGGCCGGGCTGACCTGACCGGGCGAGTGGCCTGCCGGACGGGCCTCGGGCCTCCCGGCCGCTACCGCACGTCGCGCATGACGCGGATGGTCCCGAGGCTGCCGTCGGTCGGGTCCGGCAGGACCATGCCCGCCTGGAGACCGCTCCGCAGGTAGTCGATGACCTCGGCGGTGAGCCGCTCCCCCGGCACGTACGCGGGGATGCCGGGTGGGTATGGGGTCGCCTGCTCGGCCGCGATCCTGCCCACCGCCTGCTCCGCCGGTACGGACTCCGCCGGGGCGAAGAACGCCTCGCGCGGGGTGACGACCGACTCGAGCAGGATGCCCGAGCGGTCCGGCAGCTGCACCGGGGGGTCCTGGTCGAGCCCGGGTGCCGCAGCTGCCAGGTCCTCGAGCGCCTGCACCAGCCGGTCGGTCGTGAACTCGTCGTCGGCGATCGAGATGTCGACCCCGAGGTGCCGGTGGTCCGAGAGCCCGAGGTCGATCTGGTGGTGCTGACGGATCCAGTCGAGTGCGTGGTACCCGTTGATGCCGAGCGCCTGGATGTCGAGCAGCATGCGCATCGGGTCGAGCTCGTGCGACGCCTCGGCGTGCAGGAGCTCTTCGTGCAGCACGGAGATCCCGTCGATGGCGTTGATCCGCTCCCGGGTGCGGTCGGCCAGCTCGATGGCCTGCGCGATGCGGTCCGCGCCGTCCTGCACCATGTGTCGACGCCACCCGTCCATGGCGGCGTAGACGAGCACGTTCGGGCTGGTCGTCATGAGCATGTCGGCGCAGGCCCACAGGTGGTCGTGGTCCACGAGGTCGCCGCGGAGGTGCAGGACGGACCCCTGCTCGAAGCCGAGGCCCATCTTGTGCACGCTCGTGACGCACACGTCGGCACCGGCGCTCATCGCCCACGAGGGCAGCTGCTCGGAGAACGGCAGGTGCGCGCCCCACGCCTCGTCCACGATGAGGGGCTTGCCGCGCTCGTGGCAGACCGCCGCGATCCCCTCGATGTCGGCACAGGTGCCGTACGGGGTGGGGCTGACCACCAGCGCAGCGGCGGCGTCCGGATGGGCGTCCCAGACCGCGGCGTAGTCCTCGGGCGACGGCGGGTGCGAGATCCCCTGGTCAGCGTCGAGCCGCGGTTCGACCCAGTACGGCTGGAGTCCGGAGAACACGAGCCCTGCCGTCACGGACTTGTGGGCATCGCGACCGATCACGATGCCACCGTCGACGCCGGCCACGGAGAGCATCGCCGCCTTGACTGACAGTGAACTGCCGCAGGTCGAGAAGAAGACCTTGTCCGCACCCACGGCATCCGCCATCAGGGCCTCCGCGGTCGCGAGGTAGGCGTTCGACGACGTCCGGTCGTCGAGACCGCCGCTGGCGAGGACGTCGTTGCGGAACGGGTCCATCCCGAGCACCGACAGTGTCTCGGTGTCGACCCCACGGCCCTGTCGGTGCCCAGGCGGCGAGAAGCTGTACCGGTTCATCGCGTGGTGGTCCCGCAGGGCGTCGAGGAACGGGGCGTCCGTCTGGTCCAGGTCGTCAGGCATGGACCCGGTCTATCCCTGCGCCCGTCAGGAGCAGCCCAGGATCGACTGAAGCCAGGGAAGGACCGACGTGCGGGAACGACGAAGGCCCCGGAGATGATCTCCGGGGCCTTCGTGGTGTTGCAGTACGGTGCGCTCGAAGGGACTCGAACCCCCAACCTTCTGATCCGTAGTCAGAAGAAATAGCCCGAACTGACTTGCGCCTCGTCAGATTTGCGGTGTACAGTCTCAAACATGCGAGCACACCTGAGAACAGGTGAGCAGTGATGGATACACCGATTGGATACACCCTTGGATCGCAGAAGGAGGCGGCTCTAAACCGCCCCTAGCAAGACAACGAGGGCCGGCCCGCGGGAACGGACCGACCCTCACGCCCCGCCCGTAAGTCAGTACAGGAGGAACAGAAGTGGACGTTACAACCACCCACCGACGTAGGAGGCCCGCGGCCTTCACCCACATCGGAGTGCTCGGCGGTCAGTGGACCGCGCACGACAGGAGAAGGAGGCGTCATGGCACGCATCACTCGGGGTAAGGGCGAAGGGGCACTGTTCCGCGTCCCCGCCGACACCAGCAAACCGCTGCAGTTCTGGCAGGCAGTCGTCGAACTCCCCCCACGCGAAGGGGTACGGCGGCGGAAGATCGTCCGGTCGAAGGACAAGCGCGTGGCGCTCACAAAGCTGCGGGACCTGCAGAAGGATCTCGCGAAAGTCGGCGACCTACCGACCGCATCACAGACTCTCGAGTCATGGATGCGGCACTGGTTCGACCACATTCACTCGAAGCGAGTCCGGCCGAAGACGATCGCCACCCAGCGCGGCATCATCGACAACCACATCATCCCTGCGATCGGGGGAACGCGACTCGACAAGCTTGAGCCGCTCCACGTCCGCCGCCTGCACGAAGCAATCACCGGCAAGGGGCTTTCCTCAACCACCGCGCTGCAAGCACACCGCATTCTCGGCACCGCTCTCCGCGACGCGGAACGGGAGGGAAGAGTCACACGCAACGTGACCACTCTCACCGACGCTCCCAAGCGAGCACGCACCGACCTTGCCGTCCTCGACCTCGACGACGGCATCCGCATCCTCCTAGAATCCGCACAACCCGGTGACCGTATGGGGTCACGGTGGGCAACCGCTCTCCTCACCGGAGCGCGCCAGGGCGAAGTGCTGGGCCTCGAAATTGACCGAGTCAGCGACCACCTCGACCTGTCGTGGCAGCTGCAGCGACTCACGTGGTCACACGGCTGCAACCCGAACAATCCTCGCCAGCCGACGTGCAACTGGAAGCGCGGCTCTGACTGCCCAAAGCGGCACCTCGAAGCGCCCGTCGATTGGGAACACCGCCATCTCACCGGAGGGCTGTGGCTGTCACGGCCGAAGTCCGCCGCAGGCTGGCGAGTAATCCCCCTCGTCCCTCCACTGCGAGAGATCATCGAACGCCGGATCGACACTGCCAGAAGGGAACCGAACCCTCACGGCCTCGTGTGGACCGCGGACCCAAAGCGTTCATCCACCGGCGAAGTTCTCCCCCTCGACGGCTCCCCCGTCGACCCGGGCACGGACAATCGTGCCTGGCACGCGCTCCTCGCCCGCGCTGGTGTGCACGACGCCCGTCTGCACGATGCCCGTCATACGACTGTCGACCTGCTCTACGAAGCCGAAGTGCCGGAAGCTGTCATTACCGAGATCGTCGGACACTCCACCATCGGCATGTCCCGCCGCTACCGCTCGCGCGGGAACCAGCGTGCGCTACGCGACGCCCTCACCAAGATGTCCGCCCTGCTGTCGCCAGGAGTTGTACCAGACCCGCCACAACCGACCGGAGACACCGAGCTCTAGCGCGATCCGCGCTGGGTCGTCAGTCCACTGCAACAAAGCAACCGCCTCGTCCTCGCTGACGAGGCGGTTTGCTGCGTACCGGTCGGCCTGCACTTCATGCTTGGGCCGGTCATCCGGGTGCCCGAGCGCTGCATGCGCCAGCCCGTGAGCGAGAGCTGACCTGTCGTGCACCCGCCGCAACCCGCTCCGCACCACGACGATGTTGTGCTCCGGCAGCCACAGTTCATGCGCGGTCCTGATGGGCCGGTGCAAGACGTTGACACCTAGCTCTTCAGCGTGTTGGTACGGGTCGTACATGCTCCCCCAGCCCCGTTGCAGTTAGTCGTACTGTTCGTCAGTGTCCATCTCGGGGTCACGGGTGGCTGCGTAAGGCAGCTGCTCGATCTCGTCGACGGTCATGTCCTCCACCTTCTTAGGGCGGAGGGGTGTCACATTGCCTGCAGCCTCTGACAGTTTCGCGGCCCGTGCGTCGGCAGCGTCGAGGATCTCCTGAGCCGAGATACCCAGGGCGCGAGCGATGTCGTAGAGCCGGCTGATCGGGATCTCTGCCTTCCCAGACACGAGCCGAGTCATGGTCGCGACCGAGAACCCTGCCCCCTCTGCGACTGCCCGCTTGTTGGTGCGTTCGCGGGCGATGATGCCCTCGATCACGTCAGCGGTCGCTTGGTTGATGAAGTCGTTCGGATCGGTCACCTCGTCACAGTACCGGAGCCGCGCGGCAAATTTGCGGATAAATTCCGCGTCCTCGCTTGTGCTCGTCAGATATGACGAGTAGCGTTGCAGACATGAGCAGGAGGACGAACCCCAAGGCGATCGGCCAGCACGTGAGTGCGCTGATCGCCGCTGGCGGTGCCAACGTGGCAACCGTCGCAGCAGCCGCCGACATGGACGCCCCCGGACTTCTCGCACGCCTCAACGGTGAATGCGAGTTCACGGTCCGGGAGCTAGCCCGTGTCGGCGGCTTTTTGCGTCTCAGCACCTCCGCGCTTCTCCCAGGAGGAACCGCGTGAACGACAAGACACCGGGCGACAAGCTCGCGTACACGATCGACAACCTCGCCCGCGCGGTGGACGTGTCCGACTGGACCATCCGCCAGGCGATCAACTCAGGCGACCTCATCCCGGTCTACCCGGGCAAGAAGAAGGCCCTGATCCCAAAGACGGAGGCCGAGCGCTGGCTGCACTCGCTTCCCACTGAAAGGCCCGAAGCCTCCTAGCTTTCGGCCCTCAGGTCTTCGCCCTCATCGGGGCGGTACTTGTCGCGATCGGAGCGCGGCACGCGACCCACCAGGAGTCCCCGTCACAGGCGGCGTTGATCGGTGGTGAGGCCCTCACGTACGGGGCGATTCGAGAACACAGACAAGCACTTGGTTGCGAGATACGCGGGATGCAACCCCAAGCCCCTACACGGCTGGGTCCCTTACGAGCAGCTAAACGGTGTGCCTCTTAGGAAGGCGCGGCCAGGTGCGTGCGTCCGGCAGGTATGTCCCTGCCGGCAGGCGGCAGCACCCGGTTCGACTCCGGCGCTGCCACATGGAACTAGTAGACATCCGCTACACCCCTTTTGATGCGACGGTCTCGCTTGAAGACCCCGCTTTTCAGGCGTTCCGAGCCGTGGCTTGGGCGCATCCAACGTGGCTTGGCATCGTGAACGATGAGTTCCGGCAAGCAGTCGGCCAAGCAGCTACCCGTGACAGAAGGCACCGCGTGTCGGTCGTCTACTTCGTTCAACAGGGCAACTCCGGGCCGATCAAGATCGGCTGCACCCGCAATCTCAAGAGCCGGGTGAATTCGTTGCAGACATCATCGGCCGAGCCCCTCAATGTGCTCGGGACGGTGCCTGGAGGGTTTGAGCTCGAGCGCCAGATGCATGAGGCCCTCAGCCCGCATCGCCTGAGCGGCGAGTGGTTCGCCCCGACCCCGAAGGTGCTCCGCCTCATCAAGAAGCAGCTGGCGCTCCCGACGTCCGTTTAACCACCACAGCCCCCGAGTCGTTTCCGGGATCGCGTGCGTTCGAGCCGCACCGGGGGCACCAAGCGGTCAGTTAGTTCGCCCGAAGCCCTAACTGGCCGCTTCACCACATCCACATGCAATCGAAGGAGACGGACATGGAACTTATGACCTCCACCGTGGGCAGGCACCGCGGCTACATCACCACAGCTCGTGAGGCGGAAGACCTCGAGCACCTGCGTTTCGTGCTCACCGGTCTGGCGACGCCGGGTGCTGGACGACACAAGGAGGTGTCCGCATGACTCTCACCCACGCCAGACGCACTGACCCGTCCGAGTCGTCTGCCGCGTTCGACGCTGATCAGGCACGTGTCGTCGTGGAAGCCGTGAGTTGGCTCTACACGCTTGGTCCGGCGTCGGATGAGCAGATCGTCAACCGGTACGTGGACCACTTGGACAGTCACCCGTCGTGGCCGATGTGTGCAGCTGAGTCGGTCCGTAAGCGTTGCTCCGATGCGCGCAGGCTGGACAAGCGGATCCAGAAGGTTGGGACGATGCAGTCGACGCACGGGAAGACCGTCGGCGTCTACGGGTTCGTTGAGGTGACGTCATGACGAGCGCAATCACCCCGCATGACCTCCGCACGGAAGACCCACGTGTCGCAGCGTTGAAGGCGTCGACTCGTGCTGCTGCGGCGGCAACGATCAGCCGCCACCTGGACGGCGACTGCGACGACCTGATGAAGATGCTGAAGCTCGAGGAGGTGGCCGCATGAACGACTTCGGTCAAGCTGCCGTCATCACAGCGGTTTTCCTTGTGTGGTTCGGCTTACTCGGCGGTGGACTTGTAATCGCCGCGACTGCTGATCGTGCATGGATGCGAGGAATTGGTATCGCCATGATGGTCCTCTTCTTTGCGTTTTGGGTATTCACCTTCGCACTCAAGTCGGTGAACGCATGAGCCGTCTCGACGCGGTCGCTCTCGTCGCCGCCACCTGGGTTGCCGGACTCCTCGTCTGCGGTGCCCTCATCTTCGCCGTCATCGGAATCGGAGGAACCACATCATGACCGCAGCAATCGTCATGCATCGATCACGCCAGCCTCAGACTCGTCGTTACATCGAACGGGAGTGGTCCGCAGACGATGAATGGTTCGGCTTGGACGAGCCTGCTGATGGCGCGTCCGAGCTCTGGTCTCGTGTCGCTGAGGGCCGCAAGCAGGTGTGGTCATGAGAGCCCCACTTGCTCTCCTCGCTCTCGCAGCAGCCGTGTTCGTCACGCAACTGTTCCTCCCCGCCGCAGTGAACGGGGCCACACTCCTCGCCGCTGTTTGCGCGTTGTGGGGGGTCGCGATCATCTGCAACCGGGTTGACGAAAGGAAAGGACGACGATGAGTGAGATTCAGCAAGCCCGTGACGAACAACTCAGCGCAGGGTATGCGGCGGTGTGGGCCAGCGGATTGCTCACGATGGACGTGTACACGAACGCTCGGATATGGCGTGCGGTGGAAACCGCACTGAATGCCGCCGTCCCCGCTGCCGACGAGCGCATGACGTCGTGATCACCTACGCCGACGACAAGGTCGTCATCTGCGGACCGGGGCCGACCAGGGTCATTCGCGACGAGAAAGATGGCCAGGATCGCTGGTGCTTCAAGTGTCGCAAGCGCCGTGAGTTCCGGTTCATTGTCACCACGGCCGTCGACTGGGAGCACGACTACTACGGCCCCAGCGGATCCATCCATTGCGCCGTCTGCCACCTCACCGACGGCGACTGCTTCCCCGGCAGGTACCGCATGTGGGGCGAGGAGTGACCGTCCACGGCCCCCTCTGCGGCTGCAGCGTCTGCTGGACCACCGCCGACATGGACGATGACCGCGACGGGAAAGCCATCACCCGCGCCGCCGAGTGGGACCACTTAGACACCTGCGACTAACCACCGCACACGCAGCAAAATCACTTTGCAGTACGACAGGAGAAGACGATGAGCGACACAGCGGCGACCGCCGAGGTTGACTGGAAGTACATGGCGTGGACGCAGTCGCTTGCGGCTGGGCGCGCCTGGGATGCCGGGTACGCGGCCGCGAAAGAGCAGTACGGCGGGTTCAGCATCGACCTCGACAAGATGGCACAGGCGCTGGCTGATGCAGACAAGCTTACGTACGGCTCTCGCTCCGTGCTCAGTGACGCTGTCGAGTACCGCGACCTTGCTCGTGCCGCGCTCGACTACATCGAAAAGCAGGCCGACGCATAAGTCTTCGAGGGCCGGCCCGCGGCAACGGACCGGCCCTCAGCCCCACTTCTCACGCGCCCTCTGAGCGCGCCAATCACCATGCCCAGGAGGCAGCACATGCCAACCGAAATCCACGAGTACATCTGCGACAGATGCGGGGTGCCGTACACGTCGTACAGCGCTGCCGAAGAATGCGAAGAAAGCCATTTGGGAGACGGACGATGAGCGCATTGGCCGAGCAATATAACGATGAACTCGTACGACGACTGCGAGCGGAGCGCGTTCTCCGAGAAGTTGATCGCATCGTGTCTGACCCAGGACTGTGGTCTGCGTTCAATGTCCGTCGCCTTGAGCTGCAAAGCGTCCTCGCCTCATGGAAGAAGGAACAGACGGAGGCCTCCGCATGACCGCTCTGACGATCCACATGGATGTGGAACAAGGCTCAGACCAGTGGCTGCAACTCAGGTGCGGCATCCTCACCGCATCCACCATCGGGAAACTCATCACGCCGACGCTGAAAGTCGCAGACAACGACACGTCACGTGGCGTCATGCAGACCCTCATCGCGGAACGGATTAGCGGCCACGTCGAATACTCGCATCCGTCGTTCGACATGCAACGCGGAACGATGGATGAGCCGTATGCGCGGGAACTGTACGAACAGCACCACGCACCGGTCAACGAGATCGGATTCGCAACACTCAACGTCGGCGGGCACCTGCTCGGAGCATCACCTGACGGACTCGTTGACGTAGATGGCGGTATCGAGATCAAGTCCCGCGCCCCGAAGACGCAACTCCGCACGTTCCTCGACGATCGTGTGCCCACCGAGAACCTCGCGCAGATCCACGCCTGCATGTTCGTCCTCGACCGTGAGTGGTGGGACTACGTGTCCTACGCAGGTGGCTGGCCCCTCTACGTCAAGCGTGTTCACCGTGACGAGAAGTGGGACGACGTCATCCGAGCCGCACTGCAGTCCTACGAACAGACCGCCGCCGACACCATCCGCGGCTACGAGCTCATCGCAGCAGGACGGCCCGTCGCTGAGCGCGTCGACCACTGGGCTGACGAGGAGATCCGTATCTGATGGCGGAAACATGCAACTACGGCACCTGCCTCATGCCACGGGGCAAAGCTCTCGGGCTTTGCAACGCGCACTATGCGCGGCAGCGGCTTGGGCGACCAATGGAAGCGGCAGTACGAAATGCGCACGCCACTGATCACGAACGCTTCTGGTCGAAAGTCGACAAGGGGGGCGACTGCTGGCTTTGGCAAGGCGCGAAGGTCCGCGGCTATGGGATCTTTCGCCTCAACAGCCGCGACCGCGTCGCACACCGCGTTGCGTACATGCTTCAACCGCAGCTGCGTGAACCCCGCCCATCTGCGGCTGCTCGATCACCAGAAGAACGGCCAGAACCGATCTAGCGCTAATAGCAACAGCAAGACCGGAGTCCGTGGCGTCTACTGGAACGAGGCGCGCAAGGGTTACCTGGCCGCGGCGTCAGTACGCGACCGAATCTACCGGATGGGGCCGTTCCCGACTATCGAAGAAGCCGAAGCGGCGATCGTCGCTTGGCGCAGAGAGAACATGCCCGTCTCGATCCATGACCAACGAAAGGCGGTGTGAGGCATGGACCTTACCCAGAGCATTGAACCGAACAGCTCACAGGTCAACGCGGATGACCTCATTGCTGCACCTCGCACGGTCACCATCACGGACGTGGAGGCAGGATCAGTGGAGCAGCCCGTGTTCGTGCACCTGGCCGAAGTACCCGGACGCACCTGGCGACCTTCCAAATCAATGAGGAGAGTCCTGGTCGCCGCATGGGGACCGGAAGCGTCGAACTACGTCGGCCGGCGAGTGACCCTCGTGCGCAACCCCGACATCATGTTCGGCCGCGAGAAGGTGGGCGGCATCGAGGTGTCACACCTGAGCCACATCGACAAGCCGCTCACTGTCGCGCTCACGGCCACACGAGGCAAGCGGAAGAACTTCACCGTGCACCCGCTCCCTGACGTCGCACCCGTGCAGCAGCGTGACTGGCTGGCCGACCTCGCCCCCATCGCCGGCAACCCCGTCGCGATCCGTGAACTCGGCCGCACCGCACAAGCCGCAGGAGCAGACGGAGCAACCATCGCAGCGATCAGGGCAGCACTCACCGAAGCGGAGACGAACCATGAGCCGCAGTAAGCAGAAGGGCACCGCCTTCGAACGCGCCATCGCCGACTACCTCAAAAGCGCGATGGCGGATGACCGGATAGACCGGGCACCACTGCACGGAAAGAACGACGTCGGAGACATCTCCGGCGTCGTTTCTCCTTTCGGCCGCATCGTCCTCGAGCTGAAGAACCACAACCGGCAGGAACTCGCTGTGTGGGTCGACGAAGCCGAAACGGAACGCGGCAACGCTGACGCCCTCGTTGGAGTCGTCGTCCACAAGAGACGCGGCAAAGGGTGGCCCGGCGACCAGTACGTCACGTTGACAGTCGACGGGCTCGTGAAGCTCCTCGGCGGACCGATCGGAGAGAACGATGCCGTTTGAACCGCTGCAAACCATCATCGACCGTGTTGACAACGCGATCGAGAAACGCACCGACTCTGTCACGCCACCGTTCACCGCAACCACCATCACACTCCGCATCGACGACGTCCAACGACTCGTCCACGCAGCTATCTGGGGGGACGACACATGACTCCGCGTCTCACTCCCGGCGCATGGCTACGACGCGTCACGGACCGGTGGGAACTCGTCAACGTCACCACCGTCACACCATCCGGCACCGTCCTCCTGCAACTCCTCGACGGCACCCGCACAAGCACCACCATCGGCTACCTACGCGACAGGTTCGAACGAGCGGACGACAGGGCATGAGCCGAGCAATGGGTTCGCATCAGTCAGCACGAGCGGTCACAACCACATGGTTGACGCCGCCCGAGATCATCGAAGCGCTCGGACCGTTCGACATGGATCCGTGCGCTGCACCCTCACCGCGCCCGTGGCCGACAGCGGCACGGCACGTTGAGCTCCCGGAAGACGGCCTTGCTGTCGAGTGGGCCGGCCGGGTCTGGCTGAACCCGCCGTACTCGTTCGAGGCATGGAAGTGGTTGGCAAAGCTCGCTAACCACGGCGACGGGATCGCACTCGTCTTCGCCCGCACCGAGACAGCCGGCTTCGTCGAACAGGTCTGGGGCAAGGCAACCGCAGTGCGCTTCCTTCACGGACGCCTGTTCTTCCACCGACCCGACGGGGAACGCGCCGCCGCTAACAGCGGTGCACCATCCGTGCTGGTTGCTTACGGCGCAGGCGCTGCCGAGCGCCTCCGCACCTGCACACTACCGGGCACGTTCCTCTCGTTGGAGGCAGCCGCATGAGCAGCATCGAGACCGGCGACTGGATGGTGTCGAAAACGAACCCGTCCGTCTACCTCGAAGTCGTCGACACCACACCAGACGGCGGCGTCACCGTACTCCTCGACGGGATACGCATCAACACCACCAAGCAATACCTACTCGCTCAGTGGTGCCACCTCGAGGGGGACGCATGAATGACACAAGGGAAGGAGGTAACGCATGCCCTGGATGAAAGTAGACGACGGCCTCCACTCCGCCCGGAAAGTCATCCGCATCCCCCGACAGCGACGCATGTCAGCGATGGGCTTGTGGGTCATGGCCGCCACCTGGTGCGCCGACAACCTCACCGACGGGCTCATCGAAGACCACGAAGTCGATGAGCTCGGCGGCACCGAAGAGGAAGCGGCGGCACTCGTCGCATGCGGGTTGTGGCTGCGGACTGACAACGGCTACCAGTTCCACGACTGGACCGACTACCAGCCAACCCGTGAGGAGATCCTGACCAAACGGGAGCAGGACCGAAGACGGAAAGCCAAGTGGAGAGAGTCACACCGTGACTCCGATGGGACATTCGCGTCCGTCCCACCGGACGAAGAGCGGAGTCACACCACCCCCGACCCGACCCGACCCGACCCGACCCGACCTTCTTCTAAAGAAGAAGAGGGCACACCGCGCAAGCGCGGCCACCGCATCCCTGACGACTTCACCGTGACGGCAGACATGGTCGCCTGGTCCAGGGAGAAAGCCCCAGCAGTGGACGGCAAACGGGCCACAGAGATGTTCATCAACCACTGGCAGTCAGCGAGTGGACGCACAGCGACGAAGACGGACTGGTCGAAGGCATGGCGCAACTGGCTGCTGTCCGACCAGCAACGCGCTGAGGAACGCGGGTGGAAGCCCAACGAGAGATCGGAGAGGAAGGTGTTCACCCCACATGACGACTGACCTAGTCGAACAAGCCGAGCTGGCCGTCCTCGGCGCAGTCATCGCAACCGGTGGCAAGGCACTCGACGACCTCGCGCTACACGGCGACGACTTCCACCAACTGTCCTACGGGAACCTGTTCGACCGCATGCGCGCCATGCACGAGAACGGCGAACACATCGACACGTTGACGATGATGCGCGCACTGCCCACGCAGGACGTGCTCATCGCATCGCTCTCCGACCACACCCCGTTCGCGTCCGCGTACCAGTCCTACGCAGACATCGTCGCCGCACACGGCATGCGACGGAAGCTCCTTGCAGCGACTGAGAGCATCCGCACCATCGGCGTCACCGATGTGTCGGCCGCGGACATGGTCGAGCTCGCCCGGCAGATCCTCGATGAAGTAGCCGGCGCACCAGCATCCCGGGTCAGGTTCGTGCGAGACATCATTCCCGACGTCATCCAGAGGATGACGGAGCGCACCACGTTCGTGCCATCCCCGTGGCCCACCTTGAACCGGGCGATCGGCGGGTTCCGTCCAGGAGCTGTGTACGTCGTCGCCGCCCGACCTGGTATGGGCAAAACGGTTGTCGCCGCGCAGGTGGCGGCTGCACTCGCGAACCACGGTCCGGTCGCGTTCTCGTCGCTCGAGATGTCCGAAGACGACTTGGTGTCCCGGCTCATCTCGGAACGCTTGTCGATCATGGTCGGGAAGGTGAAAGACAACCGCATGACCGACCACGACTGGGGGCTGTTCCACGGCAGGAGAGCGGAACTCGACGCGTTGAACATCGCCATCGACGACCGGTCGAACATCAGCGCAGGCGACGTCCGATCGTTCGCGCGGTCCGTGTCACGACACGGGAAACTCGCCGGCATCGTCGTCGACTACCTGCAGCTCATGACGTCCCGCACCAAACAGGACCGGCACCTGCAAGTCGCTGAGTTCAGCCGACAGTTGAAGATCCTCGCGAAAGACATGCACGTCCCCGTCATCGCACTGTCTCAGCTGAACCGGCAATCCGAGTCACGAGCCGACAACCTGCCGAAACTGTCGGACCTTCGCGAGTCAGGGGCAATCGAGCAGGACGCGGACGTCGTCATGCTGCTCCGCCGCGAAGGCGACGGGCACACGGAAGAACTCATCATCGACGTGGCGAAGAACCGTCACGGCGAAACCGGAGACGTGCACCTTGCATGGCAGGGCGAGTTCTCCCGAGCAGTGGAGTGGAACTGATGGAACTCATCGCCAAGTCCCTCGCCGAAATCCTCAGCGAGGAGGACCCCGAACCGCAGCGTGCACCGATCCGCAACCGGGAACCACGCGCCCGTCTCGGCGGTCACAAGTGGCACCTGATCTACGAACGTGACGGCGGGGCCTGCTGGATGTGCGGCCACCACGTCGACAAGGGCACCGGGGAAGTCGACCACCTGCAACCACGGTCCTCGTTCACGCCCGACCAACTCCGCCGCGCAGACCGATCCGACAACCTGCGCACCGCATGCGTCGACTGCAATCAGCAGAAGTCGAACTACGTGTACGCGTGGGCCCCCGAAACCATCGGAGTCACGGCGATGTGTTGGGACTGCCAACACCCCGAAAGCACGGAATACGTCGAGATGACAGTGCCGGCGTACTGCGGACGGTGCGGACACACATGGGTACCCAACGAGTCCTGGCTGCTATGAGCGCCGACTGGGACACGTTCATAGCCGCCCTCAACGTCGACGAGCTCGAGCAGGAACGAGCACGTATCCACGGGCCGCTACATCACGAACGGCCGGGCTCGCCGCAGGACCGGGACATGCGTTACGCCCACGACTGGCTGAAGTACCAACGCCGCCTCACCGCTGCGACTGCTGCCGACATCCGTGAGCAGCGGGCAGTCCGGTTGCAGGAAGCGGACGCTGACCGGTTCATCGCAGCCCGGAAGAACGCTGCAGCGATGCACACCTACGAACGCCGCAACCAAGCGGCATTGCACGACTACCAGAGGAGAACAGCAGCATGAGCAAGGCAACGATCACCGTCGAGGGTTTCGTCACGAAGGACCCGGAGATGCGTCAGGCCGGCGGGAAGAACGTCGTCGCGGTAGACATCGCGCACACACCCCGCAAGAAGGAAGGCGACCAGTGGGTGGATGCGGGCGACACGATCTGGTTCCAGGCGTCGTTCTGGGAACGTGACGCTCAGCCGGTCATGGACGCGGTGCGGAAGGGAACACTCGTCACCGTCTCCGGGAACGTGGAAGTGAACGCGTACCTGAAGAACAGTGGCGAACCGTCCGCGTCGATCCGCATCAAGGGGGCGACGCTCGGCATCATCCCCAGGGAGGCACAGGCAGGCCGTCAGAGCACGAACGGTACAGCCTCCGCTGCATGGGACGCCCCAGTGAAGAACGGGCCGGAGACGGGCGGACAGCAGAACTGGGCATCCGGCACCAGCACGTTCAACGACGAGACGCCCTGGTGAACGCGATGACACTCGAACAGACCCTCACCTCCTGGTACACGGACGAAGCTCGCGGCACACACCTCGACTTCGACGACCTGCCCTCGCTCGTCAAGCGGATCGAAGCGCACTACGCGTCCGTGCAGCCGCCGACGCGCGAGCAGATCGCGCATCTGCCAGATGACGCGCGCATGGAGGCGTACTACTACGACTTCGAGCACACCGGCGTCGGGTTCATCGACGCGATCCTCTCGGCTGTCGCGATCGCTGGGAAGGGGTCGCATCACACTCAGTCATGGGGTGACGAAAACGAGGACGGCTACTACCGAGAGCGCCCAGGGCTGCCCGACGCGGACAGTGCGGTCGACCTGATCCAGAAGGCAGCGCAGCAGGCTGCCGACGCCGTGCTCGCCCTGTTCCCGCAGCCGGGACCGAGCGCCGAGCAGCCCGTCACCGATCGGGTCGAGCGGGAGTTGGAGTACCGCGTCCGGACCGCCATTGCTCGATGGGAAGCGGCGGACCATGACGGCCGCGACACCTCTGCGGTGGTGAACGAGGAGGTGCGCGGGGGACGCGCGGCCGTACGCGCCTACCTCGCTCCGTCCCCCCGGACCGCCGAGCCGGTGAGCATCGCCGCCATCCACGCCGCCTACGCCGAGTTCCAGTCCACCCATGACCTGCACGAGCTCGCCCGGGCGGTCGGGAACATCCTCGGAGCCGCTGATGAGTGACCGCTGCCCCATCTGCGGCGACACATGCGGGCTCCGTGAGTTCCAGGAGGACACAGGTGACTGACGCTGACCTTATCCGCAAAGCAATGCTCGACCAGGCGTCAGGCATCGACGGGCTAGAACCGGTTGGTTCTAGCCCGTCCCCCATTCACCGATACCCGCACTGGCCGACACACGACGTCGGCTACGAGGAGGACGAACAGTGACCCGCAAACTCACCACTCAGGACCAGCCCGAGACCCACATCGAGTACCGGCTAAAGGTCACCCTGGCCCACGACGTCGGGAGCGGCCTCAAGGCCGGCGACGAGTTCGAACCCATCGACCCGACGACGGACCGAACGGACCTCGAGTACACCCGTGGCTACTACATCGGCCAAGGCCACGACGCGACCGTGCAACACCGCCGCACCACGACCACGCACACCCCATGGGAGGACGCATGACTGACAACCGCCTCCTCGACGCTGTCGACGCGCTCACCAAACCGACCGTCGACAACGTCAAGCAGACCACCGACGACGGCACCTACATCCGCACCGTCCCCGTCGAACACCCGCCACTGTTGCAGCAGTTGGCAGATGCTGTGCTTCCATCCGGCAGTAACGACCACGGCGGGCAGTCCGCATCCGCCTCATCACGTAACGTCCTCGACAGCACCGCCCTTTACGACCTGCTGCTCATCCAGAAGCAGCTACTCGACATGTGCTCCTGGGTCAACATCGTCGGGGACAGACGTGACCTGCCCTGCACTCTCCGCAAGTGGTACGCCGCCTACATCGGACGAGCGGACTTCGACAGCGAACAGTGGTACCTCGGACAGCTACGTCGATGGGCTGACCAGATCCGCGCCCGCACAGAACCGCCCAAGACGTTCGAAGCCGGCTACCCATGCCCCATCTGCGGACCAACACCCTGGGTTGACACCGACGGCGAACGGCACCCCAACATGCTCATCGTCGAATACCCACGCCACGAACCCGACCTCACCCGAGCACGCACCATCTGCAAGAACCCCAACTGCAAAGCCGAATGGGTTGGTGTCGGAGCGATCGCGGAACTCGGCGACGAACTCAAAGAACGAGAGGTAACAGCATGAACGAGAATCACGTTCCAACATGCGAGCAAATCGCGGAAGCGCGCGGTCTCCTCCTCGGCTTGGCGCACCGCGAATCTTCGGCGGATGTGCCTGTCGTGGAGATCAAGCAGACCGTCTACGCCGTGCTCGCCCTGTTCCCGCGGCCGGCCCCGAACGCCGCGTCGAGCGACCACGAGTCGGTGTCGCCGGTCGACGGCACAACGTGGGTGCAGCGCAACGACGGCTGGCAGCACGTCGACGTCCTCGACCGCGAGGTCCGTCTACGCCGGTCACCCTTTCACGGCCTCATGGTCGGTGTGGACGGGCACTGGGCGTACGTCGGCGACGACGAAGCCCGGATGCGCGACTACCTCAATCCCGAGAGCGACCAAACCGCACCGCAGGAGGAGATCACCATGAACAGCAATGGCTACATCGCACCCCAGACCGAGGATGAGCAGTCCGAGGAGGACCGTGAAGCGCTCGATCAGTACGGCGGCCCGACCGAGCTCGATTCCCACGACCTGCCGGACGACTACGAGATTGAGGGCGACCGTGGCTGAGCCGACGACGCACGAGCAGCAGTGGCGTGTAGTCGCGGACAGGGACAAGGGCGACGACATGACGGTCCCAACCCAGCAAGGCGATCGGTTGACCTGGGAGTGGACTAACAAGCACGTGATCGGGGGCACTCGCCACGACGAACTGGTCCGAATCGAGCGTCCGGCCACTCTCGGGAACTGCCACTGTTCCCCGACCGAGCCAATGCCCGAATGCCACCTACATGGCAGGGGCGCGGAAGAACGACGCCAGATCGACTTGTCCACCGCTGAGCCGCCCCGCATCGAGGACATGGCACCGGGGACGACGTTCACGGGGGACCGACCCAAGGGGCACCTCGTCGCTGAGGGTGGACAGATCGTACGCCGCCACGGCAGGCGGTTCATGAAGCTCGTATTCCTTGCTGACTCCGAATTAGTGAACGACAGAGGTGAACTGGTTGACGCAGACGAGATCGACCCGTCCACGATCCGCGACGTCACCCCGCCAATCGCATAACTCGACACGCCGATGAAAAGGAGGATGCGGACACCGCAACCATGTGACACAATAGGCCTGCCTCGATGAACGACGTCCAAAGGCAGCAACCACACGGTCGACACCCACACAGGTGCCGGCCGTTTCTCGTTGGCCCACGCATATGTGAGGCGTGACCAACACAGTGCCCCGAGGAGCGGATCGGGTTCAAAGCATCCACCACGAGGATGCGCACTACACACGGTGGTCAGCCCACCCGCAGCCCACCGATGCCTGCGACAACAACCATCGGTCCTCTTCTCCGACCCGCCGGTCACACCAACACAGCAACGCCGCCACCAACGCGCACAACAGCGCGAACGCTGGCCGCAAGCACACCACGTGCGGCGCTGAGTCGGAGAACCACTTCAGGCCGAGACCCCGAGGGAAGCCGCGCTGGCATGCGGACCCCGGACGAGACCGGCCGACCACGTCAAGGAGGCAGCGCATGCTCGGACTCGCGATCATCATCGCCCACCTCCTGGGCGATTACCTCCTGCAGACCGACAGCATGGCGCAGCGGAAGACGGCGTCATGGCGGTGGGCGCTCACGCATGCTGCCATGTATTCGGTGCCTCACGCTGTGCTGCTGTTCTTGCTGCTCGGCGGCTTCGGTTGGCACTGGCTCGTCGCCGTGTTGATCATTGGCAGCACGCACGCCGTCATCGACCGGTACCGCCTCGCGAAGCACGTCATCTGGGCGCTCAACCACACGCTTCCGCACGACCATCGTGACGAGTACACCTGGGCCGAGGCCTCCGATAACGCCGGCTACTCCCCGTCTTCTCCGGTGTGGATGAAGACCTGGCTCATGATCATCGTCGACAACACCATCCACCTGACGATCAATGCAGGCACGATCGCGGTACTGCTGTGGATGATGAACTGAGCGCACACCGAGTCAGATCCAACCGATGGCCCGAACCCATTGGCTACGACGGACACGCTGCACCGCTGTACCCATGGCAGCAGACACCGACCGCGCCACTCCTAGCCGCTGTTGACACCCTGTACGAACCGCTCGAGGACAAGCAATGAGCAGTCACCACCGCAACACCAAGCAACGCGACGCCGACCGTGCACGCATCCGCAACACAGCAGCCGCCTGCCACATCTGCGGCCAGGCCATCGACTACACGCTGCCACACACCAACCCACGATCCTTCGTCGTCGACCACGTCATCCCACTCGCCAAAGACGGACCAGACACCATCGACAACAAAGCAGCAGCACACCGCGACTGCAACAGCACCAAGAGAGCCCGCCTCATCGCACCCATCGTGTGCCGCAGCGGGTCACTGCAACGCTGAACCGGGTTGGTACAAGCCACTTGTACCAACCCAGGTGTTGGTACAAGATGGGGGGAATACCCCCCTTTGTACCAACCCGACGGACCTCCGGGGATAGGCGCGTTCTCCCTCCGCCATTTTTTCCACTGAACTTGTACCAACCCTGAGGGCTTGTACCAACCCGGCAGGAGGTGATCGTGATGGCTGATCGGAGGCTGCGCGCGGTCACTGCTGCGGATGTTCCGGTGCGTGCGAAGTCGGTGTCGGAGGCGGCGAAGTCGGGGACGGTCCGTGAGCTTCTCGAGGCGACGCGTGATCGTATCGCTGTCGCGGTGGAGAACCCGAACACCCCTGCACGTGATCTCGCGGCGCTAACGAAGCGGCTGCTTGAGACGGTGCGGGAGATCGAGGCGTTGGACGCCCGGGAGGACGCGGACAATGCCAGCAGCGCAGCAGACGCCGTCCAGGACGGGCTCTTCGACGCTTCGGCTGTCTGAGTACGCGAAGAAGTTCACGTTTCCGGCTGGGATCACGAAGACGGTGTGGCCGCGGGTTGAAGCGAAGGGCGCGGAGCTCGGGCTGGGTTTCGACTGGTGGCAGGCGCAGGCCGGCACGGTGTGTCTCGGCTACGGCGAGGACGGGAAGTACGTCGCCACGGTCGGTGGTGTCGGCATGTCGATCCCACGTCAGGTCGGGAAGACGTACTTCGTCCTCGCGATGCTTGTGGTGCTGTGCATCCTGTTCCCTGGGCTGCAGGTCATCTGGACTGCGCATCACCTGAGCACGTCGACGAAGACGTTCACGTCGCTGCGGGGAATCTGCAGGCGGAAGAAGGTCGCCCCGCACGTCCGGGCGCTGCGAGCGGCGAACGGTGAGCAGCAGGCGGAGTTCCGGAACGGATCGAAGATCATGTTCGGGTCTCGCGCCCGTGGGTTCGGTCGCGGGTTCGACGAGATCGACGTCGAGGTGTTCGACGAGGCGCAGATCCTTGACACGAAGTCGCTCGAGGACATGGTTGCCGCGACGAACCAGGCCCGTCACGAGCATGGGGCGCTCCTACTGTTCATGGGGACGCCGCCTCGAGCGTCGGACCCGTCGCAGGCGTTCCGTCAGCGGCGGGATGAAGCGCTCACGGGTGAGGCTGAGGACGCCATCTGGTTGGAGATCGCGGCGGACCCGGATTCGGATCCGAACGATGAAGCGCAGTGGGCTGTGATGAACCCGTCGTACCCGTTGCGGACGCCGCGGGAGTCGTTGCTGCGGCTGCGGAAGAACTTGAAGGACGACGACTCCTGGAACCGGGAGGGTCGCGGCATCTGGGATCCGAAGAACGACGCGCTTGTCATCGACGAGTTGTCGTGGGGTGCTGTGAAGGATGCTGCGTCGATGGCCGTGGAGCGGTTGACGTTGGCGATCGATGTTCCGCCGGATCGTTCCGTGGCCGCTGTGGCGCTGTCGGGCCGCCGTCCTGACGGGCTGTGGCATGTCGAGCTCGATGAGCAGCGCAAGGGCGTCGACTGGGTCATCCCGTGGGTGGTGCAGGCGGCGGACAAGAACCAGCTGCATGCGGTCGTCGTCGATGAGCTCGCCGGCCTGACGGAGAAACGCCGGGACGGGCACTACCTGATCGGTACGGACGTCGAGGTGACGCTCGCAGCAGCGGAGGGACGTGACATGGCGATCGCCTGCGCGAAGTTCTTCGACTCGGTGATGGACGGTTCGGTGCGGCACACGGATCAGCCGCAGGTGAACGTGGCTCTGTCGGTGGCGCGGAAGCGTCCCGTGGGTGCGGCGTGGGCGTGGAACCGGAAGGACGCCGCGTCGGACATCACTCCGATCGTGGCAGAGACACTCGCCCTGTGGGGCGCTCAGAACGACAACGTGCAGGTGCCAACGTGGCGTCGCACTGGAACCAGGACGGCGGTGGTCATGTGAGCACGACCATCGAGAAGCTGACCGTTCCTGGCCTCACCGATGACGAAACCGTCACCCTGAACCTGCTCGTGCAGCAGCTCGCGGACAAGCAGCGCCGCAACCAGATGCGCTCCAACCTGTACGACGGCCGGAACGCTGTCCGCCAGGTCGGCGGCGTCATCCCCCCGCAGTACGCGGACCTGGCGCTGGTCCTGGGGTGGGTCGCGAAGGGCGTCGACGGTCTCGACAACCGTTGCACCCTCGAGAAGATGGTGTGGACGGGCGGGGACCTCGACGCGCTCGGCATGCAGCAGCTTGAGGACAGCAACTACCTGCTGTCGGAGCTCGCTATGGCGCGCACGGACAGCCTGATCCATGGTGTCTCGTACCTGGTGACGACGCGTGGTGTTGAGGCTGACGGTGAACCGCCGGTGCTCGTGCATGCACGCGACGCACTGCATGCCAGCGGCGAGTGGAACACCCGCCGACGCGCGCTCGACGCGCTCCTGTCGGTGACGAGCTGGGACGACGACCGGATCACCGGGTTCGTGCTCTACCTCGACAACATGACGATCAACGCGTCGAAGACCGCGGGCACGTGGACGGTCGACCGGTCGGAGCACACGTTCGGTGTGCCAGCCGATCCGCTCGTGTACCGACCCCGCGGGTCGCGTCGCATGGGCCGTTCGCGGATCAGCCGGCCGGCCATCAGCATCCAGAACTCGGCACTCCGTGCTCTGGTCCGCGCTGAGGCGCACATGGACATCTACGCCATCCCGAAGATGATTCTGCTCGGCGGGTCGGATGCGATGTTCAAGAACCCGGACGGCTCCACGAAGGCGTCGTGGGAAGTCGTCATGGGCCGTGTGTTCGGCATCCCCGACGACGACAACCCGAAGAACCCGACCCCTCGCGCTGACGTGAAGACGGTGAACGCCGAGTCCCCAGCGCCGCACCACGCGCAGTTGAACGTGCAGGCGAAACTCATCGCCCGCGAGTTCGACCTCCCGGACCAGGACTTCGCCCTCACCGACATGGCGAACCCCACGTCGGAGGGCTCGTACGTTCAGGGCCGCGACTCGTTGGTTGCGGAGGCGGAGAACGCCACGGGAGCGTGGTCTATCCCGATCCGCAGGCGGGTGGCAGCCGCGCTCGCCATGCAGAACGGCTTGACCGCCGTCCCTGAGTCGTGGAAGAGCATGCAGCCGAAGTGGCGGTCGCCGCTGTACTTGTCGAAGTCGCAGGCGGCAGCTGCGGGCTCGCAGCAGTTGTCCGCGGTGCCATGGCTCGCAGAGACCGAGGTTGGCCTCGAGCTCCTCGGTCTCGATGAGCAGCAGATCCAGCGCGCGCTCGTTGAGAAGCGGCGCGACGCCGGACGCGCGGTCATCGCTGCACTCGCCAACCGTGCGCCGGCACAGCCGCCGCAGGCGAATGCCGTCGGCGCGTGAGCAGCGGGCGACGCTGCAACTGCTGACCGCCGCTGCTGTCGAGGACGCTCAGTCGTTCCTCGCCGGCACGGTGGGATCACCGGAGCAGCGTCGCTTGCAGATGCTCGACACGGTGCCAAGCCTCATCGGCTACTACGCGGACGGGTCGTCTGCGTTGGCGGCGGACTTCTACGAGGAGTCCCGCGAAGCCGCCGCCGTCCGGTCGGTGTTCCAGGTGGTGCCGGTCGTCGCTGATCGCACGGTGAAGATCCGCCGGGGAATCGCGTGGGCCGCCGAACCCCTCTTCGGGGACGTCGATGCGGATCCGGCGGAACGGCTCGCTGAGGTGGTGCAGCTCGAGTCGGCCCGACCGTACCGGGACACGATCCTCTCGAACCGACGGCAGGACCCGGCGGCTGTTGGTTGGGCTCGTGCGACTGCAGGCGGTTGCAAGTTCTGCCTGATGCTCGCGGACCGTGGGGCCGTGTACCGGGAGCAGACAGCGAACTTCGCCGCGCACTCGCACTGCCACTGCACGGCGTACCCGGTGTTCAAGGGCGGCGAGCACGGACCGGAAGCGAACGCGGTGCAGTACCTCGCGTCGCGTCGGAGCCGCTCACCTGCGCAGCGGGCGTACATCCGCGCGTATCTCAACGAGAACTACCCGGATGTGCACGGGTGACATGACTTCCCCTCTGGGGAGAACGCTACGGCCGCGTCCAAGGCCGGTCTGATGTCCGACGGGACAGAAACGGGAGTGCCGACATGGCAGAGAACGAAGCCCCCATCGAAGCGACGAACACCGAAGGCGTGAACGCCGAGTTGAAGACCGGCGAGACCATCATCACGCAGTCGGAGGTCGACCGCATCGTCAAGGAGCGCGTGGCGCGCGAACGGGCGAAGTACGCCGACTACGACGAGTTGAAGGCGAAGGCCGACGGCGCGAAGACGGTTGAGCAGAAGCTCGCGGACCTCGAGGGCAAGTACTCGGCTGCTGAAGCCCGAGCGATCCGCAGCGACATCGCAGCGAAGCACGGCATCAGCGCCGAGGACCGGGACCTGTTCCTGACCGGCACGGACGAAGCGACCCTCACGGCGCAGGCGGAACGCCTCGCTGCACGGGAAGCAGACCGGAAGAAGAACGGCAACGTCGCGCCCAAGGAGGGCACGACCACCACGACCGGTGGGCCGAGCAAGGATATGCGCGAATTCACGCGCACCCTGTTCGGCCAGACCGACTGACCGAAAGGAGTAGCCCAAGATGGCTACGCTGACCACCGGGCAACTCAACCTGCCCAACCAGATCCTCGACCCGTGGCTCGGGAAGGTGAGGGGCGGATCCGTCCTCGCCCAGCTGTCCCCGGCAATCCCGATGAAGTTCGGTGCCGGCCAGGCGATGACCTTCGACATCGGCGAGGCCGAGTACGTCGGTGAGGGCGCGAACAAGGGCGGCTCGACCGTCACGCCGTCCACGCAGACCGTCAAGCCGTACAAGTTCCACAAGACCGTCCGCATGACGGAAGAGGTCAAGTGGGCCGACGAGGACGACCGCGTCGAGGCCGTCGACCAGATCCTCGCGGCGATCCAGCCCGCGCTGTCCCGTGCACTGGACTTCGGCGGCATCCACGGCATCAACCCCACCGGCGGTGCCGCTGTGGCGGCCATGGACCAGCGGATCTCGTCCTCGACGAACCAGGTCGAGCGTGCTTCGACGGACAAGCCGTACGCGAACCTCGACGCGGCCGATGAACTCGTCCTCGCGAGCCGGTACGTGCCGTCGGGCTTTGCGCTCGACACCGCCCTGGCGTCCAAGTTCAGCTCTCTGCGCGGTACCCAGTCGGAGCAGAAGCTGTACCCGGACTTCCGTCTGACCACGGAGACCTCGCAGCTCGAGAACCACACGGCATCGGTGTCGAACACGGTTCAGGCGCTCGGCGTCGCCGCGACGCCGACGAACCTGCTCGGCATCGTCGGCGACTTCGGTGCGTTCCGTTGGGGCATCCAGCGTCAGATCGGGCTCGAGTTGATCGAGTACGGCGACCCGGATGGCGGCGGCGACCTGAAGCGGAACAACCAGATCGCGTTCCGCGCCGAGGTCGTCTACGGCTGGGGTATCGCGGACCTCAACGCGTTCTCCCTCATCGTCGACAAGGTCGCGTGATGCCGCGACTCAAGTCCACGGTGACCGGCGTCGTCGTCACCGTCGGTGACGACGTCGCAAAGGCACTCGACTCCGAGTGGGTCGACGCCGACGCGAAGACGACGTCGACCCGCACCAAGAAGAGCGAGTAAGGGAAGGGGGCGGTCATGGCCGTCGACATCGAGAAGATCGCGGTCGCTCTCGGCCGGGCCGCCCCCGAACCGGACTCCCTGCTCGCGCAGCAGTGGCAGATGTGGATCGACGACGCGGAACTCCTCATCGAGCTCCGCGCGCAGGAACTGCAGAAGCCGATGCCCGACGAGGCGAAGCTGGACTATGTCGTCCGGCAGGCCGTCGTCGCGCAGATCAAGAAGCCCGACGATGCCACACAGGTGACGATCTCGGTCGATGACGGGTCTTCATCGAAGACGTACCAGTCCGCGAAGGGCCGCGTCGCGATCATCGACGAATGGTGGGCGCTGCTCGGACTCGTCACGGTCAACACCGGCGCGTACTCGTTCGACATGGCGTCGCCCACCTCCCGGCATCTGCCGTGGTGCTCCGCGAACCTCGGCGCGACGTTCTGCTCGTGTGGCGCTGACCTCGCCGGCACCCCGATCTACGAGGCCGGTGCATGAGCGACCTCGGCGCGGACATCGCCGACGCACTCCCTGAACTGCGGGCTGCTGCTGAGTCGAAGATGGTCGACACCTGCATCATCGAGTCGATCGTGACCGGCGGAGACCCTGACCCGGCGACGGGGCTGCCGACAGTAGTCCGCACCGTGGTCTACAGCGGCCCGTGCGAGTTCAAGGCTGCGGACACGCAGGCGCGCAGCGTCGCGTCCGGCGGGCGGCAACTCGTCCAGCAAGGGGCCGCGTTGAAGATCCCGATCGACGCTCCCGGATCTGTGCTCGTCCGTGCCGGCCATGAGGCCACGATCACCCTCCGCGCGCACGACCCCAATGCGGCACCTATCGTCGCGGCAGTCAGCGGCGGCCACAACCAGACCTACGCGACCGCACGGCGCATCCCAGTGGAGGTGACTTCCAGTGGCTGATGAAGAATTCTTCATCGACACGCACCGCCTGGACCAGATCGCTGTCGCGCTCGGCAACGTGCCCGGCGCAACCCTGCCGAAGGTGCGGTCGGCGGTGCAGTTCAACGCGACCCTCGTGAAGCAGGAGTGGCGGAAGTCGCTGCAGGGCAACCGGTTCGCGCCTCGAGTGCCGTACGCGATCACGTACGACACGCATGAGCTGGCCGATGCTGTGACTGCTGAGATCGGTGCCGAGAAGGGCACCGGCAAACAGGGTGGTGTGGCGCTGCTCCTCGAGTACGGCGCTCCGGCGAAGAAGCTCGCTCCGCGCGGCTACGGCATGCAGGCCGTGCAGGACAACCTCGACGACCTGCGGCACGGCATCACCAGGGCGATTGCAGACGGTGCCGCGGCGGCTGGCCTATGACCGTGCAGACGGAGGACTTCGACGAGACGGTCGCCTTCCGCGATGTCATCGCTGCGATACCGCAGCTGGCAGGCAGGGTCGGCGTCGGCAAGGCACCCACCATGGCTGATGGGACGGTCATCCCGGCGGACAAGCCGTACGCCGTCATCTACGGATCCCGCACCGATGAGACCTCCGACCGCTTCGCTGCGGCCGGATGGCGTCGCAGGCCCACGTGGATCGTGCATGCAGTCGGATCGTCCGAGCTGTCGGCTGTCGCTGCCCTCGGGTGGATCGACGACAAGCTCCGGCCCGGCCCGTACCGGCGCGGCATCACGATCCCTGTCCGCGGTCGCACCACCTCACCGGTGCAGCGCATTGAGCGTCCCGGCAACGCCGAGGACGACGCCGTCAAGCCGTCTGTCTGGTCCGCGATCGCGGTCTACGGCTTCGAGTCCGACCCAGCCTGACAAGGAGAACCCCATGCGCAAGCAGCCCATCGTCGAGCAGGTCGACGTCGTCATCGGCGAGGAGGGCGAGGAACGCCTCGTCACCGTCGCGAAGACGATCGCAGACCGCTGGCCCGACATCTACCGCCGAACGGAGACCGCGAAGGGCAACAAGACCGCTGCGGCCCGCCGCGCGAAGGACGCCCGCGGCAAGGAGTCGGCACCCATCACGGACGCCGCTGACCTTCCCGCTGCGGGAGACACGACCACGGCGACCGCCGCGGCCGTCACCACTGCCGGTACGTCCGGCGTGACCACGGAAGGAGTCACGTCGTGACTCGCGATCTCATCCTGCCCCCCAGCGTCGACGTCGACAGTAACTTCGCGCTGCTCGCCGCCCCGAAGTCGACGGTCCTCACCTGGCCGCCGAAGTTCAGCGACGTGATCGCCGACACCACCGTCGACATCACCTACTCGCTGACCACGGACGGGTGGACGCACGGGAAGTCCCAGGACACCACCACCGACCCCCGTTTCTCGCTGCGCGAGATCCTCGGCGGTTTCGGCCCCGTCACGCACACCGCTTCGCTGACGTACGTCTACGGCAGCGAGGAGGACATTGCCGACCCGCTCCTGCAGGAGGAGGAGGAGTACATCCTCTTCGCCCGGTACGCGACGCCGTGGGAGCAGGAACTCGCCGCGACGGACAAGTACGACGTCTTCGACGTTCAGGCCGGCACGAAGGTCCGCAACACGGCGGCCGGCGGGAAGTTCACCAAGACCCAGGCGCTCGCGCCGCGCCGCCGGGTGCTTGAGGACCAGGTCCTCGCCGCCGCCTGACGGTGACACACGTGCGGGCGGCGGTCCATTCCGGGAGCCGCCGCCCGCACCCCTCTCATCTCTCATCCCGGATTGATCCCGGAAGGATTCACCATGGGCAACATCGCGAAGGCCCGCCAGACCTACAAGCCGCCGACAGGCACGCTCCGCATGGTCCTCGACGTCGAGCTCGCCAAGGAGCGCAACACCCTCCTGAAGCAGATCGGAGCCGCCAACGACCACGTCGACGAGCTCCGACGCGAGGCCGGCGACCGCCCCGTCACACCGAAGCTGAAGAAGGCGAACGACGAGGTCCTGCGGCTCAACGAGCAGTTGCAGGCGCTCGAGGAGCGTGAGCGGGAGCACGTGCACCTGCTCCACATGACGAAGCTGCCCGGCGTTGAGTGGAACGACATCGCGGACAAGTTCCCGCCGCGCCTCGACGTGCAGCTCGACATCGATCTCGGCTACAACCACCACGCCGTCTCCCTCGTGGCCGCGCGGGTGAACACGGTCGACGTGAAGGAGCCCCTCGCGGACGGTGAGGAGCGCGTCGAGGACGCCACCTACGTGGAGGTCGACGGCGTCGTCCACCGCGGTGAGCTGCTCGATGACGACGACTGGGACTTCATCCAGGACATCGCGTCCGGGTGGGACATTGCGAACGTCGTGAACCTGCAGCTGAACCTCAACGTGCTGCAGTCGTCGAACCGACTGGGTCGCCTGAAAAAAGGCTGACCGAGGACCCCGCCCTCCGCCGGACCGTCGAGCTCTCACGAGCGATGGGCGTGTCCGTGCGGAGGTTGCAGGGGTGGGAGCCGTCCGAGCGGACCGTGTACGAGTACGGGGCCGACGGGCGGCTTTCGTCGTCTACGACGACCCTCGAGTCCGAGTTCGGGCCGACCGACGTCGACTGGTTGGCGGCGCTCCTCGACGTCGAGCGGGAGACCGGCCCGCACGGGTTCCTCATGTCCGAGGCCACCGACCCGGACGCTGACCCTGATCTTCCCGGGTCGCATTACCGGTTCATGGCCGGCACTCCGCAGGCCTCGCCGGAGGGCGGCATCGTCTGGTCGCCCACGTACGACCTCGCCGAGCGCGCCCGCCTGCACTTCATCTCTCGGCTCCGCAAGGAGGACCCGGACCCGCACGCAGGCCTGATCGTGCCCGTTCACCGGGTGAAGGTCCAGCCGAAGAAGGACCGCGTCCGGAAGCGACGCACCGCTCCACCGCCCCCGACCGCTTGACGCCTGAGGGCAGGAAGCAGGTGCCCCATGGCGAACGATCGCAGCGTCATCCTCGAGATCGGCGCGAAGATTGGCGGGTTCGTCACCGCCATGGGGCAGGCACAGACTGCCGCGACGAACATGTCGGAACGGACAGTGCGTGGCGCTGCCGCCGCTGCCCGGGCGCTGCACCAGCAACGTGAAGCGGCTGAATCCCTCGCGAAGCCGCTCCTCGCCATTGGTGCGGTCGCGGCCATCGCTGTCGGTGGCGCGATCAAGGCGTACGCCGACTTCGACGAGAAGATGTCGTCGGTCAAGTCCCTGTCGCACGCGACCGCGGACGAGATGCGCGAGCTCAGGGAAGCCGCGCTCACCACCGGCACGGCGATCGGCTACTCGGCCACTCAGGCCGCTGAAGCGGAGATCGAGCTCGTCAAGGCGGGTACCTCCGCGGCCGACATCACCGGCGGAGCCCTGTCCGGCGCGCTGAAGCTGGCCGCGGCTGGCCAGATCGACGTCGCCGACGCGACTGAGATCGCCGCGTCGACGCTCGCCCAGTTCGGCCTCAAGGGCAAGGACGTCACGCACATCGCGGACCTCCTGTCCGCTGGTGCCGACAAGGCACTCGGTGGCGTGTCCGAGCTCGGCGAGGGCCTGAAGTACATCGGCCCGGTCGCTGCGGCCGCGCACGTGGGCCTCGAGCAGACAGTCGGCTCCCTGGCGCTGCTTGCACAGAACGGCATCATGGGCGAGCAGGCGGGCACCAGCCTCCGCGGCATGCTCCTCTCGCTCACGGCCCCGTCGAAGGTCGCCGCGAAGACGATGCAGCAGTACGGAATCGACGTCTACAACGCTCAGGGCAAGTTCATCGGGTTCAACGGCGTGGCCGAGCAGCTCAGCACGAAGCTGGGCACGCTGACGGACTCGCAGCGCGACGCAGCCCTCGGCACGATCTTCGGGAATGCGCAGATCACCGCCGCGACCGTCCTCATGAAGGGCGGCGCGAAGGAAGTCGACAAGTGGACGAAGGCGGTCAACGAGCAGGGCTTCGCTACCGAGCAGGCCGTCGGCAAGATGGACAACCTCAACGGCGATCTGACGAAGCTGAAGGCCTCCTTCCAGACCGCCGGCATCGTCACCGGTGAGGCCGCAAATGGGCCTCTCCGCGCCGCGGTGCAGGTGGTCACCGACCTGATCGACACCTACAACGACGCGCCCGGCGCGGTCCAGGGACTCGTCTTCGGAGTCGGTGCGGTCACGGCGGCCGTTGCGCTCAGTGGCGGCACGATGCTCATCGCGGTACCGAAGGTCGTCGCGTACGGGCTCGCCCTGCAGACCCTCTCGACCGCCGGCATCCCTGGTGTCTCCCGCGCCGCGACGCTCGGTCTCCGGGCAGCGAACGGCTTCGGGAGGGGTCTCGCGGCTACTGCCGGGATCCTGACGGGCCCGTTCGGCATCGCGCTCGGAGTCGGGGCTGCCGCGGTCATCGGCCTCAACGTCGCTGCCAGCTCGGGTGCCGCCTCGCAGGAAGACCTCGCGAACGCGATCATCACGACCGCGGACGCCACGAAGGTCCTCGAGAAGGCCGGGCAGCGGTCCAACTTCTCGAAGCTGATCGCGGGTGACACCGCGAAGCGGCTGCAGGACCTCAAGGGCGTAATCCGAGAGCTCAGCGCGACGGACGTCGGGATCTTCTCGGCGTTCTCCGTCAAGCAGGAGGCGAAGTCCCTGAAGGACCTCGGGTCGGCGCTGGCTGAGGTGTCATCCGCGGACGCGCCGGCCGCTGCCCGTTCGTTCAAGGACCTGGCGGAGCAGCAGGGGCTGACCCGGAAGCAGACGCTGCAGCTGATCGACCTGATGCCGGCGTACAAGGCGCAGCTCGTCAACCAGGCGTCGTCCCTCGGGATCACCGCTTCGAAGTCGAATCTGCTGAAGCTCGCCACCGGTGAGTACAAGGATGCGGCTGAGGGCGCGAAGGCTCCGACGAAGGACAACGCTGACGCACTGCAGCAGCTCGATTCCTCTGCGGAGGATGCTGCAAAGGCGATCGAGAACACGGCGAAGGCCCTCCGTGATCTGACGTCCCCGACGTTGGACGCACGGTCGGCGCAGCGTGACTTCGAGGCCGCTGTCGACGCTGTGACGGACTCCCTGAAGGAGAACGGCAAGAGCCTCGACATCGGCACCGACAAGGGCCGCAACAACCAATCAGCGCTCGACGCGATCGCGTCATCCGCTGAAGCGTCTGCGGCGGCTCTGTACACGCAGACCGGGTCGCAGGATCAGGCGACTGATGCGATGCAGCGGGGCCGCGATGAGCTGATCAAGGCGCTCGAGCAGTACGGCATCACCGGTGACGCGGCGCAGCAGTACGCGGACAAGATCATCGGCACGCCAACGGACTGGTCGACGACGTTCTCGAACAACGCACCCAGCTCGGGGCAAGCAATCGAGGACCTGAAGAACAAGATCCTGTCGATCCCGAACGGCAAGACCGTCTCCATCGTCGCGGAGACGGCTGCCGCTCAGGGACAGCTGGACGCGTTCATCATGCGGAACAACGGACGGGTCATCTCGGTCCGTCAGCAGCTGATCACGGACGCGATCAAGGCTGGGGCTTCTCCCGGCTCCGCGAAGTCCGCCTACAACCGGGCCGCCGGCGGCCCGGTGTATGGCCCAGGGTCGGGCACCTCGGATGACATCCCTGCGTGGCTGTCGAACGGTGAATGGGTGATCCGCGAACGCGCGTCATCGATGTACGGGCCGAAGATCATGCACGCCATCAACCAGGGGGCCCTGTCGAAGCGGCAACTCATGGACGCGATGGCGGGCGTGCCCCGGTACGCGTCCGGCGGGCCCGTGGCCGCTCCGGTCCGGTACGCGCCGCCTGCTCAGCAGGTCGTCGTCGTGCAGGGCGGAGGCAGCGCCGGGGCAGGGCTGACGGTGCAGCAGACCATCAACCCGCAGCCGATGCAGTCGGAGGCGGAGATCGCGCGCATGGCTGTTGACGCGTTCAACTTCCAGGCACGAAGGGGATGACGTTGGATCAGGTGACGGAAGACGTCGTCCGCATCGGCGGGCTCGAGTTCCGCGGCGGCGAAGGGTTCGAGGGGTTCTACCTCGGCTCCGACGGCATCGTCGGGTGGGACGACAGCCCGGACGTCCGGTTCGACTCGATCGACCGCGCGAACCGAGACGGTGAGTTCGAGGTGCCCGTGTACTACGGGGCCCGCGTGCTCACCGTCTCGGGGTTCTGCTACGCGAACTCGAGCGAGAAGCTCGGCTACTACCGGGACCGGCTCATGGGGCTGACGCAAGACCTGACTCGGGTGGATGTGACCCAGCATGGGGTGACGACGTTCGGGCAGGGAGCGATGGCGGCCGCATCGAAGTTCCAGGTCGACATTCCCGGACGACGGGCGGCGTACCAGTTCTCGCGGCGGTTCCCGAACCCGCTGAAGTACGGCCACGAGAACCACGAGCAGAGCGACGCGAATGGCTTCGCTGTCGTCTCGCACTACGGCAACACCGATGCGGCTTCACGGCTTGTCGTGACCGGGTCGGCCCCGAGTTGGGACGTCACCGCTCGCGGCATGACCGTAGCTGTGTCCCGTGCCCTGCAGTCCGGGCAGACGCACGTCTACGACCTCCGCACCGGAGTGCTCACGATCAACGGCTCGCAGGCCCCCGCTGGGTCGCTCACGCAGGCGGACACGTGGACGGTGCCTGCCGGTGACTCGGTCGGTTTCCGGCTCCATGTCGGCAGCGGCAACGGGACTCTCGACGTCTACACCCGCGACACCTACATCTGAGGGGAGGCCGTGCCATGTGGACCTATTGGATCTGTGCGACGACGACGGGCACGAAGCTCGCGAAGGTCGAACCGACAGGCGGGTCGTTCTCCCGTCGGATGAACGGCGTCGGTAGCGGCTCGCATGAGTTCGTCTCCTCAAGCCTCGGCCTGGGCGACACCGTCGCTGCTCGGCGGGCATCACGGCTGGACCTCACCAGGACGTGGGCGCGGACGCTCGTGCAGTGCTGGGACGACGTACCGAAGTACGCCGGCCTGATCGACGGGAAGTCCCGGAAGGGCAACTCCGTCACGATCAGCACCGTCGAGATGCGCGAGGTGTTCAAGTACCGGACCACGTTCGGCCTGAACGGGTACAGCGGGTTCGAGGACGGGAAGTTCGAGCACAAGGACCAGACGCTCGCCTCGATCGCGGGGCAGCTGCTGTGGGTGCTGATGGTCGGCAGGACGTCGAACTGGCAGCTGCCGCTGATCCTCCCGCCCCGCGGCATGGCGGGCACCCAGGACCGCTCGTACCACGACTTCAACCTCCCGGTCGTGGAGACGGAACTGACCGCGATCCAGGATGCTGAGGGTGGGCCGGACATCGACTTCGAGCCGTCGTGGGCTGAGGACGGCACCCTGCAGTGGACGTCACGCGTCGGGAACCTCTCCGGCAACACGCTCGAGTGGAACCTCGCTGCCGGTGCTCCTGCACTGACCGACTTCGGGTTCGTCGAGGACGGCAACGCGCAGGGGAACATCTTCTACGCGGTCGGGAACGGATCGGACCGGGACCTCAAGGTCGCTACGTCCACCTCCCTGCTCGCCGGCGATGATGTCGCGCTCGAGCGAATCCTGCAGTACTCGCAGGAACGCAACCGGACGGTGCTGCAGGGCAACGCTAACGAGGCGCGGAACACGTTCCAGAAGGCGACCCGGCAGTACTCGCTGAGCATGCAGGCCGACGGAACACCTGGACTGTCGAAGGTCCGGCTCGGGCAGACCGTCCGAACTTACACGCAGGACGACGACTGGCTCGCCGACGGCTGGCAGACGCATCGCGTCGTCGGCTTCTCCGGCGACCTGACCAACACGATCAAGCTGCAGTTGCAGACGCTGTGACAGGGAGGACACCATGGGACGTCTTGACGACCTGACCGCCAACCGTGCACACGAAGATCTGAAGACCCGCACCCGAAACCTCGAGTCCCGGACGCCGCTCTCCGACTCCGCGGTGTCGGGCGGCCGGACTCGCTTCATCGGCGCAAACTCGTTCCTCATCGAGGGTTCGGGTGGTGTCGACGGGACGCTGACGATCGACGGCACCGAGATCGTGAACGGCACGCTGCGGATCACCGGCACGCTGACGGTATCCGGGCCGACGACGCTCGGTGGCGACACGAAGGTGTCCGGCGCGCTGACCATCAGCGGCAACACGAGTGTCACCGGCCACTTCGACGTCACCGGCCCCGCATCGATCGACGGGGACACGGACATCACCGGTGACCTCGACATCAAGGGCGACACCACCGTCACCGGCCCCTTTCACGTCGACGGCGATGCTGACTTCGACGGCCGACTGAAGATCAACGGCGACACGACGCTCTCCGGGGACCTGAACGTGGACGACAACGGCCACATCGACGTCGGCGACATGCGCATCGGCAAGTCCGGTGGCCGCGGCAAGGTCGACTTCGGTGTCGGCGAGCTCGCCTCCGACGGGGCGAAGATCGCCATCCAGTCCGGGTCCGCACTCGCTGGCGTCGGTGGTGGCATCGCACAGCTCACCCTCGGCGGCAACGGATTCCGCATTGACAGTGGCGGCATCCGCATCGGCGATCTGCCGCTCAGCGACCAGCCCTCGAACCTCTACATCGACGGCAACAACAAGCTGTGGCGGACCACCGCAACCAGCGGCGGCGGCGTCAACGTCTGACCCAGGAAAGGAACCACGATGGCGGTCATCACAGGCACGCTCCTCGACTTCTCGCTCGACCCGCTGTCGCCGTACTCGCCGAGGCTCTACCTCGTGCCGTCCGAGCCGTCGACTGCTGGGACGCGGTTGCTGTCATCCCGCCCGTTCCCTGTTGGTGTGGACGCCGACGGTTCGTTCAGCGTCGACGTCCAACCGACCGACGACATCATGCCTCCCGCCTGGTACACGGTGCGGGTCGAGTGGTTGGACTCAGCCGGCGGGTTCGTTGGCATGGACCAGTGGGACTACAAGATCAACGTGCCCGCCGAGGGCGGCGCGATCGGCGACCTCATGGAGACGCCCGCGAACCCGTCCCGGACCTGGGTCGGCTTGGATCCACCCCCGAACGTGGCTCCGCGCACTTGGTGGCTGCAGGTCAACCCGGACGACCCGGACGACCCCCGAGCCACCGGGATCCTCTACGAGTGGCACTGAGCCCCACCGCCGCTGTTCTCTGAGCCGCCCCCTCCCCGGGGCGGCTTTCGTCGTTCCAGGAGGCCTCATGGTCAAACGCTTCAGCGTCGGCAAGTCCTCGTACGGGGACCTGCGCGGCATCGAGCAGTACGTCATGTCGGCGCGGATCGCGCTGCAGGTGCTGTCCGTCATCGTCGACTTCAACGCGTGGCAGAAGCAGCGTGGAGCAGTCGGCAGCCTGTCGGTCAACGAGGGGATGCGCTCGAGGGCGCGGCAGACGTACCTGTGGGTCAACCGCCTCATCCTCGCGGTGGTCGTCGCGATGCCGTTCACGTCTCGGCATGACGAGGTGCTGCACGGCAACGCGATCGACTTCGGCATCACGATGCCCGACGGGTCGAACCGTGCGCTCACGCCGGTCGAGTTCGCGAAGCTCCACGAGCTCGTCGAGGCGCGCGGCGGGACGCACACCGGCATCAACTTCGGCGAGCAGTGGCACCACGAGATGGCGACCCGCGCCGAACGACTGCCCCCGTACCCGAACGCCGCACAGCTCGCCGCTGGCACGGCAGCCACGCCGCCACCGGCGAAGAACACCATCCCGACGATCCGAAAGGACGACGACATGACCGCCGCAGTCAAGATCAAGGAGACCGGAGCCCGCTTCCAGGTGGGCTTTGGCACCCTCACGTACTCCAGCTCGACGAAGGACGCGGACCTCCTTCGCAAGGTGTTCTCCGCGACCGACGAACTCCACGAGCTGTCTCTCGCTGACGCGAAGGTGCTGTTCGCCCAGTGCGACATCCCCACCGCCTACACCGACGCGAAGGCGCTCCTCGCTGCGCAGCCGAACGGCCGCTGGTCGCTGCAGGCACTCGCCGTCCAGGAACTCCGAGCGTTCATCAAGAAGGGCGGGAAGTGATGGCTGACCACGAGAAGACCTCGCTGAGCGCCTAACCAGACCGCTTTGCCCGGTAGCGTGCCGCTATCACTGCACGGCACGCGCGGCACCCGCGGCCAGAGTCATGCCGCTTGAAGGTGTTCTCCGGGGTGAACTCGTGCCCATTTTTGCAGTGCGAACGCACCGGGTAGCCGTGATGGCTGATTGTCCCATGGCGCTTGGCGTCATCGCTGTTGTCCTGCGGGGTGCCGTAAGCGATATTGACGAGTCGGTTATCTGACGGGTCGCCGTTTAGGTGACGAACAAGGTAACCGTCTGGGCACGGGCCTATGAATGCTGCTGCGACAAGTCGGTGCACTTTTCGACGGTACCGCACGTTGTTGACGCTCAGGTTCACCGCGAGGTGGCCCAGATACGTCTCGCGGACCGGCCGCAACAATCGGTATTGCCCGGGGTTGTAAAAGCCTGGACGTCGCCGAACCCGACCCTGAGAGCTGACCTCGTAGTGGTCCGGAAGTTCGGGCGCCGGACGCCACTCTTCCCGTGACTCGTTCATATAACCATTTTACAGGAGATCCATTGTCTAGCAAGCATGAAAAGGTAAGCGTGGTCGTCGAACCCATTTGGTTTAGCGCGCAAAGAGTTCTCCGCACCGTCGTGCAGGTTGGCATCCCCGCGTTCCTCACCTTCGCCGGTGTCCTCCCCGTCATCATCGACGCGCTTGGTTTGCCGGTCGACGGGAAGGTGTACCTGTGGCTCGTCTCTGCGGCAGCTGTGGTGACGGCGGTTGCGGCTGGCCTGTCGAGGGTGATGGCGATCCCCACGGTGAACCGCTGGCTGACCGCGGTCGGGCTCGGCTCCGTGCCGCGCGCGATCGCGAAGGAGCAGGCGGCGGCGAAGTCGCCCGAACTGCAGCCCGCACAGTTCGAGCCGTCCACGATCGACTACCGCACCGAGCAACAGGACGAGCCGCGGCAGTGAGCGTTGTCACCGCTCGCCGGAGCACGAAACAGACGCCGGGCACCGCCCGAGAAGGGGGCCCCTGATGGATCGTCGGCCTCGGAAGAGTGAACAATCGGCACCGCCGCCCGGCCCGACGCTCATCGTGAAGTACGCGCTCATCGCCGGGTACGGAGCTGCATCGGGTCTCGTCGGGGTCACCACTCTCGACGTGACTGTTGGATTCACTTGGTCGCTGGCATGGCCGATCCTGGTCATGCTGTCAGCGATCGCGTCGGGCGTCGGTGTCATCGTCTCGATGCGTGGTGGCCGTCACACGACGGAGATCATCGCAACGATGACGCTCGTGATCCTGCTCTCGTCCTACAGCGTCGCGATCATCGTCCGGACCTTCAACGACGGGCATGTAGAGCGGCTACCGGTCGCGCTCCTTCCCATCATCATCTCGGTGGCTCCGTACTCGAGGCTCCTCGGAGTGGTTCAAAGGGGGAGCGCACGGTGAGCGATGCCGCGATCACAGCGCTCTGCGGACTCGGCGTCGCGTTCATCGGCGTGGTCGGGCTCCTCATCCGCAGGAAGAAGCCGCACCCGCGCCGTGAGGACGTCGGCTACGACGGGCTGTGGGACCGCATCGACGCGCAGGACGTGAAGATCGAGGCCCTCGGCCGGAAGATCGACGGCGTCACAGGCGAGCGGGACCGGCTGCGGACCGCGTACCGGATCCTGTCGGACGCGTACGACGCTCTCGCCGCGGCCCTGTCCCGGACAATGCCGGCTCCCGTGTTCACCCGCGGAGAGCAAGACGCTATCGACCGGGCGAAGGTCCTCCGCGACGACGACTCCATGTGGCCCACAGAGCAACGACTCAGCACTGAGTAACGACAACACCCCGCCTCGGGCGGACTGAGCAGCCCCACCGGGGCGGAGTGGAGCACACACATGGTGTGGGTGAAGAAGGCAGACCTCAAGTCCGGACGTATCGGACCACGAGGCCCGGTGGGGCCTCAGGGACTTCCGGGCCCTGGCGGTGCTACGGGGGACGAGTCGACTGCGGCGTATGTGGCCGGCCCAAGCAAGACGCGGACGGCACTGGGTGATTTCCTCGACGCGGAACCGAGGATCCCCGACGAGAGCACGGTCCCGAGCTTTCTCGAGCAGTGGCAGGACGGCAACGGGCGGATGCCGCTCGGCATCAAGACCGACGGCACTGTTCAGACCCCGCTGCACGACTCAACCCGACGCACGGTCGGGCCTGACGGGACGAAAGCCACGGACTACGTCACCACGGGTTGGGTGGCTGGCCCGGACGGGACACCTCTCGCCAGCGCGAGCACTGACGGCACGAAGGTCGCGGACGACGCACTCGGCACCGACGGACGCACGCCGGGGTTCGTCCTCGACGGGTACGCACGTCGGTTCGACAAGTCGATCTTCGCCCTCGCCGCGGGGCTGACGCCACCCGTACCCGCCGGGCTCGGCGCGATGCGAGGACGAGACGGGTCGGTGCGGTTCGCCACGTCCCGCACCGACACGATCGTCTGCCTCGGTGACTCGATCACGTTCGGATACGGCGACGACCTGAGCCTCGGCGGCTGGCCGGGCCGCGTCGGGGCAACGACAGGGAAGACGATGGTCAACCTGGGGACCAGTGGATGGACGTCCACGGAGAAGGGCATCCATTGGGGCGCGATCGTGCCACTGCTCACCCTCGCAGGGAACCAACTCGCCGTGTCCGGATCGACGGCTGTGACCGCGGTGACGCCGTCGACGACGTACCGGCAGGGCGCATCTGGGGTAACGACGAGCTGGCACGGCACGCTGCTCGGGATCCCGTGCACGCTGGCGCACGACACGACGAAGTCGCAGACGGCTGGGTGGACGATCACGCCCGACGCCGCGCTGCCGCAGACGCTCACGGTCCCAGCCGGCGCGCCGTTCATCCCCGACGTTCCTACCTTGGGTGGCTCACCGGTCCCGTCGGACGCGATCCTGATCACCGCACTCGGGGTCAACGATTTCCCGGTTGGCAGCGGAGCCGTCGTGAACAGTTACCTCGACACGGCGCGTGATGCAGTGGCGTCGCTGTCCAGGCTCACCCCGACGAACCCGAAGTACCTCGTCGTGTCGATCATCAACACCACCACGCAGACGCGGGGCACAGTCGGGTACCAGCAGGTCTCGCAGGCGAACGACGAGCTTCGCCGCCTGTTCGGCTCTCAATTCGCTGACGTGCGCGGCTACATGATCGCGAACGCCATCAGCTACCTGACGGCTCAGGGCGTCACGCCGACCGCTGCGGACACGGCTGCGGTCGCCGGTGACACGGTGCCGCCGTCGCTGCGCACTGACTCCACCCACCCGAACGGCCTCGGCTACAACCTGTACGCGCAGGCCGTTCAGTCATTCCTCACCGAGAAGGGCTGGTAACCATGCCAGGCACCTACGTCCACCAACTGCCGGGGAAGTTCACCGGACCGAACGCCAGCACGCTGCCGTCGTTCTCCCCGCCGGACCCGTTCAACCTCGGCACCTGGGCGGCGGCGTACTGGGCCAGCGACCCGGCACAGGCGTTCCCTGCAACGGGGCAGCCGATGACGAACCTGCGCGACGGGTCAGGGAACGGCAACGCGCTCGCACCGCTCGGCTCGCTAGGCCTGCCGAAGTACCTGTCGTCCGACGCGAGCATGAACGGTCGCCCAGCCCTCAGTTTCGACGGGACCCAAGTGCTCTACAAGGCGCTGACGGCTGGCGTGAACTGGCCGTGGAGCTGGGTAGCGATCACCCGTGCAACTGCCCTCCCGACGTCCGGTTACCAGCTGTTCGCGGGCGAGACCGCGGCGAACAGCGGTCAGGGCGCGGGCCTCACCGCACCCACCGGTGGTAACCCGAACGCGGGCTACGTCATCAACCCGAACCCGGCGCTGACTGGCGGAACCGCAGACCTCAACTCGCACCTCATTGCGGCAGTGGCAGCGAGTGGAACAAGCAAGATCCAGGTCGACGGTTCCACCGTCGCATCCGGATCGGCAGGTACGACGGCCGTGAACCAGATCGCTCTCGGCGCGGGCATCATCGCTGGGACACCGTCGCTCGGCAACGGGTGGCGCGGCACGATCGGCTTCCTCGGCCTCTACCTCGGTGATGTCACCGCGCAGCCGTGGTGGCCGTCCTTCAAGTCGTGGGCCGCTGGCTACTACGGGCTGTCGGTCAGCTGACCTACTGGCTGATCTTTCGGAGGCTCTCTTCGAGCTTCTCCGCGAGGTAGGCGTGTCCGGCCGTGCTTGGGTGGAACTGCTTCGTCGGGTCGATCATCTCCTTGATGTTGCCGACGGTGATCCAGTTCTGGGCGATCGGGGAGATGTAGTGCACCTCCTCGCGTGCCGCGGCGAGGTGGAGGGCCCTGTCGATCTTCTGCATGCCGCCAGAGACGGGGAGCTGAGGTGCTGCGGGGCCAAAGAGAACGATCTGAGCGTTCGGGAACTTGGTCTTCGCCGCTTCGACTGTGTCCGCGACGGCGACCGAGGTTTCCTCGGTCGTCGGCGCTGCGTCATTCACGCTGCCCTGCAGGATGATCAAGGTTGGGTCCAGGTCGGCGGGAAGCTGCTCGATGCGGGTCTGGTACGTTCCCTCGTTGTTCGGCCCAGCGCTGGTGTAGCCCGACCCAGAGATCCCGCTGATCGTGGCGTCGAGCTGAAGGTCCCTTGCCGCCATGTAGGCGAGTCCATGCTCCTGTGTGTCGGCACCGTATCCGACGGTCCACGAGTCGCCCAGGATCACAGTCCGGGTTCCGGCTGCAGAAGTGATGGCGGGGAGCGCTGCACGACTCGGGCTGGAGCTGAAGGTAGGAACGGGTCCTGCCGTCGCTCCGGCTGCGGGGCGGGACGCGTTCACGTGCTGCATCGCGAGGATGACGAGCATGATCGCCATGATCGCGACCAGCGCGACGACGATCACCTTGTACGACCGCGCGAACCAGCCGATGAATCCGTTCCCCATGCCGCTGATCCTAAGGGACCCTCACGACGTGCCCCGCCCCCTCTTCGGAGGGAGGCGGGGCGCTTTCGTCGTTCACCGGCGCGGCTTCAGCTGCCGGACAGTCACCCGGTCACGCTCGAGCCACACCCGGTGGGCGAACCCCATGTGCACGAACTGGACGTAGACCCGATCGCCGGCGTCCGCGTCGACGAACCCCGGGACCCGCTGCCAACCCGTGCGGGTGAACTCGACACGCACCCACACGGGCGTGTGGTCGACCAACTCAGACCACTCGACACCGTCGATGCCGATCGGTTGATCCTCGGGCGGGTCCGGGTGCTCGGGTGGGGACCACTGGTACTGCGGCATGCGGTGATGATGCCGCGGGCCGCCGACATCAGCCGAGACTATCGAGGGTCGAGCGCGTCTCTTCCTTGTCAGTCACACGGACAGTGCACCGGAAACCGCTCTGTGTCGTCGCGCCGAGGCTGTTCTCCGAGTCGACCGAGCCAGTGACGGTGAATGGTCCAGTGCCGGAAGCCGAAGTGTCGAACACGGCTGTGCTTGGCGACTTAAGGTGGCTCTTCACTTGGTCCTGGCAGGCGATCTTCGCATCGACCAGCTTGTCGCTCAGCGACGGTCCGTCGTTGGGCCCGATGTTGCTGATGATCGCAACTGTGGCGAATATGAGCCCCAGGACGACCCATGCCAGGCACCCGTATCGTCGACGCCAACGCCACCGTGGTCGCGCTGGTTCTTCAACCCCGGAGTTGAGGAGAGGTTCGCTCATGTCCCTCATCCTGCCCGCCGCCCTGCGCCCCGTACAGCCCCTCGTATGGCCGGTCAGGCTTCGTGCACGTGCTGCGCCTGCCAACCCTCGGGCACGGAGGCGTGGAACGCTGCGAGCGCCGCGGGGTACGACGGCCCCGTGGCCTCGTGCGGCTGTGTTGCCCTCGAGCGCGCGGTCGCGCGGACGGTGGACTCCCCGGTGGCCTTGCTCGCGACGGTGATGACCTGCAGCAGCTCGAACCCGTCGAGGTCGAGGGCTGCAGTGGCCGCCTCACGGGCTTCCCCGATCGTGCCGCCCTCGGCCTCAGATTCACGTCTCTCGGTCGAGCGGATGGTGCCTCGCAGAGTCGTCACCAAACCAGTATCCCGCCCCGTCAGAGTGTCAGCGGCCAGAGAGACGATGGCCGCATGATCGACAGTGAGAGGGCCGTCCTCGCGTTCGAGGAGCAGCATCCCCGGAACGACCGCGTAAAGGAAGCCGCGATCCGGACGGAGCTCGACATGTCGTGGGTGCGGTACCGGCAGCTGCTCGGCCGCTTGGTCGCCCGGCCGGACGTGCTCGAGGAGTACGCCGTGGTCGCGCACCGGGTGCAGCGGGCCACAGAACGCGGAGCAGCGAGCAGGGCGGCGCGGACGTTCGTCTAGGCCCGGACACGACGAAGCCCCTCAGGCGATCCGCCTGAGGGGCTTGTCTGTTGGTCTCTCGACCGATGGGATACTACCGGGGATACACCCCGTCCCTACTTCCTGTGCGCTCGAAGGGACTCGAACCCCCAACCTTCTGATCCGTAGTCAGATGCTCTATCCATTGAGCTACGAGCGCGTGGCCCTTGCGAGCCGTGGAAGACTCTACAACAGCTCCGGTCGCAGCGCCAATCGAACGGCCCCGGCCGGCGCACCCGGCGTGTCGCCGAGGGTCAGGAGACGGTCGGCTCCTCGTCGAAGACCTCGGCGAGGAACACCTGCAGCGCCTGCCACGACCGGCGGTCCGCACGCTCCTGGTACTGCGCGCCGTGGTCGGGTGCGTCGGTGCCGGGGACCGCGAAGGCGTGCATGGCGTCGGCGTAGGTGACGACCTGCCAGTCGACGTGCGGAGCGCCTCGCATCTCGTCCTGCCAGGCGTGCACGGACTCGTCCGGCACGACCGGGTCCGAGCCGCCGGTCAGGACCAGGAGCTTGGCGCGGATCTGGTCCGCGTCCGAGGGGTCGTGGGCGATGAGTCCACCGTGGAACGACACGGCCCCGACCAGGTCGGCACCGGACCGGGCGAGTTCGAGCGCACCCGAGCCGCCGAAGCAGTACCCCATCACGACGACCTTCGACGCGTCGACGTCCGGGTCAGCGAGCAGACGGTCGAGTCCGGCGCGCAGGCGGGCACGGAACAGGGCGTTGTCGCCGTAGAAGCGACCGGCGACCTCGGCAGCGCTGTCGTCACCGGGGCGGATGCCGGCGCCGTAGACGTCGGCTCCGAAGGCGACGTACCCCAGGCGCGCCAGCATCGTCACCCGCGCTTCGACGTGCTCGTTCACCCCGTGCCAGTCGTGGATGACGAGCACGGCCGGACGGGGACCGGCGACGGCCGCGTCCTTCGCGAGCACGCCCTGCAGCGGTGCGTCGTCGTGGGCGTAGTCGACGGTCTCGACACGGATGTCGGAGCCGGCGGGTGCGGGGACGGTTGAGAGGACGTCGTCAGTGGTGGTCACGTCGACGCACGCTACGCCTGCCCGGTGTCGGGAGGTCTGTGCCTACGCGTCGACGTTGTCCCAGTCGTCCGGCCCGCCGGACCCCGCCACGTACTCGTCGAGCGGCACGTCGCCCGCCCGCCATGCGGTGAGGAACGGTTCGACGACCTTCCACCCCTGCACGGCACTGTCCCCGCGGACCGACAGCGTCGCGTCGCCCTCGAGCACCCCGGCGAGCACCTCGCCGTAGGCACTGAGCCGTCCGGGGTTGAAGGTGACCTCCATGGCGGTGTGGTCGATCGTGTACGGGTCGCCGGGGCCGTTGACGTTGAGTTCGAGCTGCATCTCGTCCGGCGCGATCCAGATGCACAGGCGGTCCGGCTTGTGCGCTCCGGTCAGACCGTCGGGCACGTGCGGGGAGTCCTTGAACGTGATGAGGATCTCGCGGCGCTGTCTGCCGAGCGCCTTGCCGGAGCGCAGCGTGAACGGCACGCCCGCCCACCGCCAGTTCGCGACCTCGAGCTTCAGCTGCGCCAGGGTCTCGGTGCCGAGCGACGGGTCGACACCCTCCTCGTCCGCGTAGGACGGCATCGAGCGGTCCCCCACGGTGCCGGCCGTGTAGCGCGCCCGCTTGCCGGCGGTCAGCGGGTCTCCGCCCCAGGGCCGGACGGCGCGGAGCACGAGCTCCTTCTGGGTGCGGAGGTCCTCGGCGTCGATCGAGGCCGGTGCCTCCATCGCGACGACCGCCATCACCTGGAGCAGGTGGCTCTGGATCATGTCCACGAGCGCGCCGGCCTTGTCGTAGTAGCGGGCACGACCCTCCAGTCCGAGGGTCTCGTCGTAGACGATGTCGACGCGCGCGACGTGCTGGGACGACAGCAGGGGTTCGATGATGCGGTTGGCGAACCGCAGACCGAGCAGGTTGAGCACCGTCGAGCGGCCGAGGAAGTGGTCCACGCGGTGGATCCGCGACTCCGGCAGGAACGAGTGCAGCAGGTCGTTGAGGTGCTCGGCGCTGTCGGCGTCGGTGCCGAACGGCTTCTCGAGCGCGAGCCGGGTGTGCGCGGGCAGGTCCAGGTGCGCGAGCTGCTCGCAGCTCTTCTCGGTGACCGCCGGGGGCAGCGCGAAGTAGATGGCGGGGTCGTACCGGCAGTCCGCGAGCAACGCCTTCAGGTCGTCCGGGTCGGTGACGTCGGACTTCCGGTACGAGGACGCGTCGACAACGGCCTGGAGGCGCGGGGACAGTGCCGTCTCACCGGTCGCGCCCTCGTCCTCCTCGTTCTTGGACGCCTGAGCGTTCTCGAACGCCTCGTGCACGAGGTGCTTCCAGTCGGCGTCGGAGATGTCCTCGACACCGGCGCCGACGAGCTGGATCTCCCAGTCCTCCTTGACGTCGAGGAGGGTCGCGAGGCCGGGCAACAGCAGGCGCTTGGACAGGTCGCCGCTGGCTCCGAGGATGAGCAGTGTGGTCTGGAGGCTCGCCATGCCCCAGAACGTACTCACCCGTTCCCGAGCAGGACCGGGTCTGCCGGTACGGTGGTCGCGGTGCCGACGCGCGGGAGCGTCGACACGGCGCGAGGGAGCACCATGACGACAGAGGGCAACGTCCACGCACCCGGTGTGGGTCAGCAGCTGGCCGGTCCACCACGGGCGGAACCAGCGCGGGGCGGGCGGCTGCGGGTCGCCGTCGTCGGCACCGGCATGATCGCCGCCGTGCACGTGCGCGCCGCGCGGGCGGCCGGAGCGGACGTCATCGGTGTGCTCGGGCGGAACCGGGAGCGTTCGGAGCAGGTGGCGCAGCAGCTCGGCCTGGAGCGCGGGTACGCCGACCTGGACGCGGTGATCGCCGACCGCCCCGACGTCGTGCACATCTGCACCCCGAACGACCAGCACCACCCGCAGGCGCTCGCGGTGATCCGCGCGGGCATCAACGTGGTCTGCGAGAAACCCCTCGCGGTGTCCGCCGAGCAGGCCGACGAACTCGAGCGGGCCGCGGCCGAGGCCGGGGTCGTCGCGACGGTGCCGTTCGTGTACCGCTACCACCCCATCGTGCGGGAGATCCGCTCCCGGATCGTCGGCGGACAGCTCGGTCGGGTGCTCGCCGTGCACGGCCACTACCTGCAGGACTGGATGCTCGACTCGGACGCGTCGTCGTGGCGGGTCGACTCCGGTGCCGGTGGGCAGTCCCGGGCCTTCGCCGACATCGGGTCGCACTGGTGCGACCTCGTCGAGTTCGTCATGGCCGAGCAGTTCGCCGCGGTGAGCGCGGTGACCGACATCGTCTACCCGACCCGCCCGGCGGCATCCGGTCCGTCGTTCTCCGGTACCCCGGACCCCGATCCGATCGGGGACGCGGCCGAGCGCGCCGAGGTGACGACCGAGGACACCGCGGTCGCGACCTTCCGGACCGGCAGCGGCCGGATCGGCAACGTCGTCATCTCGCAGGTCTCGGCGGGCCGGAAGAACCGGCTGTGGTTCGAGGTCGACGGGACCCTCGGGTCGGCGGCCTTCGACCAGGAGCAGCCGGAGTCGGCCTGGTTCGGGAACGAGACCGGCGCCCAGATCGTGGTCCGCGACCCGTCCCAGGGCTCGCCCGACCAGCGCCGTCTGGCGGTCGTGCCGTCCGGGCACCCGCAGGGCTACGTCGACGCGTTCGCGGCCTTCGTCGCCGACACCTACACCGCCGTCACGACCGGCACCGCTCCGGAGGGTCTGCCGACCTTCGCGGACGGCGCCCGGTCGGCACGCATCATCGACACCGTGGTCGCCAGTGCCGGCGACCACGCCTGGAGGGAGATCCGATGAAGCTGGGGATGCTGACCGCCTGCCTGCCCGGATGGGACCTCGGCCGGATCGCGGAGTTCGCGAGCGGTCAGGGCTACGAGCGACTCGAGGTCGCCGTCTGGCCGGGCACCGGCGGCCGCGACTTCGAGGCGGCGCACCTCCCCGTGGCGACCCTCACCGACGAGGACGTCCAGGCGACGCGGGAGCTGCTCGACCGCACTGGACTCGAGATCTCCGCCCTGGCCTACTACGAGAACAACCTGCACCAGGACCCGGCCCGGCGGGAGGAGGTCCGCACCCACCTCAAGCACGCGGTCGACGCTGCCCAGCGCCTCGGGGTCCCCTACGTCGGCACGTTCATCGGCCGTGACAACACCAAGAGCGTCCGCGAGAACATGGCCGAGGGCGACCGGGTCCTGCCGGAACTGCTCGACTACGCCGGTGAGCGCGGCGTCCGCCTGGTCATCGAGAACTGCGTGATGGAGGGTTGGCACCCGGACGGCTACCCCGGCAACATCGCGTACTCCCCCGAACTCTGGGACTGGGTCACCGGGCTCGGCTTCGGGCTGAACTGGGACCCGTCGCACCTGACGTGGATCGGCATCGACCCGGTCGAGACGATCCTGCCCTTCGCCGAGCACATCGTGCACGCGCAGGCGAAGGACGTCGAGCTGTTCCCCGAGCGGCGGAACCGGTACGGCTTCTTCGGCAAGGTCGACAAGGGCGACGACCCCTGGGAGATGGGCTGGTGGCGCTTCCGCGTGCCCGGCCGCGGCGTGGTCGACTGGCCGCGAGTCGTCGACCGGCTCTACGAGGCCGGCTTCGACGGCACGCTGAGCGTCGAGCACGAGGACCCGCTCTGGGGCGGAGACGACGTGAAGGTCCTCGAAGGTCTCCGCATCGCCCACCGCACGCTGCGGCCCCTGATCGCGGCCGAGTGAGGGGTTGACGGGAGGTCCGGATCACGCGGGCGGACCGGCTCACGTGGTGCGGGCCTCCCGGCTGGCGACCGTGCGCTGAGAGCGCGCGGACCCCGCGCGAGCACCTTGGGCGCATGAGCCAGAACGTGAGCGAATTCGTCCTCGACCGCATCCAGGCGTGGGGCGTGACCCGCGTCTACGGCTACCCCGGTGACGGCATCGGCGAGTTCGACGGCGCCCTGGGCAAAGCCGACCGTGCCGGTGAGGGCGTCGAGTACATCCGCCCCACGCACGAGGAGATCGCCGCCCTGATGGCGACCGCCCACGCGAAGTTCACCGGCGAGGTCGGGGTCTGCGTCGCCACGTCCAGCCCCGGCGCGTTCCACCTGCTCAACGGGCTGTACGACGCCCAGATGGACAACCAGCCCGTCGTCGCGATCGTCGGGCAGCAGGGCCTGGCGGCCGTCGGGACGTTCACGCAGCAGGAGTCGAACCTCGAGCGGGTGTTCGCCGACGTCGCCTGCTACGTCCAGACGATCACCACGCCCGACTCCGCCGGGGTCATCGTGGACACCGCGTTCCGGACCGCGATGCTCCGGAAGCAGCCGGCCGTCGTCGTCCTCCCCCACGACGTGCAGGCGATGAAGTGGTCGACGCCCGGTTCCGAGCACTGGGTGTCCCGCTCGAGCGACGTGCCGGCCTCGACCCGGATCACCCCGCCGGCCGAGGACGTCCGGAAGATGGCCGAGATCATCAACGCCGGCGAGCGCGTCACCTTCCTCGTCGGTGCCGGCGCCCGTGGTGCCACCGACCAGGTGATCGCCGCGGCCGAGAAGGCCGGGGCCGGCATCATCACCGCACTGCGGGGCAAGGACGTCGTGCCCTCGGACGTGCCGTTCCACACGCAGCAGGTCGGACTCCTGGGCTCACGGCCGAGCCTGACGCAGATCAAGGAGTGCGACACGATCGTCCTCCTCGGCACGAACTACCCGTACGGCGAGTTCCTGCCGAAGGCCGGGCAGGCGCGCGGTATCCAGGTCGACATCAAGCCGGAGCAGCTCGGCGTGCGCTACCCGAACGAGCTGAACATGTGGGGCGACGTCGGCGCGACACTCGACGCGGTGCTGCCGCAGCTCGAGCAGAAGAGCGACCTGGGCTGGCAGGAGCAGCTGGCCGAGGAGATGCGCGAGTGGGAGGCCGAGATGGGCCGCCAGGCCGAGGTGTCCTACAGCGACGGCGTCAACCCGCGACGGGTGATCCACGCAGTGAACGAACGACTGCCGGAGGGCGTGACGGTCACCTGCGACGCCGGCACCACCGCCGACTGGTACGGGCACCACATCCGCCTGCGCCGCGGGATGCACGGCGACATGTCCGGCCGGCTCGCGACCATGCTCGCCGCGATGCCGTACGCCGTGGCGGCGAAGTTCGCGTTCCCGGACCGACCGGCGGTGTGCACGATCGGCGACGGCGCCTTCCAGATGCTCGGGATGAACGAGCTGATCACGGTGAAGAAGTACATGCACCGCTGGCAGGACAAGCAACTCGTCATCGTGGTCATGCACAACGACGACCTCGGCCAGGTCTCGTGGGAGATGCGGACCGAGGACGGCAACCCGATGTGGCGCGGGTCGCAGGACGTCGAGACGATGGACTACGCCGGGTACGCCGAGCTCCTGGGGTTCCAGGGCATCGCGGTGCACAGCGACGACGAGGTCGAGGCCGCCGTCGAGCGGGCCTTCGCCCACCAGGGCGTCACGCTCATCGACGCGTACGTCAGCCGGAGCGTCCCGCCGCTGCCGCCGCACATCACCAAGGAGTACGCGATGAACACGGCGAAGAGCCTGCTCAAGGGCGACCCCGTCGAGTTGGACGTCGTGAAGGACTCCGCGAAGGCGATGGCTGCCGACGTCGTCGAGCGTGCCAAGGGCGCACTCGGCCGCGACTGACCAGGACCACGGGTGGGCGGTGTTCCGGGGAGTTGAACAACACGTGACGCCGCGGACCCGGGTCTGGCGTGTCGCCTGTGGATCCTCGTAGGTTCGGCAGGTCGCGTCCCCCGTCCGGGGGCAGAACCACCACACCAGGAGTCCTCACACGATGAGCCCGTCCCACATCCCCGAGACCACCAGGCGGAGGCGCGGCATCGTCGCCGGCACCGCTCTCGCCACCGCCGGGGTCCTCGTCGCCCTCGGCGCCCCGACCACGGCGTCGGCAGCCGAGGCACCGACCATCGCCGTGCCGCCCGCAGCCGCGGCCGCCGGTGACACGACGATCGACATCGTCGACGTCAACGACTTCCACGGTCGCATCGAGTCCGAGGGGACCACGGCTGACAAGGCCGCCGGTGCCGCGAAGCTCGCCGCCGTCGTCCAGGCGCAGCGCGAGGCGAACCCGAACACCATCTTCACGAGCGCGGGTGACAACGTCGGCGCCTCGACGTTCACCTCGTTCGTGCAGGACGACGACCCGACGATCGACGTGCTCAACCAGATGCACCTCGACGTCAGCGCGATCGGCAACCACGAGCTCGACAAGGGCCAGGACGACCTCACCGGGCGCATCGAGGACCGGGCCACCTGGCCCTACATCTCGGCGAACATCGTCAAGGCCGGCACCACCGATCCGGCGTTCACCCCGTGGTCGATCGTCGAGAAGGGCGGCGTCCAGGTCGGCTTCATCGGTGCGACCACCGAGGCGCTCATCCCCGGGCTCGTCAGCCCGGGTGGCGTCAAGGGCCTCGCGATGGCCCCGATCGTCAGCTCGGTCAACCGCTACGCGACCGAGCTCACCGACGGCGACGCGACCAACGGCGAGGCCGACGTCCTCGTCCTGCTCGTGCACGAGGGCGCCACCACGAGCGCACTCAGCGACGCCACCGGCAGCGGTGCCTTCGGCCAGATCACCGGCAAGGTGTCGTCGAAGGTCGCCGCGATCGTGTCGGCGCACACCCACGCGGTGTACGACCACGAGATCGCCGGCCCGGACGGCACCGTCCGCCCGGTGATCCAGACCGGCTCGTACGGCATGAACTACGGCCACCTGCAGCTGACCGTCGGCGCGGACCACACGCTCACCGGCATCAGCGCCGAGGTGCTGCCGCTCAACACCGCGACCGCGGCTCCGAAGGACACCACCTCGGTCGACGCGGTGACGAAGACCGTCGCCGACGCGAAGGCCGTCGCCGACGTGAAGGGCAAGGAGCCACTCGGCACGATCACGGGCGACCTCCGCCGCGCACTGCAGTCCGACGGCAAGACCGAGAACCGCGGCGGCGAGTCGACCCTCGGGAACAACATCGCCGAGGTGCAGCGCTGGGCCACTGAACGCCAGGGGTCACAGATCGCCTTCATGAACCCGGGCGGCCTGCGCACCGACCTCGTGTACGCCTCCAGCGGTGCCGGCGACCCGGACGGCAGCGTCTCCTACAAGGAGGCCGCACTCGTCCAGCCGTTCGCGAACACCCTGGTCACCGAGGACCTCACCGGCCAGCAGATCAAGGACGCCCTCGAGCAGCAGTGGCAGCCGGACGGCCTCGAACGTCCGTTCCTGAAGCTCGGTGTCTCGAACGGCTTCGCGTACACGTACGACCCGTCCGCCGACCGCGGCGAGCGCATCACGGGCATGACCCTCGACGGTGAGCCGATCGCGCTCGATGCGACGATCAAGGTGACCGTCAACTCGTTCCTGTCGACCGGTGGCGACAACTTCGCGGCGTTCGCGGCGGGGACGAACAAGGCGGACTCGGGTCAGGTCGACCTGCAGGCGCAGGCGGACTACTTCGCGGCACACGACGCCGTCGAACCACCGATGGACCAGCGGTCGATCGGCGTCCGCACGACGCCGGTCCCCGAGGGCGGCTTCCAGCCCGGTGACGCCGTGACGGTCGACCTGTCCTCGCTGGTGTTCAGCAACGCCGGTGACCAGAGCGGTGACGTCTCGGTCTCCGCCGGGGACCAGGTGCTCGCCACGAGCCCGATCGACACCACCGTCGTCGACAAGACCGACGAGCAGGGTCGCGCCTCGCTGACCTTCACGGTCCCCGAGCCGGGCGTCGCCCAGCCCGCGGAGCCGGCAGCGCCGTCGGCTGGGTCGCGCCTGGCCGCCACGGCCGTCGAGACCTCGGACGAGCCGCTCATCGTGGAGCTGCCGAACGGGCAGCAGATCACGCTGGCCGTGACGGTCCCGATCGCGGTCGTCCCCGATCCCGGCACCGGTCCGGGTGAGCCCGTCGACGGCTCCGACCCGACGCCGACTCCCGTCCCCGGAAGTGGTGACGGGGGCTCCGGCGACACCGGCCTCGGCGGCACCGGCCCCGGTGTCGTCCCGATCGCCGGTGGCGGGATCGGCGCGGCCGACGGTGGTGCCCTGGCCTACACGGGTGCCGAGCTCACGGCACCGGCCATCGCGGCCGGGCTGCTGCTCCTCGCCGGGCTCACCGCACTGCTGGTGGTCCGCCGGAAGCGTGCCGTGCACGACGTGGGCGAGCCTTCGGAGGGCTGACGCGCCTCCCGGCCTCGCGGTTCACCGACGGGCCCGTCCACCGACCGGTGGGCGGGCCCGTCCTGCGTCCTCCGGCAGCCGACCGGAGGGCGGCGCCTTCCTGCGTGGTCCGGCAGCCGCTCTCGGACAGCACGGGCAGTTTCCGCATGTCATCGCGGTACGCTGCACCGGTCGCCACGCGCGATGCGCCGCGCCGGGTCGCCGGACGGTGGTTCCGCCCGATCGGACCCCGCGTCGCGGGTGTCCTCCGCCTCCAGGGAAACGGCGGAGGACACCCCTCTCACCTCCTGGCGGTCACCGGTGCCGTGCTCAGCGGAAGAGCTGCTCGCCGATGTACGAGCCCTTGCGGGGTGCCGGCGGGACCGCGAAGACCGCCGACCCGATGTGTGCGATGTACTCGTTGAGCCGGTCGGAGGCGCCGAGCTTCCGCTGCAGCCGGGTGAAGTGGTCCGGGTCGTTCATGTACGCCACGAACAGCAGTCCGGCGTCGAGCTGCCCGTACTGGTTGAGGCCGTCGGTGTAGTTGTACCCACGGCGCAGGATCTTCACGCCGCCGTTCGCCTCGTGCGCGGCGAGGGCGACGTGCGAGCGGGGGTCGATCGCCGGCTCGCCGTGCGCGGTCGCCTGGAAGTCCGGGGTGGTGTGCTCCTGACCGCCGGAGAGCGGTGCCCCGGTGACCTTCGTCCGGCCGAAGACCCGCTGCTGGTCGCTGACGACGTCGGCGTCCCAGATCTCCAGGTTCATCCGGATCTTCCGGACCACCTGGTACGTGCCGCCGACCATCCAGTCGGCGTCCTCGTCGAGCCACACGAAGCGGTCGTGGTCGGCGTCGGTGGTGATGTTGCGGGTGCCGTCCTTGAAGCCCATCAGGTTCCGTGGGGTGGCCTGGGTGGGTCCGGCGGACGCCCGACCGAAGCCGAGGACGGTCCATTTCACCGTCGCGCTCCCCCGGGCCATCCGGGCCAGGTTACGGACCGCGTGGTACGCCACCTGCGGGTCGTCGGCGCACGCCTGCAGGGACAGGTCGCCGCCGGTCAGCCCGGACTCGAAGCGGTCGCTCGGCAGGGACGGCAGTTCGGCCAGGTCCGCCGGACGTTTGCCGGCCAGCCCGAAGCGCTCGTCGAAGACCCCGGGGCCGAGGCCGACCGTGACCGTCAGGGACGCGGGCCCGAGGTCGAGCGCCTCGCCGGTGTCCGCCCCGACGCCGTCCCCGTGCGTGGGTTCGACACTGCCGATCGTCTGCCCGGCCTGCAGCTGTGCGATCGCGGCCGACCAGCGGGCGAGCAGCACCTGCAGCTCGGTCGCGGTGCCGAGGGTCAGGTCGAAGGTCATGAACACGCAGTGGCGCTGCGGGTCGGTCCGGATGCCGCCCTGCGGCGATCCGGCCGCCGTCGCGTAGAAGGGGTGGCTGCGGGACATGTCGACGGACTCGTCGCCGTTCGCCGCCGCCACGAACGGGTCGACGCCGCTCGCCACCGCTGAACCGGCGATGCCGGCGGCCGCGCCGACACCGGCGCCGGCGACGGCCAGTCCCGCGCCGAGCAGTCCTCGCCGCGAGACTCCACGGGTCTCGTCCTCCCGCCTGCTGCGGTCGTCGCTGTCGCTCACGCGGTGGCGACCTTCTCGGCCAGCCGGGACAGCGGGTCCTGCAGCGCCTGGACCTGCTGCGAGATCGCGTTCGCGTGTGCGGCTCGGGTGGCGGCGTCCCAGCTGTCGAACCCGCCGAGGTCGTCGGCGTTCCGGAACCCGTCCATGAGCGTGTTCGTGGCGTCGAACTGCTGGGCGATCTGCTTCGTCAGCGCCGGGTCGACCTTGGTCAGCCCGGGCTTGAGGTACGCGAAGGCCTGGCGGGAGCCCTCGACGTTCGCGGCCAGGTCGACGAGGTCGATGTGGCTGTAGGCCTCTTCCTCGCCGGTGATCTTGTTCGACTGGACCTCCTCGAGCAGGCCCGCGGCCCCGTTCGCCAGGTCCTCGGGCTTGTAGTCGAGCGTCGGCACGAGCTTCGCGAGCAGGTGCACGTTCGTGGCGAGGTCGTCGGCGTACCGCTTGGTGTCCGCGGTGATCGCACCGTTCCCGAACAGGTCGCGCTCGACGGCGTGGAAGCCGCTCCAGCCGACGGCCGGATCGGCGTTCGACGCGCGCATGTCGATGAGGTAGTCCAGGTTGCCGGCGTTGTCCGTCGCATCGTGGCCCTGCTTCACGAACCCGTCGACGTCGCTCTCGACGTGCTCGTAGTACGGGCGGGCGTTCGCGTAGGCGGTCTTCGCGGCCGCCAGGTCCCCGGCGTCGACGTCCCTCTTGAGCTCGTCGACCGCGGTCACCATGTCGGCGACCTGGCCGTCGACGTACTCGGCGTACCCCTTCGTGCCGTCGCGGAGCAGGCTCGCGGCGCTGCTGTTCGCGGTGGACTTCCCGGAGCCGGTGACGGTCAGGTCGGTGAGCTCGTGCTCCGCGCCCGGGCAGTACACCTGGTACTTCCCGCCGATGAGGGTCGCGGTGAACGAGACGGGGTCGAGTCCCGGCGCCAGGTTCTCCTTCTCGCCGAGGATCCGCTGGTCCTGCAGCAGCTCGACCTCGGTGATCGCGGTGGACGACTGGTTCTCCACCGTGAAGGTCACGGGGCCGGCGGCGACCTTGCTCCTGCTCACGGCGCAGCGGTCGGATCCGTCGTTCGTCAGCGTGACGGTGACGCGGGCCACCTTGCCGGAGGTCTCGGTGGCGTCGCCCGCGGCGGTCCCGTTGCTCGCGCAGCCGGTGAGGGCCAGTGCCGCGACGGCACCCAGCGCGCCGAGGGTGACGAGGCGCCCCCGCGTGGTCAGGGGTCGGACGGTGGTCGCTCTACCGAACGGCATCGGTGCTCCTTGCGGTCGCCGTGACGGGTGGGCCACGGGTGGGGGTGGTCGAGGGGACGGTCGAGTCGGGCAGGCCGAGGCGACTGCGGTCCCGGAGGGCGAGCAGCACCTGCGCTGCGGCGGCGATGCCGAGCGCGAGGGGCAGCCAGCGGGTCCAGAGGGCCAGCTCCGCGGTGTGGGTCCGGTCCGCCGCCAGGGCGGCGGTCGTCCGGTCGACGGTGGCGCGCGGGACGGCCCAGACGGTGCGGTCGAGGGTGCTGGTCCGGGCGGTCGGGAGGCCCCCACCGGTCAGCGTGAGCACCGAGCGTTCCACGCGGCTCGCGTCCACCACGCCGCCGTCGGCGCTCCACAGCGTCACGGTGTCGCGGGTCGCCCAGGAGGCCCGGTACGGCCCCGGCGCGCTGCTCGGCGAGATGCCGACCGGGATCCGGCCGAACAGCTGCACGAGGTCGTCGAGCGTCAGGGTGGCGGGCTGGTCGGTGTCCGCTGCGTCCGAGGGCGCGCGGTCCGACGTCAGGCGCCACCGGGCGGTCGCGGTGCCGGCGCGCACGACGCGGCGGTGGGCCGATGCGGGGAGGGTGATCCGGGCCTCCCGGCCGGTGCTGCCGGTGCTGCTCCCACCGACGCGGAGGCTGGCGGAGGACCCGGAGACCCGTGCGGTGACGGACGAGGCGTCGCCGGTGACCTTGGCGGTCGCAGGGACGTCGGGGTGACCGGTCGGCACGGCGACGGCGAGCGCGAACGCCGCGACCACGAGGCCGGACGCGACAGCGATCCGGACGGTGGGGACGCGGACGACCGACGGCTTCCAGCGGCGCGGCCAGAGCGACAGGGCCAGGACCGGGACGACGTAGAGCACCCAGCCGAGCACCTCGACGACCCGCGGGTCCGGCGGGATGCCGAGGACGCCGGTGACCAGGGCGCCCCGCACGGACCCGTTCGGGGCGAGCCAGGCGAGGTCGACGGTGCGCTGCTGTCCGATCACGACCCAGCCGGCCTCGTGCGCACGGCGGAGCACGGTGAGGACGAGTCCGGCGGCGACGAAGACCAGGAAGACACCCGTGCCGGTGAAGAACTTCGCCAGGTCCAACCGGACGCCACCGGTGTAGATGCCGTACCCGATGACGACCGCCGTCGCGATGCCGACCACCGCGCCGACGGCGGCCGGTCCGGTGTCGCTCGACGCCTGGAAGGTCGCGAGGAGGAAGACCGAGGTCTCGAAGCCCTCCTTGAGGACGGCGAGGAACGCCATGCCGGCGAGTGCCCACGCGGTGCCGCGACCGAGGGCGGCGGAGGCGCTGGCCTCGAGTTCGCGGCCGAGGTGCCGAGCGTGGCTCCGCATCCAGACGATCATCCCGGTGACGAACACCACCGCGACGATGCCGATGAGCGCCTCCATGGCCTCTTGCTGCGCCTGCGGGAGCGCCTGCTCGACCGCCTGCAGCCCGAGCCCGACGGCGATGCTGAGGAGCACGGCGACGCCGACACCGGTCCACATCGGGCCGAGCGGCACGCGGTTCCGACGGAGGAACGCGGCGATGATCCCGACGATCAGGGTGGCTTCGAGGCCTTCACGGAGACCGATGACGAGTGTGGCGAGCATGACGAAGGTGAGGCTAACCTAACCAGCGCACGAACCGCCAGCGGAGGACGCGTGCGCTTTGATGGTCCTCATGAACCTGCTGACGGTGGACGGCCTCGCCGCCGTGACGAACGTGCTCGACCTCGCCGGGGTCTTCGCGTCCGCACTGCTCGGTGGCGCGGTGGCACGGTCGATGGACTTCGACCTGTTCGGCTTCCTCGTCGTGGGGTTCGTCTCGGGACTCGGGGGCGGCATGCTCCGCGACGTCCTGCTGCAGGACGGACCGCCGGTCGCGCTCACCGACCCGCTCTACGTCCCGGTCGCAGTGGCCGGGGCGCTGGTCGCGTTCTTCGTGTCGTTCTCCGAGCGCGGGTGGGACCGGCTGTTCACGTTCCTCGACGCCGCCGTCATCGGGTTCTGGGCGGTGGTCGGGGTCCAGCGCACGTTCGACGCGGGGCTCGAGTGGCCCGCCGCGATCATCATGGGGACCATCACCGCGGTGGGCGGCGGGGTCGGGCGCGACCTGCTTTTGCGCCGGGTGCCCGCGGTGTTCGGCGGCAACGCCCTCTACGCCTCCGTCGCCGTCGCTGCGTCCGCCGTGATGGTCGGGGCGTCCGCGCTCGGCTCCCCGACGATCGGCATCGTCGCCGCCGTCGTGCTGTCGCTGCTGCTGCGCTGGGGAGCCGTTCGCTGGGGCTGGGGTCTGCCGAACGGCCGCAACTGGCAGCCGCAGTCCCAGCTCGCCTCGCTGCTCCGGCGCGGCCGCGGGCGGGGACGGACGCCGCGACCGGTCCGTCCGGGTGCCGCCCGGTTGCTGCGTCGCCCCGGGCAGCGCGCCGGTGCGGGCGGCGTGCACACCGGGAGCATCCGCATCGACAGCGTCCACACCGGCACCCTGCCCGTCACTCCGGACCAGCCACACCCCGTGGAGCACGGCGAGGACTGACCCGCCGCCCTGTGCACGACGACCACCAGGTCGTACACTCGAGACCGCCGGGTATCGACCCGGCTGCACTCCCTCCGAGGACGGACCGACGTGACCCGAAGACGGCGGTCCTGACGCCGGGTGTGCAGGCACCACGTGTCGGCACGAGGGGCAACCGCTCCGCGCGGGATCAGCACGCGGCGCGGTCCCCCGGGCCCCCCGCCGGC
>NZ_QKLI01000015.1:0-76702 GCF_003224255.1 Curtobacterium sp. MCBD17_030 | reverse complement strand
TCGTGGTGTCGGACGAGATCCACTCCCCGCTCGCCCCCGCCGCCGTCTGCTGGCCGCCGGGGTCGCAGTCGTGCTCGCCGCCGGGGCCCTCGTCGCCCTCGTGCCGTCGGGTGCTGCCTCGGCCGCGACGTACCCGAGTTGGGACGACGTGCAGGCCGCCAAGCAGTCGCAGTCGGACCAGGCCGCCAAGGTCACCGAGATCAGGGGCCTCATCGCGCAACTGCAGTCGCAGTCAGCCGCGAAGGAGAAGGCCGCCGCCGCAGCCGGTACGGCGTACCAGGACGCGCAGACGGACTACGACCGCAAGGCGCTCGAACAGCGGAAGCTCCAGTCGCAGGCGGATGACGCCGAGAAGACCGCGGCAGCCTCCGAGGCGCAGGCCGGCCAGCTCGCCGCCCAGCTCGGCCGCTCCAGTTCACAGGACGTCACCACGGACCTCCTCACCAAGCCCTCTGCCTCGGGTGACCTGCTCTACGAGCTCGGCGCCATGTCGAAGCTCACCGAGCAGGCGGACGGCATCTACTCCGAGGCGAGCCAGGACCGCGGGACGGCCCAGGCCCTCGCCGACAAGTCGAAGGTCGCCGAGGACGCGCTCGGCGTGCTCGCCGCCCAGGCCCAGGCGAAGATGCGCGCCGCGCAGACCGCCGCGGACCAGGCGCAGGCCGCCGTGGCCGCCCAGGCCGCCAACCAGGACCGCCTGGAGGCCCAACTCGCCCTCCTGACGTCGAAGACGAAGACGACGCAGGCCGGGTACGAGAAGGGCGTGAAGATCGAGAAGGAGCGCCAGGCGCGTCTCGCCCGGGAGCGCGCCGCCGCGGCGGCCGCAGCCGCCCGGGCCCTCCCGGCCGCAGCGACCGCGGGCGTCCCGGCGTCCGGTGGCGGCGCGACCGGCGGCGGCGCCGCGAACTCGTCCGGCTGGGTACGCCCGGCCGCCGGCTTCCAGTCGAGCCCCTACGGCCTCCGCGTCGACCCGTACACGCACGTCTACACACTGCACGCGGGCGTCGACCTCGCCCCGGCCTGCTACTCGCCGATCTACGCCGCAGCGTCCGGCACCGTGACCTTCGCGGGCAACGGCGGCGGCTACGGCAACGAGGTCGTCCTCGACAACGGTGGCGGCATCTCGACGGCCTACGGGCACATCGTGAACGGCGGCATCATGGTCGCCGCCGGCCAGCACGTCACCGCCGGACAGCAGATCGCCCAGGTCGGTTCGACCGGCTGGTCGACCGGCTGTCACCTGCACTTCGAGACCCGGGTGAACGGCGCCGCCGTCGATCCCGTCCCCTTCATGGCAGCGCGGGGGATCTCGGTATGAGCACGAGCACTGCCAGGAGGCACTGACCCGCATGAAGAAGCCTGCACGTTCCCTCGTCTGCGGTCTCGCCACCGTCTCGATGCTCAGCCTCGGGCTCTCGCTCGTGGTGGCCGTCCCGGCGCAGGCGGCCCCGTCCGCTCCGTCGTGGAAGGACGTGCAGGCGGCGAAGGACGACCAGGCCGCGAAGCAGCGGACGGTCGACGCCCTGACGGCACGCATGTCGAGCCTCCAGGCCACGGTGGACCGCACCGGCGCCACGGTGCAGGAGGCCGGGCAGCGGTACTCCCTCGCGGCGTCGCAGCAGCAGGAGGCCAAGGACACGCTGGACGGTCTCACCGGTCAGGCGAAGCGTGCCAAGGCGGCGGCGAAGCGGTCCGCCGGCCAGGTCGCGGCCCTCGTCGTCGAGCTCTCGCGCTCGGGTGGCGGTGACCTGTCCACGTCGATGCTCGTCGACTCCCGCGACGCGAAGGACCTGCTGTACCAGGTCGGCACCATGACGCACCTGTCCGAGCGGTCCGCGACCGTGCTCGACAAGGCGCAGTCGGACCAGCGCACCGTGGACGCCCTCGCCGCGCAACAGCGGCAGGCGACGAAGGCCCTGACCGCCGCGACCGAGAAGACGAAGGACGCGCTCGACAGCGCGAACGACGTCGCCGCGAACGCACAGTCCGCGCTGGCGTCCGGGCAGGCGAAGCAGGACGAGGTCCTCGAGCAGCTCGCGTTCATCAAGGGCACCTCGGTGGCCACCGAGCAGGCGTACTGGTCGGCGCAGCAGGCGAAGCAGGCCGAGATCCAGCTCGCCGCCCAGGCGAAGCGCGACGCGGCGCGTCCCGCATCAGCGAACGGCGGCACGGACGGTCCCGGCGGGTCGACGACCGACGTCCCGCCCGCGTCGAAGCCCGTCACCTCGAACCCGTCGACGTCGAACCCCTCGTCGTCCGCGCCCTCGGGTGGTACCGCGGCAGCGCCGAAGCCAGCCGCCCCGAAGCCGGCCGCCCCGAAGCCCGCGGCCCCACAGCCCGCACCGCAGCCGGCCGCACCTGCCCCGAAGCCCGCAGCACCGAAGCCCGCAGCCCCGAAGCCGGCGGCTCCCGCGCCCGCGCCGGCCCCGGTCGTCAGCAGCCCGTCCAAGGCCGCTGGCGCGATCGCGTACGCCCGCGGACAGCTCGGCAAGGCCTACGTCCTGGGTGGTGCCGGCCCGAACGTCTGGGACTGCTCCGGCCTGGTGATGATGGCCTACAACTCGCAGGGCATCACGACCGGTGGGCACAACGTCGTCTGGCAGTACAACTACTTCGGCTCGATCGGCCGCCTGGTGCCGCTGTCGCAGCGCCAGCCGGGCGACATCCTGTTCTACTCGAACAACGGTGCGGCGTCCGGCGGCTACCACGACTCGATCTACACCGGCAACGGGCGGATGGTCGAGGCCGCCCGTCCGGGTGTCGGCGTCGTCGAGCGTGCGGTGTGGACCCCGAGCCAGCTCCTGCCGTACGTCGCCCGTCCGAGCGGCGCGCTCTAGCCCCGAACACCGCAGAACGGCCCGGCCCCACGAGGGGACCGGGCCGTTCGCGCGTCAGCAGACGAGCGTCAGTGACCCGCGGGCACGTACGCGGCCTGGCCGGCCTGCACGATGGCCTCGGCCTCGGCAGCGTCGCCCCAGCCCTCGGCCTTGACCCACTTGTTCGGCTCGAGGTCCTTGTAGCGCTCGAAGAAGTGCGCGATCTCGGCCTTGGTCTGCTCCGGGACGTCCGCGATGTCCTGGATGTGCGCCCAGCGCGGGTCCTTCGCGGGGACGACGAGGACCTTCTCGTCCTTGCCGGCCTCGTCGCTCATCTTGAAGACGCCGACCGGGCGGACCTTGACGCCCACGCCGGGGAAGGTCGGGAACTCGAGGAGGAGCAGCGCGTCGACGGGGTCGCCGTCGTCGGCCAGGGTCTTCTCGAAGAAGCCGTAGTCCGTCGGGTAGACGAACGAGGTGAAGAGCACGCGGTCCAGGTACACGCGACCGGTCTCGTGGTCGACCTCGTACTTGTTGCGGCTGCCCTTGGGGATCTCGACGACGACGTCGTACGCGGCCATGTGCACTCCTTGGTTCTTCCGGTGGTGGTCTGTCGGCCGTCGGGACGGCCCGGCTAACGTTACCGGGTGAACTCCGAGCGTCCCCGGCTGGACCCCGCCGTCGCCGCCGTCCGTCTGGCGGTCCGCACCGCGCTCGCCCGCGCGCTCGACGAACAGGTCGTCACACCGGGCGACCTCGTCCTGGTGGCGCTGAGCGGCGGAGCCGACTCGCTGGCCCTCGCGGCGGCCACCGCGTTCGAGGCGCCGAAGCAGGGCCTGCGCGCCGGCGCGGTCGTGGTCGACCACGCGCTGCAGGCGGGTTCCGAGGCGGTCGCGGCACGGGCCTCCCGGCAGGCCGCCTCGCTCGGGCTGGCGCCGGTCGTCGTGGACCGCGTCGACGTCGGGACCGCGGGTGGTCCGGAAGCCGCCGCCCGGGAGGCCCGATACGCCTCGATCACGTCGGTCGCGGCCGCCGAGTGGTCACCCCTCGTGCTCCTCGGCCACACGCTCGACGACCAGGCCGAGACGGTCCTGCTCGGCCTGCTGCGGGGGAGCGGACCGGACAGCCTGACCGGCATGGCGCCGCTGGTGCGGCCGGACCGGCCGGGGCCGTCGCTCGCGCGGCCGATGCTCGCGCTGCGTCGGGCGACCACGCGTCAGGCCTGCGCCGCCTCCGGACTCGACCCGTGGGACGACCCCCAGAACGAGGACCCGGCGTACACGCGGGTGCGGGTGCGGAACGCGCTGATGCCGGTCCTCGAGCGGGAGCTCGGACCCGGTGTGCCGGAGGCCCTGGCTCGCACCGCCGACCAGCTGCGCGAGGACTCCGCGGCCCTCGACCACTTCGCCGAGGAGATGGCGGAGGACCTCGCCGAGCACTCCGAGGCCGGCATCTCGCTGTCCGTGCCGCAGCTCGCCGCGAACCCGCCGGCCCTCCGGCAGCGACTCGTCCGACTGGCGGTCGAGAGCGAGTTCGGCGTGACCCTGTCCCGACTGCAGACGCTCGAGGTCTGCCGGCTCGTGACCGACTGGCACGGCCAGGGACCGATCGACCTGCCCGGTGTCCGGGCCACGCGGGCGGGCGAACGGGTGTCGTTCGCCGCCAGGGAGCCGCACTCGGGCGGTTAGGCTGGTCCGGTGGAACTCTCCGACGTGCAGGCCGACCTCTCCGAAGTGCTCTTCACCCCCGAGCAGATCGACGACAAGATCGCCGAACTCGCCGCGGCGGTGGACCGGGACTACGCCGGGCGCGACCCGCTCCTCGTCGGCGTGCTGAAGGGCGCTGTCATGGTCATGGCCGACTTCTCCCGCCACCTCAAGATGCAGGCGCGGATGGACTGGATGGCTGTGTCGTCCTACGGCTCCGGCACGAAGTCGTCCGGTGTGGTGCGGATCCTCAAGGACCTCGACACCGACCTGCACGACCGCGACGTCATCATCGTCGAGGACATCATCGACTCCGGTCTGACGCTGTCCTGGCTCAAGCAGAACCTGCAGTCCCGCGGGGCCGCCAGCGTCGAGATCGTCGCCCTGCTCCGCAAGCCCGAGGCCGCCAAGGTCGAGGTGGACGTCAAGTACGCCGGCTTCGAGATCCCGGACGCGTTCGTGGTCGGGTTCGGCCTGGACTACGACGAGCGTTACCGCAACCTGCGCGGCATCGGCATCCTCGCGCCGCACGTCTACTCCTGATCCGCCCGCGACGTCGGGTGCGACCGGGACGTCAGGCGGCGGGCGTCAGGGGCGTCGTCCGCAGGGCGATGCTCCTGATGCGTGGAGTTCGCCCGCAGAGGACACCCATTCTCGCCACAGAGTGACGGCCGTATGCTGAGCGGCACGCACTTCAGGCAGCAGAAAGGTGTCGGGCCGTCGGGCCCGGATCACATGGACTTCAAGCGCATCCTCCGCGGGCCGTACATCTGGATACTGCTCGCAGTCGTGGGGATCTTCGTCGGATGGACGTTCATCGCCCAGTCCGGCACCCAGGAGATCTCCACCCAGAAGGGTCTCGAGCAGCTCTCGGACGGCAAGGTCTCGTCGGCCGTCGTCAACTCCACCGAGCAGCGCGTCGACCTCACGCTCCGCAACGACGGTGGCACCGAGCAGTTCTACTACTCGACCCCCCGTGGCACCGAGGTCGTCGAGGCGGTGTCGCAGGCCGACCTGCCCAAGGGCTACAACGACCACGTCCAGCAGTCGAACGTCCTCGTGTCGCTCCTGCTGACGCTGCTGCCGTTCCTGCTCATCGGCGCCCTGTTCTGGTTCCTGCTCTCGAGCGCCCAGGGCGGCGGCTCGAAGGTCATGCAGTTCGGCAAGTCCAAGGCCAAGATGAACAACAAGGAGAACCCGCAGGTCTCCTTCGCTGACGTCGCCGGTGCGGACGAGGCCATCGAGGAACTGCACGAGATCAAGGAGTTCCTCAAGGAGCCCGCGAAGTTCCAGGCCGTCGGTGCCCGGATCCCGAAGGGCGTGCTCCTCTACGGCCCTCCCGGAACCGGCAAGACCCTGCTCGCCCGCGCCGTCGCCGGCGAGGCCGGGGTGCCGTTCTACTCGATCTCCGGTTCGGACTTCGTCGAGATGTTCGTGGGTGTCGGCGCGAGCCGCGTCCGTGACCTCTTCGACCAGGCGAAGCAGAACTCGCCCGCCATCGTCTTCATCGACGAGATCGACGCCGTGGGGCGTCACCGTGGCGCCGGCATCGGCGGCGGCAACGACGAGCGCGAGCAGACGCTGAACCAGCTCCTCGTCGAGATGGACGGCTTCGACGGCAAGACGAACGTCATCCTGATCGCCGCGACGAACCGTCCCGACGTGCTCGACCCCGCGCTGCTGCGCCCGGGCCGCTTCGACCGGCAGATCGGCGTCGACGCGCCCGGACTGCAGGGTCGCAAGCAGATCCTCGAGGTGCACGCGAAGGGCAAGCCGCTCGCCGCGAGCGTCGACCTCGAGCTCCTCGCCCGCAAGACGCCGGGCTTCACCGGTGCCGACCTGGCCAACGTCCTCAACGAGGCCGCGCTGCTGACCGCCCGGTCGAACGCGCAGCTCATCGACAACCGTGCGCTCGACGAAGCCGTCGACCGCGTCATGGCGGGTCCGCAGCGCCGCACCCGGATCATGTCCGACCAGGAGCGCCTCATCACCGCCTACCACGAGGGTGGTCACGCCCTGGCGGCCGCAGCGATGCGCCACACCGACCCGGTGACGAAGATCACGATCCTCCCGCGTGGTCGGGCCCTCGGTTACACGATGGTCCTGCCGCTCGAGGACAAGTACTCCGTCACGCGCAACGAACTGCTCGACCAGCTGACGTACGCCATGGGTGGCCGTGTCGCCGAGGAGATCGTGTTCCACGACCCGACCACGGGTGCGTCGAACGACATCGAGAAGGCCACCGGCACCGCCCGCAAGATGGTGACCGAGTACGGCATGAGCCAGGCGGTCGGTTCCGTCAAGCTCGGCTCCGGGTCCAGCGAGCCGTTCGTCGGCCGTGACATGAGCGGCGGCACCGGTCGCGACTACTCGGAGAACATCGCCGAGACCGTCGACGCCGAGACCCGCGCCCTGCTCGAGGCCGCGCACGACGAGGCCTACCAGGTGCTCAACGCCAACCGCGACATCCTCGACCGCCTGGCCGGCGAACTCCTCGAGAAGGAGACGCTCGACGCCCCGGAGCTCGTGGAGATCTTCAAGGACGTCCGCAAGCTGCCCGAGCGCCCGCAGTGGCTCTCGAGCGACAAGCGTCCGGTGAGTGACCTGCCCGCGATCGAGGTCCCGGGCAAGGCCGCCGCGATGGCGGAGGAACCCGTCGGGATCGACGCCTCGAAGCCGCGTCGTCACCGTCCGTTCGGCAACCCCGGTATCGCCCCCGCGTAGGCCGGCATGACCGACCTGCCGACGAGACGGTCGCGTCGGCTCGCCGAGGCGAGCCGGGCCCGCGAAGCAGCAGCAGCGCCGGCGACGGTCGCGATCGACCTCCGAGCACCCGCACCGGTGCCGGAGATCGTGACCGGCCGTCGCCGCGGTCGCTCCACCCCCCAGGGCACCCGCGTGATGGGGATCCTCAACGTCACCCCCGACTCGTTCAGCGACGGCGGTCTGCACCTGGCCGTCGACGCGGCACTCGACCACGCCCGGCACCTGGTCGCGAACGGGGCCGACCTGGTCGACGTCGGCGGGGAGTCCACCCGACCCGGTGCGGAACGGGTCCCGGTGGACGTCGAGCAGGAGCGCGTCCTGCCGGTCGTGCAGCAGCTGGTCTCCGAGGGGATCGCGGTGAGTGTCGACACGATGAACGCCAGCACCGCCGAACGTGCGGTCGAGTTCGGTGCCGTGATCGTGAACGACGTCTCCGGTGGGCTCGTCGATCCGGACATGTCCCGGGTCGTCGCCGAGACCGGCGTGGGCTTCGTCGTCATGCACTGGCGCGGCCACAGTGACCGGATGTACCGGAACGCCGAGTACACCCACGCCGTCGAGGAGGTCCGACGCGAGGTCGAACTCCGGGTCGCCGAACTCATCGTCCTCGGGGTGCGCCAGGAGCAGGTCGTCATCGACCCGGGCCTGGGGTTCGCCAAGCGCGGGCAGCAGAACTGGGAGATCCTGGCGGGCTACGAACGCTTCGCCTCGATCGGTCTGCCGGTCCTGGTCGCGGCGTCCCGCAAGCGGTTCTTGGACGGCGTCGGCAGTGCGGCCGGGGCACCCCCGGCCGAACGGGACCTGGCCACGGCGGCGATCAGCCTGCTCGCGGCCGAACGCGGCGCCTGGGGCGTCCGTGTGCACGACCCGGCGCCGACCCGCGCCGTACTCGACGTCTGGGACGCCTGGAGGGCAGCTCGATCATGAGGGACACCATCCGCCTCGTCGGAGTCCGCGCACGCGGGCACCACGGGGTCTTCGACCACGAACGCGCCGACGGACAGGACTTCGTCGTCGACGTCGCGGTCGAGGTCGACGCGACCGCCGCCTCCGACTCGGACGACCTGGCCGAGACCGTGCACTACGGCGTGCTCGCCGAGCAGGTCGTCGCCGAGATCGAACGTGACCCGGTCGACCTCATCGAGACGCTGGCGGAGCGGATCGCCGCGGCCGTCCTGACGCACCGTGCCGCCCTGGCGACCGAGGTCACGGTGCACAAGCCGCAGGCACCGATCACCGTGCGGTTCACCGACGTGTCGATCACCATCCGGCGCGAGTCCACGGTGCGCCCTGACGACGCGGCCGTCGCCGAGAGCGCTCCGCTCGAGGAAGAAGCGTGACGCGCGCCGTCATCGCCCTCGGTGCGAACCTCGGCGACCGGGGGAGCACCCTCCGTGCCGCAGCGGCCGCCGTCGCCGCGCTGCCCGGTGTCCGTCCGGTGGCCTCGAGCCGTGAGGTCGAGTCCGTCGCCCTCACCCTGGACGGCCTCGACACGACGAAGCCGCGGTACCGGAACGGCGTCGTGGTCGTCGAGACCGACCTGGCTCCGCAGGAGTTGCTCGACGCCCTGCACGGCATCGAAGACGAGCACGGCCGCACCCGCGAGGTCCGCTGGGGTGACCGGACGCTCGACCTCGACGTGATCGCCCTCGACGACCTGCGGATCGACACCGACACACTCACCGTGCCCCACCCGCGCGCCCACGAGCGGGCGTTCGTGCTCGCACCCTGGGCGGACGCCGACCCGGAGGCGGTGCTGCCGGGCCACGGGTCCGTCACGACCCTGCTCGCGGCGCTGGGCGACGACACGGACCGGGTCGACGAACCCCGCCTGTTCGGCCGCGCCGCGCAGGAGGTGACCCCGTGAAGCCGACCCGGGCCTCCACCCTGATCGGTGTCGCCGTCGTCGCGGCCGTCGCCGGCTTCGCGGTCGACACCGCCTTGACCGCCCGGCAGTCGCCGACGCTCCTGATGTCGGTCCCCCTCGGCCTGACGCTGGTGTTCATCGGCATCGCCCTGCTGTTCATGGCCGCGCCGATCCGTCGACAGACCCGGGGCCGGAACGACGGACGCCGGGTGGACCCGATGTACGCGACACGGGTGGTGTTCCTGGCGAAGGCGTCGAGCATCTGCGGGGCGCTGTTCGGCGCGTTCGCCCTCGGGCTGCTCGTGTACCTCCTGTCCCGGTCCGTCCTGCCTTCGCTAGGCTCGACCCTGCCGAACGCGGTGGCGTTCGGCGGCGGGATCGTGCTGACCGTGTGCGCCCTCGTCGCCGAGCGGATGTGCATCGCGCCGCCGACGGACGAGGACGACCACGACGGGCGGGGCAGCACCACGGTGTGACCGGCCCGGTCGGTCGACGCGGACCGACCACCGCAGACCAGGAGACCCCGATGCCGCCCGAACTCGACGAACCCCATCGGATGGACGAACCACGCCGACTCGACGACGCCGGCATGGGCCTCGACGGCATCACCTGGACGCGGGTCTCGGCGAAGCTCGTCTGGACCGACCTCATCGCGACGATCGTGATCGGCGGCGTCGTCACGGCGGGCCTGGTGCTCATCGGCGTCGCCAGCGGCGGGACCGGCGGGACGGCCGGACTCGTCTGGTTCGTCATCGGTGCGGTCGTCGCGGCCATCGCGGTCGTCACGGCAGCGCTCACCCCGCGACGCATCCGGTCGATCGGGTACGCCCTGCGCGACGACGACCTGGTGCTGCGCCGCGGACTGATGTGGCAGCGCTTCACCGCGGTGCCGTACGGCCGACTGCAGCTCGTGGACGTCAACCGGGGCCCGCTCGACCGGGTGCTCGGCATGAGCGAGCTGAAGTTCGTGACCGCGGCCGCGTCGTCGAACATCCGCATCCCCGGCATCCCGGCCGGTCAGGCGGACGACCTCCGCGACCGACTGGTCGAGCTCGCCGAGTCCCGTCGCGCCGGGCTGTAGGTCGCACGTGTCGTTCCGACCGGACGCCTCGATCCCCGCACCGCCGCGCAAGGGCGACGCCGCCGCGGCCGCGCCCCTGACCGACGGCGAGTGGCACCGGCTGCACCCGCTCACACCGCTGCTCAAGGGCGGCATCTTCCTCGTCGTGATCCTGGGCTACGTGCTCAACAACCTCCGCGACCAGATCGTCGAGGTCTTCATCCCCGGCGAAGGCGGGCCGCAGGAGGACGGCGACCCGGTCCGCTACGTGTACGAGCACGGTGTCGTCGGCTGGGTGCTGCTCGGGGTGGCGGTGCTGCTCTTGGTGCTGATCGGCCTGTTCTACCTGTCCTGGCGGATGCACGAGTTCCGGGTCACGGGCGAGATCGTCGAGGTCCGCTCCGGCGTGGTCTTCCGGACCCACCGCAAGGCCCGGCTCGACCGGATCCAGGGGATCAACATCTCGCGTCCGCTGATCGCGCGGGTCTTCGGCACCGCCAAGCTCGAGGTCGCGCAGGCCGGCAACGACGCGAACGTGCAGCTCGCCTACCTCGGAGCGAAGGCCGCCGACGACCTGCGGCAACGCATCCTGGTGCTCGCCTCGGGCGCGAAGGACACCGACCAGCCCCGGTCCGCCGGTCCGGGGGGCGGCGTCCTGCAGGGCCGGGTGGACGAGTTCCTGGCACCCGAGCTCGACCCCGAGGCCGTGCACGCCACCCGGGTGGTCCGCGTCCACCCGGGTCGGTTGATCGGGTCGATGCTGCTCTCCGGCACGACCGTGGTGATCCTGCTGCTCGTCGTCGCGATCATCGTGAGCATCAGCCTGACCGGGCAGTACTTCCTGCTCGTGTCGCTGTTCCCGGCCGTCATCGGTGCCGGCGGCTACTACGTCCGCAAGTTCTCGAAGTCGCTGCGCTACACGATCGCGGACACCCGGGACGGCATCCGGATCGGCTTCGGCCTGTTCTCGACCTCGAACGAGACGTTGCCGCCGGGGCGCATCCACGCCGTGAGCGTCGCGCAGCCGCTGCTGTGGCGGCCGTTCGGCTGGTGGGACATCCGCATCAACCGGGCGACGAACGCCGGCAACGGGGCGTCCACGAACCAGCAGGTCTCGTCGATCGTGCTGCCGGTCGGTACCGCAGCCGAGGTCCGGCAGGTCCTCGAGATCATCCTGCCCGAGCTCGTCGGCTCGGCCGTCGTCGGTCCGGAGGCGTCGATGGAACGCCTGCGCGAGGGGTCCGCCGAGGCCGTGGGTGTCGTCGACGACAGTCTCACCACGAGCGGCGACCGCGGCGGTTTCGTGCACTCACCCCGACGGGGTCGCTGGCTGCGCCCGCTGTCGGCGTCCCGCAACGGCTACCGCTTCGTGCCCGGCGCGGTGCTGCTCCGGCTCGGCGCGGTCTGGCGCTCGCTCGTGGTCGTGCCGCTGCCGCGTGTCCAGAGCGTCAAGGTCACGCAGGGGCCGCTGGAGCGCGCACTCCGCCTGGCCTCGGTGCACGTGCACACCGTCAGCGGTCCGGTCTCCGCCCGCGTCGGTGCGCTCGACGCCGGGGACGCGCAGCGGCTCTGGTCCGGCACGACCGAGCGTGCCGTCGAGGCCGCCGCGACCGACACGTCACACCGCTGGCGTGACGGCCAGGAGGCCCGACCCACCTCCGGTACGCCGGGTCGCCACGCGCAGGAGCCCGCGCACGCTGCAGGGCAGATGCCCGGGCAGTGGACCGGTGCCGCGCCCGCCGCACCCGCGTGGCTGACGCAGGACGGGCCTCCCGTCTGGACCGCCGTCCCCGGACCCGGAGCCGTGCGGTGAGGGCCGGACGACTCGGCATCGGGATCATCGGCGCCGGACGCGTCGGCCCCGTGCTGGGTGCCGCGCTCGCGAACGCCGAGCACGCCGTCGTCGGGATCACCGCCGTCTCCGAGGCGAGCCGCGACCGTGCCGAGGCGATGCTCCCCGGCGCGCCTGTGCTCGGCACGCCGGAGCTCGTCGAGCGCAGCGAACTCGTGCTCCTGGCGGTGCCGGACGACCAGCTGCCGTCGCTCGTGCAGGGACTGTCGGACGCGGGGATCTGGCAGCCCGGGCAGCTCGTCGTGCACACGAGTCCGGACCACGGGGTCGACGTCCTCGCGCCGGCGATGCGTGCCGGGGCGATCCCGCTCGCGATCCACCCCGCGATGGCCTTCACCGGGACGAGCGTCGACCTGAGCCGGCTGCGGGACGCGTACTGCGCCGTCACCGCTCCCGCGCCGGTGCTGCCGATCGCGCAGGCCCTGGTGGTCGAGATGGGTGCCGAGCCGTTCGTCGTGGCCGAGCGGGACCGCCCCGCCTACGCCGACGCGGTCCGGGCGGCCGTGAGCTTCTCGACGGCGATCGTCGACCAGTCCGCCGGCACCCTGTCCGGCATCGGTGTCGAGCACCCGGGGCGCGTCCTCGGGGCACTCGTCCGGTCGGCGGTCGACAACGCGCTCACGGCGGCCGACGGTCAGTCCGCGATCTGAACCCGGCCGCGAGCCCGGACCGCCGTGTGCGCCGTCCGTCCGGCGTCCCGGCCGGACACGGCCGGGCGGGTAGCATCGACGCGATCCCCCACGACCTCCGGAGCCGCACCAGCATGACCGACGAGACCGCCCCCGCCACCACCGAGACCGCGGTCGCCGACGCCGCCGCACTGGCCGAGCAGGAGACCAGCGAGCAGCGTCAGGTCCGGCTGGACAAGCGCGCGCGCCTGCTGGAGTCCGGGATCGAGGCCTACCCGGCCGAGCTCCCGATCACCACGACGATCCCCGCGGTCCGCGAGCAGTACGCGCACCTCGAGACCGGCGAGGAGACGCAGGACGTCGTCGGCGTGGCCGGCCGCATCGTGTTCTCCCGCAACACCGGCAAGCTCTGCTTCGCGTCGCTGCAGTCCGGCGACGGCTCGCGCATCCAGGCGATGGTCTCCCTGGCCGAGGTCGGCGACGAGTCGTTGGCCCGCTGGAAGGAGTTCGTCGACCTCGGCGACCACGTGTTCGTGCACGGCCGCGTGATCTCCTCCCGCCGCGGGGAGCTGAGCATCATGGTCGACGACTGGGCGATCGCGGCGAAGGCGATCCTGCCGTTGCCGAACCTGCACAACGAGCTCAACGAGGAGACCCGGGTCCGGCAGCGGTACCTCGACCTCATCGTGCGCGAGGACGCCCGGAAGACCGTCCGGGCCCGCGCGGCCGTGATGTCCTCGCTCCGCGACACCTTCACGTCCCACGAGTACCTCGAGGTCGAGACGCCGATGCTGCAGACCCAGCACGGCGGCGCCTCTGCCCGGCCCTTCGTCACGCACTCCAACGCGTTCGACACCGAACTGTTCCTGCGTATCGCGCCCGAGCTCTTCCTCAAGCGGGCGGTCGTCGGGGGCATCGACCGGGTCTTCGAGATCAACCGCAACTTCCGCAACGAGGGCGCCGACTCGTCGCACTCGCCCGAGTTCGCCATGGTCGAGGCCTACCAGGCGTACGGCAACTACGAGCAGATGGCCGACCTGACCCAGGAGCTGGTCCAGAACGCCGCCCGCGCGGTCACCGGTGGCTCGCTGGTCGTCACCCTGCCCGACGGCAGCGACTACGACCTCGGCGGTGAGTGGGCACGACTCGACATGTACGAGTCACTGTCCGAGGCGTCCGGCCACGAGATCACCCCGGAGACGCCGCTGTCCGAGCTGCAGGCGCTCGCCGACGCCGAGGGTGTCGAGGTCGCACACGCCACACACGGCAAGTACGTCGAAGAGCTCTGGGAGCACTTCAACGGCGACGAGCTGTACGCCCCGACGTTCGTCATGAACTTCCCGGTCGACACCTCGCCCCTGACCCGGCAGCACCGCACCCGTCCGGGCGTCGTCGAGAAGTGGGACCTCTACGTCCGTGGCTTCGAGCTCGCCACGGCGTACTCGGAGCTCGTCGACCCGGTCGTCCAGCGGGAGCGGTTCGTCGAGCAGGCCCGCCTGGCCGCTGGCGGTGACCCGGAGGCGATGCGCGTCGACGAGGAGTTCCTGCGGGCACTCGAACACGCCATGCCGCCGTCGGGTGGCATGGGCATGGGTGTCGACCGGCTGCTCATGGCGATCACCGGCCTGGGCATCCGCGAGACGATCCTCTTCCCGCTGGTCAAGTAGGGCGCTGGAGCTCAGAGCGACGCGCCAGCGGCGCGCGACGCCAGCCCCGAGGGAGCCTGCGAGCTCGATCCGCGGGCAGCACGACGTACGATGGGACCATGCCGCATGGAATCGTCTCCGGAGTCGTCTTCGCCCTGACCCCGACGATCCTGCTCGGTCTCATCTTCTGGTTCATCATGCGCGCGATCATCCGTGCCGATCGGACCGAGCGTGCCGCGTACACGAAGATCGAGGCCGAAGAGCGTGCCCGGTTCGAGCGCGAGCGTGGCGTGACGACGACCGCGCCGACCAGCGCCGAGTAGTCCCGCCCTCGATCGCGTCCGCGACGGGGCACCCACGCGAGTGACCTGGGGTCCTCTTGTCCTGGTGTCCTGACCGTCACCCACCGTTCACCCCGCCGACGCCCGGCGGTGCGAGCATCCTCGGCATGTCCATCCTGCATCCCACCGCGTCCCGCAGTCTCGTCGGTGACATCGAGAGCGAGTACGACGAGTTCGACCGCGACCCGGACCTCGAGGTCTCGAAGAACCGTGACGGGTGGCTCGAACCCTCCTGGTGACACCGGGCCCGTCATCGTCCGCGGGCATTCCTTCGGGGTACGTCAGCTGGATCTCTGGATCCGGCGCGACGTACCCCTTTTTCGCTGTCCGGAAGGCGTTGCACCCCGGGGTACACGTGTCCCCCTCGGTCCGGCTCGGGAGTCACACCGTTGTGATTCCGCTTCGATCGGCAGCACCGCGGGGATCGAGAGCGACAACCGCCGTGACGAGGTGTACCCCGACCCGGTGTCCCCCGATGGCGAAGCACGGAGAAGCCTGAGAATCGCTCGCCGTGGTTTGTGGGGTACACCTCCGGCCCGCCAAACTCGGTCTCAGCCCACGAAGGACCATCACCGTCACAGGCAGGGAGAGTCACCATGGCGATCGCAACGGCCGCACCCAGCACCACCTCGCGCCGCACCAAGAAGGCAGCGACCAAGACCACCTCCGCCGAGGCCACCACGCTCGACACCGTCGCCGAGGTCGAGGCCGACGAGCAGCTCGCCGGCGTCCGCGGCGCATCCGTCGACCAGGTCGGCGACTACCTCCGTCACATCGGCCGTCTCGCACTGCTGACCGCTGAGGAAGAGGCGGACATCGCCCGCCGCATCGAGGTCGGCCTGTTCGCCGAGGAGAAGCTCCACACCGAGCCCGGCCTCGAGAAGTCCCTCGAGCGCGAACTCCGCTGGCTCGTCCGCGACGGTGAGCGCGCCAAGGAGCGCATGATCACCTCGAACCTCCGCCTGGTCGTCAGCATCGCCAAGCGCTACTCCCAGCGCGGCCTGCCGTTCATGGACGTCATCCAGGAGGGCAACCTCGGCCTGGTCCGTGCGGTCGAGAAGTTCGACTTCACGCAGGGCTACAAGTTCTCGACCTACGCCACCTGGTGGATCCGCCAGGCGATCTCGCGTGGTCTCGCCGACAAGGCGCGAACCATCCGCATCCCGGTGCACACCGTCGAGCTGATCAACAAGATCTCGCGCACCGAGCGTGACCTGACCGTCGACCTCGGCCGTGCGCCGATGCCGGAGGAAGTGGCCGCCGAGCTGAGCATGAGCGTCGAGGAACTCGTCGACCTCAAGGGCCGCTCGCACGAGCCGGTCTCGATCCACACGGTCGTGGGTGACTCGGACGACAGCGAACTCGGTGACTTCATCGAGGACGAGGACGCCGCGAGCCCGAACGAGCTCACCGAGACGACGCTGCTGCACCGCGACATCCGCTCCATCGTCGCCGAGCTGCCGAGCGACGAGGCCAACGTGATCCGCATGCGCTACGGCCTGGACGACGACAAGCCGATGACGCTCGACGAGATCTCGAAGATCGTGCACACCACCCGACAGGCGGTCAGCCGTGTCGAGTCGCGTGCGAAGCTGCGCCTGTTCGCGAAGGCCGTCTCGCAGGACATGCAGCTGTACCTGACCGAGTAGGTCAGCAGACTTCGGCTGGTCCTGTCAGGGACCGGTGCGGGGATCCGGGTCGTCCGTGGGACGACGCCCTGTGGGGTGATGGGAGCGAAGGCCCGTCCGGTGCGAACCGGGCGGGCCTTCCGCCGTCCCCAGGGCCCTGGCGTGGGGTCGCCGGCCGGGAGGCGCGGATCGCGTCAGTCCTCGGTCTCCCGGTGCAGCTTCTGCCGCAGGTCGTGCGGGATCAACTCGATGAGCTGGTCCGGTCGGAGCGGCAGGTCCAACAGGCCGAGCTTGAGGCGCCCGGTCCGACCGTGCCGTTCGGCGTCCAGCCGGACCACGCTGCCGGCGTCCTTGCGGAGCCGGACCTCCAACTGCGCGCCGGTGGCGACCTCGCCGACGACGAGCCCGTCGACCTCGAGGGCCGCGCTGCGGGTGCCCTCGGCGATGTCGAACCGGTAGCGCTCACGGGCGGCGAGCACCACCGAGCGGTCGATCCCCGCCATCGGGGCCACCGGCGTGACGACGGACCCCGACAGTGCGGGGGACAGGACCGGGCCTCCCGCCGCGTAGTTGTAGGCGGTGGACCCGGCGGGCGTCGCCGCGACGACGGCGTCGGCGCGGTAGTACCCGTACATGAGCCCGCCGACGCTGAGGTCCGCGGACACCTGCCCGGCACCGGGACGGCGGACGATCGTGATGTCGTTGAACGCCAGGTAGTCGGTCCGGGCACCACCCCAGGAGAGCCGGGCCTCGAGGGCGTGGTGCGGTTCGAGCTGGTACTGGCCGGCGGAGAGCCGTTCGAGCGCGGACTCGAGCTCGGGTGGTTCGATCTCGACCAGGAACCCGACGTTGCCGTAGTTCACCCCGAGCACCGGGACCGGGCGCCGGGCGACGAGGCGCATCGCACCGAGCATCGTGCCGTCACCACCGAGTGCGACGACCAGGTCGACGGTGTCCGTGAACTCGTCGTCGTCCACCGCGTCGATCGCGCTACCCAGGCGAGCGGCGTCGATCCGCCGCGCGACCAGGCGCCCGGCTCCGGACGCGTTCCAGCGGTCCAGGACCTCGACGGACTCCTGCACGTTCTTCGAGGGGTGGACGACGAGGCCGACGACGGGCTGCTCCATGCCCCGGATCGTACCGGCGAGCCCTCCGAGCCGGGCGCGAGTGCCGCCGGACGGACGGTGTCCCGGGGAGTCGGGAGGGGCCTCCAGGCCGCGGCGCGCAGCACACGCACGGGGTTCACGCCCACGGCGAACAGGGGCAGCCCTGACGGGGAGCGCTGGTTAGTCTCGATGTACGTGACCGGACTCACACGAGTCCGGCTGTCGGCCCCGGTTCGTTCGGGGCCAAGGGAGAGCACATGTTCGAGAGATTCACCGACCGGGCCCGTCGTGTTGTCGTCCTCGCTCAAGAAGAAGCGAAGATGCTCAACCACAACTACATCGGTACGGAGCACATCCTCCTCGGCCTCATCCACGAGGGCGAGGGCGTCGCCGCCAAGGCGCTGGAGTCGCTCGGTATCTCCCTCGATGCCGTCCGCGAGCAGGTGCAGGACATCATCGGGCAGGGCCAGCAGCAGCCGACCGGGCACATCCCGTTCACGCCGCGTGCCAAGAAGGTCCTCGAGCTGTCACTGCGCGAAGCGCTGCAGCTCGGCCACAACTACATCGGGACCGAGCACATCCTGCTCGGTCTGATCCGCGAGGGCGAGGGTGTCGCAGCCCAGGTCCTCGTGAAGCTCGGCGCCGACCTCAACCGGGTCCGCCAGCAGGTCATCCAGCTCCTGTCCGGTTACCAGGGCAAGGAAGCGGTCGCCGTCGGCGGCGAGCAGCAGCAGAACGGCCAGCAGCAGGGTTCGCAGGTCCTCGACCAGTTCGGTCGGAACCTCACCCAGGCCGCGCGCGACGGCAAGCTCGACCCCGTCATCGGGCGCGAGAAGGAGATGGAGCGGGTCATGCAGATCCTCTCCCGCCGCTCCAAGAACAACCCCGTCCTGATCGGCGAGCCCGGCGTCGGCAAGACCGCCGTCGTCGAGGGCCTCGCCCAGGCGATCGTCAAGGGCGACGTGCCCGAGACGCTGAAGGACAAGCAGCTCTACTCGCTCGACCTCGGGTCGCTCATCGCCGGGTCCCGCTACCGCGGTGACTTCGAGGAGCGCCTCAAGAAGGTCACGAAGGAGATCCGCACCCGCGGCGACATCATCGTCTTCATCGACGAGATCCACACGCTCGTGGGTGCCGGTGCCGCCGAGGGCGCGATCGACGCAGCGTCGATCCTCAAGCCGCTCCTGGCCCGTGGCGAGCTCCAGACCATCGGTGCCACCACGCTCGACGAGTACCGCAAGCACTTCGAGAAGGACGCCGCACTCGAGCGTCGTTTCCAGTCGGTGCAGGTCAACGAGCCGTCGCTGCCGCACACCATCAACATCCTCAAGGGCCTCCGCGACAAGTACGAGGCGTTCCACAAGGTGTCCATCACCGACGGCGCGATCGTCTCCGCGGCGAACCTGGCGGACCGCTACGTGCAGGACCGCTTCCTGCCCGACAAGGCCATCGACCTGATCGACGAGGCCGGCGCTCGTTTGCGGCTGTCGATCCTGTCGGCGCCGCCGGAGCTCCGCGAGTTCGACGAGAAGATCTCGACGGTCCGTGGGTCGAAGGAAGCCGCCATCGAGGAGCAGGACTTCGAGAAGGCCGCGAGCCTGCGCGACGAGGAGAAGAAGCTCCTCGGTGAGCGTCTCCGCCTCGAGAAGCAGTGGCGTGCGGGTGACGTCGCCGCGTCCGGCACCGTCGACGAGGGCATCATCGCCGAGGTCCTGGCGCAGGCCACGGGCATCCCGGTGTTCAAGCTCACCGAAGAGGAGACCTCGCGTCTCGTCTTCATGGAGAAGGCACTGCACCAGCGCGTCATCGGTCAGGAAGAGGCCATCTCGGCCCTGTCCAAGACCATCCGCCGCACCCGTGCCGGCCTCAAGGACCCGAACCGCCCCTCGGGCTCGTTCATCTTCGCCGGCCCCACGGGCGTCGGCAAGACCGAGCTCGCCAAGGCGCTCGCGGAGTTCCTGTTCGACGACGAGGGCGCACTGATCTCCCTCGACATGTCGGAGTTCGGCGAGAAGCACACCGTCTCGCGCCTGTTCGGTGCCCCTCCCGGGTTCGTCGGGTTCGAAGAGGGCGGCCAGCTCACCGAGAAGGTGCGCCGCAAGCCGTTCTCCGTGGTCCTGTTCGACGAGATCGAGAAGGCCCACCCGGACATCTTCAACTCGCTGCTGCAGGTCCTCGAAGAGGGTCGTCTGACCGATGGTCAGGGCCGCGTGGTCGACTTCAAGAACACCGTCATCATCATGACCACGAACCTCGGTTCGCAGGGCATCGCAGGTGGCCCGGTGGGCTTCCAGGTCGAGGGCAACTCGGCCGTCGGCTACGACCGGATGCGCGGCAAGGTGAACGAGGAGCTGAAGAAGCACTTCAAGCCCGAGTTCCTGAACCGCGTCGACGACACGATCGTGTTCCCGCAGCTGTCACAGCCCGAGCTGCTGCAGATCGTGGACCTGTTCGTGAAGCGCCTGTCCGACCGCCTGCTCGACCGCGACATGACCGTCGAGCTCTCGCTCCCGGCCAAGGAGCAGCTCATCAAGGTCGGGTTCGACCCGTCCCTCGGTGCCCGCCCGCTGCGTCGTGCGATGCAGCACGAGGTCGAGGACCAGCTGTCCGAGCACATCCTGCAGGGTGAGCTCACGGCCGGCGACCACGTGAAGGTCGGCTTCGTGGACGGTGCGTTCACCTTCGAGACCGGGCGTCAGCCGGGCCGCGAAGAGGTCCTCGCCGGCGCTCCCTCGCTCGAGAAGGCGCCTGAGGCGCCCGCGCCGGAGATCGAGGGCTAGTCAGCCCAGCGACACGACAGACGGGAGGCCCGGTACCAGCTGGTACCGGGCCTCCCGTCTGTCTGCGGTCAGGCGGTCAGGCGTCAGGCCTGGACGTCGCCGCGCCAGCCGTCGCTGATCGGGGCGGCCTCGACACGCTCCTTGTAGTTCTGCAGGTCCTTCTTCACGGCGTGGCCGCCGACGCCGACCGCGGAGCCGAGCTTCTCGAGGATGCCGGACGGCTCCCAGTCGATCTGCACGGTGACGCGGGTCTCTGTGTCGGAGAGCTTGTGGAACGTGACCACACCGGCGTGCTCGGTCTCGCCGTCCTTGACGGTCCAGGCGACACGCTCGTCCGGGTGCTGCTCGGTGATCAGGGCGCGGAACGAACGCTCCTGACCGGCGACCTTGACGGTCCAGTCGGTCGTGGTGTCGTCGACCTGGACGATCTTCTCCACCTCGTCCAGGAAGGTGGGGAACTCCTCGAAGCGGGTCCACTGGTCGTAGGCGGCACGGACGGGGACGTTGACGTCGACGGTCTCGATGATCTGGGGCATGTGGTGCTCCTCCTGCTCGTCGTACTGGTGTGTCTCGGACGGTAGGCCGGTGCGCCTGTGCAGGGCCCTGACGCATGTCCCCCGATGACGTCGTGTGACGTGGCGGGTCGGACGGGGCTGCCGGGGCTGCCGGGGCCGGCGTACAGCCGGGGGCCGGGTGCGGCGCGGCCAGGCGGTTGGCGGAGACGTAGGCTGGAGCGGATGACTGAGCACGGACGGCATGCGTTCTCCGAACGGGACGACCACGGGATCCTGGTGCGCCCGGCGCTCGCGTCCGACGTCCCGCACATCCAGCGGCTCATCGCGCCGTACGTCGACCGGCGGATCCTGCTCGGCAAGGAGAACGTCGTCCTCTACGGGTCGATCCAGCAGTTCCGGATCGCCGAAGGGCCCGACGGTGTCCCGATCGGCTGCGGCGCCCTCGCCGTGTTCTGGGACGACATCGCCGAGGTCCGCACGCTGGCCCTGGACCAGGACTGGATCCACAAGCGCGTCGGCCACCGCATGCTCGAGGCGCTCGAACACGACGCCCGCGAGCTCGGTGTCGCCCGGATCTTCTGCCTGACGTTCGAGGTCGACTTCTTCGCCAAGCACGGCTACCTCGAGATCGGCGAGACCGTCGTCCCACCCGAGGTGTACGCCGAGCTCGTGCGCTCGTCCGACGAAGGCGTCGCCGAGTTCCTGGACCTCGCCCGGGTGAAGCCGAACACGCTCGGCAACACCCGCATGCTGAAGATCCTCTGACGGGTTGACCGGCCGCCCGGCGAGGGACCTCCTCCGGGCTCGCACGGATGTCTACCCTGTGCGCATGTCGTCGTTCCGCCATCCCGTCGGCCCCGAGCGTCCCGGCACCTACTGGCGCCGCCGAGCCCTGGTGCTCGGGGTGGTCCTGCTCGTCGTGGTCGTCGTCGTGCTCATCGTCGTCGGTCGTGGCAACGGAGCCCCCGCGGCCGGTCCGACGCCGGGTGCCGGGGCTTCCTCGGCAGCAGCTGGTTCCTCCACCGGCTCTGGCGGGGCTGGCGGTTCTGGCGCGTCGGATGCCGCCTCGGGCGCGCCGAAGTCTTCGCCGGCCCCGTCCGCCGCAGCCCGCAAGGACGGCGCGGCCTGCGACCCGCACCAGATCGAACTCACCCCGGTGCTCGACAAGCGCGTCTACGCAGCCGGCGAGGACCCCCAGGTCGCGATGTCGATCAAGAACACCGGGTCGAACTCGTGCCACATGGACCTCGGGTCCGCGCAGCAGGTGCTCACCATCACCTCGGGCACGGAGCAGTACTGGTCGTCGAAGGACTGCCAGACCGGAGGCACCGACCAGGACGTCACCCTGAAGGCCGGCCAGGAGCTCACCACGCCCGCCATCGCCTGGGACCGCACCCGGTCCTCGGCGACCACCTGCGACACCGCACGCGCCTCGGTGACGGGCGGGGGAGCCAGCTACCACCTGCAGGTCGCGGTGGGGGAGATCACGTCGGCGGAGTCGGTGCAGTTCGTCCTGAACTGAGGACATCGGGGCGGGAACGACGAAGCGCCGGGCCCGAGGATCGCTCCTCAGTCCCGGCGCTCACGAAGACCGGTACTAGCCGATGACGGTGATGTTCTCCGCCTGCGGGCCCTTGCGGCCCTCGGTGATCTCGAATTCGACCTTCTGGTTCTCCTCGAGCGACTTGTAGCCGTTGCCACCGATCGCGGAGAAGTGGGCGAAGACGTCAGCGCTGCCGTCGTCCGGCGCAATGAAGCCGAAGCCCTTTTCGTTGTTGAACCACTTGACAGTTCCAGTTGCCATTTCGGCGTTCCTTACTTTCTTACGTGCGCGGCGAGAGAATTCCACCACCGCGGGTTTCGACGACGTTGCCATCGAGTTGTGTGCGACACCCGGCATCGTGCGGGGTGACGGAGATCAGAGGTTCAGTGCAATCTGTAGGCACTGACCATCGGGCAGGTGAACGGGTCGCGCGCTGCGAGACCGACTCGGTTGAGGTACCGGACGACGATCCCGTAGGAGCGGAAGAGTGAAGTCTCCGTGTACGGGACCTCGTGCTGTTCGCAGTGCTCACGCACGAGGGCCTTCGCACGACGCAGGTTGGGCCGCGCCATGCTCGGGAACAGGTGGTGCTCTGCCTGGTGGTTGAGACCACCCAGCAGGTGGTCCACCCACACGCCACCAGTGATGTTACGGGAAGTTCGGACCTGACGCGAGAAGAAATCTATCTTGGCCCCCTCGGCGATGACCGGCATGCCCTTGTGGTTGGGCGCGAACGACCCTCCCATCATGACACCGAAGACCGCCATCTGGACCGCGAGGAACGCGAAACCGATGCCCAGCGGCATCACCGCGAAGACGAACCAGGCGAGCAGACCGAAGCGTGCGACGAGCAGCACGGCCTCCAGGCGGCGCTCCCTCGCCGTGCCCTTCGCGGCCTTGCCGGTGACGACGGCACGGACTGACAGCCAGTGCAGGTTGGCGCCCTCGAGCGTCAGGAGCGGGAAGAACGCCCACCCCTGGACCATCGCGAGCTTCCGGAGGAACCCGCGCCGCTGCTGGGCGTCCTCCTCGATGAAGACCACGCCGTCCGGGGCGATGTCGGGGTCCTTGCCGATCGTGTTCGGGTTGCCGTGGTGGCGGTTGTGCTTGTTCATCCACCACGAGTACGACAGGCCGACGACGAAGACGCCGATCCAGCGACCGGCGTGGTCGTTCCACTTGCGCGAGGCGAAGATCTGGCGGTGTGCCGCCTCGTGCGAGAGGAACGCGAACTGCGTGAAGAGGACACCCAGGACCCCGGCGGGGATCAACTGGAACCACGACGCGCCGAGTAGGGCGGACACGCCGAGGGTCGCGGCGGTGGCGACGACGAGGGACGCGAAGACCGCCCAGTAGAAGCCGGTCCGGCGTTCGAGGAGACCTTCGGTTCGGACCCGCTCGAGCAGGTCCTTGTACGTCGAGGTCGGTGTCGGCGCTCCGGGGGTCCGGGGAGCGGTCGGGCGGTAGAGGGTGGGCGATGGTGCCGGCATGAGAGCTGCTTCCCCATCAGGAACAGCCCTTCGGCCGTGCAACGAAAGTTCCCGCGACTGCGATTGAGGCGAAAGTAGTGACGTTGTCTGAGTTATCACCGCGAAGCGCGCCTGCTGAGTGCGTCTACAGGACGACGGGCGACTTCGTGACGGCGACCGCGGCGCAGCGTCACGGACATCGACGGAAGGCTGGGCAATGAAGTACCTCATCTACGGGGTCGCCTCGGTCATGACGAGCGATGAGGCCGCATACGCCGTGCTCGACTACGCCACAGCCCTGGCCCAGTCCGGACTCGCCGATCGTGTCGATGTCCCCTCGGTGGACGACTACGGCATGGCGGCGACGTCGAGCTTCATGCTCGCCCCCGCGATCGGCGTCCTGGTGCAGTCCGCGCCCGACGATGAACTCGGGCCGGAGACCACCCAGTTCGCCGCTGACCTGCGCACCCGGACGCACGCGGTGCAGGCCGGCCGGGTGCACTGAAGCGGTCCCGCCCTCCCCTGTCTGACGGTTTGACCGGACCCGTGCGCACTCGCATGCTGCTTGACTAGGGGCGATGGCAGAGAAGGAACAGCGCTTCCGGAGTGAACAGCTCGAGGAAGCCCTCGCGAAGCAGGACGTCGCCGCGGTGGCGTATGCGCTGCGCAACGACATCGTGATCGTCCCGCGGCTCGTCACCGGGAAGAAGGACATGCAGGTCCGGGTGTTCGGTCGTGAGGACTCGGACAAGCGCATCCTGCTGCTGTTCTCGTCGGCGGACGCGTACACCGCGATGGTGCCGGGCGAGAAGCTCCGGCAGGTGATGGTCTACGACGCCGCTCGGCTCGAGGAGTTCCTGGCGGCACACCTCGACTCGCTCGAGGGCGTGTTCTTCGACATCGCCGGGCCGCACACCATGCAGTCGGAGCCGGCGGACCTGTTGGCCGCGCTGCGCGCCTGACTGGTCTGGAGGCTGTGTCTGGAAATCCAGACGGGCTGCCGATCTCAGAACGCGGCGTCGAGCTCGCGCTCTCGCGGTGACTTCGTCATCGAGAACGCGACCCGCAGGGCTTCGCGCAGGTGCTCGGCGTCAGCCCCCAGGACGGTCGTGAAGCCCAGACGTCCGGCCTCGTTCGCGCGCTGCTTCGCCCCGGTCGCCGCGCGGATCTCGCCGGCCAGGCTGATCTCCCCGATCGCGGCGAGGGTGTGCGGATACGGGCGGTCCCGAGCGGCACTCGCCAGGGCGAGCACGATCGCCAGGTCGGCGCCCGGCTCGGTGAGCTTCATGCCACCGACCGTCGACACGTAGACGTCGGCGTCCGACAGCTTGATGCCGGCGCGGCGTTCCAACACCGCGAGGAGCATCGCCACCCGGGACGCGTCGACACCGTTCACGACCCGACGTGGCTGCGGCGCGGAACTCGGGACGACGAGCGCCTGGATCTCGACCGGGAGGGCGCGTCGGCCTTCCATCGCCACGGTGATGCACGTGCCGGACACCGGGGCGCCGTTGCGGGACATGAACAGGCCGCTGGGGTCCGGGACCTCGTGGATGCCATCGCCGGCCATGTCGAAGCACCCCACTTCGTCGGTGGGGCCGAACCGGTTCTTCAGCGCTCGGACGAAGCGCAGCGCGGTCTGTCGATCGCCCTCGAAGTGGCAGACCACGTCGACCAGGTGTTCGAGCAGTCGGGGGCCGGCGATCGTGCCGTCCTTCGTGACGTGTCCGACGATGAGGACCGGGAGCGCCTTCTGCTTGGCCACACGGATCAGCGTCGAGGCGACTTCGCGGACCTGGGACGTGCCGCCCGCGATGCCGTCGACGGAGGCGGACGAGATGGTCTGCACGGAGTCGGCGATGAGGAGGTCCGGTTGCACCTGCTCGATCTGCCCGAGGATCACGCCGAGGTCGACCTCGCTCGCCAGGAACAGGTCGTCGTGCATGGTGCCGGTGCGCTCGGCACGAAGCCGGACCTGGTCGACCGACTCTTCAGCACTGACGTAGAGGACGCGCTTGCCCATCGCAGCCGCGCGTGAGGCGACCTCGAGCAACAGGGTGGACTTGCCGACGCCGGGCTCACCGCTCAGCAGGACGGCCGCGCCCGGGACGATGCCGCCGCCGAGGACCCGGTCGAATTCACCGATGCCGGTCTGCCAGCGCTGGAAGGAGCCGCTGCGGGCTTCGGTGATCGGTCGGGCGATGCGGTTGCCGGTGACGGCGATCGACGTGGTGCCGCGTGTGCTCGCCGTCGCGGCAGATGCGTCCTCCACCGTTCCCCACGACTGGCACTCGCCGCAGCGGCCGACCCACTTGATGCTGTTCCAGCCGCACTCGGTGCAGCGGTAGGACGACTGGGGGCGGGCCATGCGACGAGGTTAGGCCGCTCCGCCGACATCGGTCGGCTCGTTGCCATCGGTCCGGCCGGGCAGCGGGAGCGACCCGGTGACGCGCTGTCGCAGGCGGTCGAGCGAGCTCGGACGGTTCGCCGTGTCGAGTGCTTCGGCGCCGTCGGTGTCCTGCTCGGCGCGGGCATGGGCGACGTCACCGGCCTGGCGGCCGAGGTCTTCGGCTTCCCGCGCGGACAGGTACCGCCGGATGGCCGCGACGGTGTCGACCCGGGCGTCGACGGCGGGCTCGAACGCGCTCGCCCAGATCTCGTACCCACGGTCGTTCGGGTGGAACAGATCGCCGTAGGAGTTGAAGAACGTCCGACGGATCCCGACCCGTTTCGTGATCGCGTGCAGCGGCGCCACGGTCAGACCGAGTTCGTCGGCCACCCGGTGCACGATCTCGTTCGCGACGGCCACCTTGCGCTCGCGGTCGGGCACGAACATGCACGGCAACTCGGCGACGATCGCGTGCGACGGGACGGCGCCGTAGATCGCGCGGATGTTCCGCTCGAACTTGTCCGGGTGGAAGTCGGCGATGTCGTTCGCGCCGATCGAGACCGTGCAGACGTCGGGGGTGAAGTGCCGGAGCTTCGGGAGCTGGTCCTTCTTCGCACCCCACGTCGTGGCTCCCGACACGCTGAGGTTCACGACGCGCACGGTCATCCGTGACCGATGCCGGATCCGACGGCTGAGGAGCCCCACGTACCCACGGCCGGGAGTCGTCGCACCGACGCCCTGTGCCGCCGAGTCCCCGATCGCCAGGTACGTCAACTGACCCTCGTGGTGGAGCCGTTCGCGCCACCAGTCGGCGTGCACCGGGAGCATGTCGACCACACGCTGCGACGCGGCCCGCTGTCCCCGGATCCCCGCTCGTGCGCCGAAGCCCGCTGCTCCGCTGACCACGGCGGCGCCGGCGAGGGAGGACAGCAGGGCGACGAGGGTGCGCGTTCTCATGCCGGAGACGGTACGCGCGGACCCTCGGGTCGAGGTCACGGTCGTGACGGTCTGGGGACGAGGCGCCGGAGGTGCGCGCCCGTGGAGGGGAGGCGTGCTGGGTGTCGCCGGGGGCCTCCCGGATCGTGTAAACTCTTCCCCGGTACCGTGTCCGAGCGGCCGAAGGATCATGTCTCGAAAACATGTGTGGGGGCAACTCCACCGTGGGTTCAAATCCCACCGGTACCGCCACAGGGTCATTTGCAAGTCTGAGGTATCAGCGTTTGCAAGTCTCACCCAACAGAAGAGCCCCCGGCAGATGCCGGGGGCTCTTCTGTTTGTCCGGGTCAGGCCGGGGGTTCCGGCAGCGCGGGCTCCTCGTAGGGCACGAGTTCGCGGGGCGGCGGGTTTCGGAGGTAACGGGTTTCGCCGCGACGGTCTCGGGACCGCTGCAGGTACTCGCCTTCCTTCTTCCTCGGCTGGGGTGCCCGTCCGGCTGCTGCTCGCAGCTGCTGCTCTCGGAGCGCGTTCTCGAAGTTGATGATGCGCGTCATGTTGGACCGGACGGCGAGGAGTGCGAGTGCGAGCTGTTGGGCGGCGAGTCCACGCATCGGGCGGTTCGTGGTGACGTGGAGCTTGTGGTCGCGTTGCAGCAAGTCGTTGGTGGATTCGCTGCTGCTGCGGTCGGAGCGGTAGGTCTTGAACCACTGGCGGCCGTTGTGGCGGAGCATCTGCCGCTGCTGCACGTGCTCGGTGGGCTTCACGGTGACGCTTGTCTGGCAGCACACCCGGTAGTCCTTCTGCCGGTCGCTGATGTTTGCCCGCTGAATACGGACACGGTCTGCTTCATCGTCCGGCACAGCTTTCGGGTGAAGCTTCCGCAGCGGGCAGGACGCCGTTGGTGAGATACCGGAAGCGGGGCAGCTGAGCCGGAGCGTGCCGTCGGGCTTCTTCTCGTGCACGCTGAGCTCGTAGCGCTCGAGCTTCTCGAGTTCTTTCCAGTACTCCGCATCGGTCAACTGACCGGCTTCCCATCGTTTAGTTACCTCGAGCAGGTCGAACGGAGTGGACGGGCAGACGTAGCGTCCCTCGACCATGATTGCGCCGCCGAGCGCCCCATTGGTGATTCCCTTCTGCCGGTCGACATAGTCCTTGACCACGGGGATGCGTCGACGTACGAGTTCTTCGTGGAAGGCGTCTTTGAGCTGCGAGTACCCGCGGTCGAAGGAGAATCGGGTCAGTTCGTACCCGCGCGCTTGTAGGGAGTCGAGCAGGTCGATTGCGTGGTCGCCGATGCGCTTGTTTGGGGTGCCGAGGCTGATGGCGCGGATGAGCTGTGGTGCCTGCAGCTTCTTGTCGAGGTCGGGGTCCTCGATGACGTCGATGATGATGTTCGCCATGTAGGACAGTTCCCACTTGACGCGGGATACACGCTTCTCGTCGTCGGCGTTGCGTTTCTTCGCGCCCTTCTTCTTCGGCGCCCAGTCGGCCTCGAGCGCGAGCACCCGCCGTCCTTCGGCCTTGTCAGTGGTCGTGTCGAGCTTGTTCCGCATCGGCACTTCGTTCCCGTCCTTGTCCCGCTTCCACCGTGCTTGGTGCACCCCGGCGGTCACCTGGCTCTGGTCGATGGTGAACGCTGTCTTCCTGCGTCGGAACTCCGGCGCCTGCTGCCGAATCGACATCTCGACGAGAGCGTTCATGAACCACTCTCCCCGGGCGCGCATCCGCGCAACGAACGCTTCGTCGAGGTTCGCTTCCCACGCCTGACGCTCTTCCAACGTCATCGCCTTCCATTTGGTTCGCTGGAACCCGTCGTTTGCCACGTACGGGTCGAACGTCGCGATGACGCGGTGGATGGCGCGGTGGGCGAGGAAGTACCAGTTCTTGAACGGGTTGTCGTAGAGGTGGGCGATGCCGAGTACCTCACGTGCCTCGGGGGTGAGACGGTGTTCCAGCGCCCGTTCCATGTCGCGGACACGGACGGTCGACTCCTCCATGACGAGGATGAGCGCGACGGTGAGGATGACGGCGTCGGAGATGTCGGGCTGCGGCCCGCCGGCACGTTTCCCCGCCACCGCCCGGTCGAACCGTCGCCATCCGACGAGGGCCGGCAGGACGCGCGACTGCAGTAGGCGGTTCAGCCATGTCTGTGCAAGGTCCGCGTCGATGGGCGTCATGGAGCCCGCGCCGGCGGCAATTTCCCGGTCGGTGAGGCCACCGTCGGTCGAGGCTGCGAGCACCTCGAGGGTAAGGGCGACAGTGTCGTCCCAGGACAGCGATTCCATCGTCATCGGGCGTCACCGCCATCCTGCTTGTCGCGGCGCTCCTGCAGCTGCTCCCGGAGCTCTGTGAACGTTGCGGAGTCCGGGGCGGCGGCCGGCATGTAACGCGACGCTGAACGTCGCTTGTTTCGCGGAACCTCGGCGCGGAATCGCTTTGGCATCCAATCCGCCTCCAGCGCTGCGATACTGCAGCGTTCCGTGTGGACGTGCTCCGCCGTCCTGGGCACGGATGACTGCGCGCTTCCGGCTGGCACGGCGGTCTGGTCCAGGTGGAGCGCGACGTCTGCACGGCGCAGTGCAGTGTTCGCGAGGTCGTGCGGAGCCAGTGGTCGGTTCTGCCCCTCGATGTCACGACGCAGCTTCCGGTGTGAGGTGGCCCGCTCGCGGTCAAGTGCCGTGGGACGCATGTGAGCCGACGGCTGGCGGAGTACCGCGTCCCAGTCGGTCAAGTCGGCCGGTGCGACGCGCGGCAGGTAGCGGCGGAGCGTCTGAATATCGGGCATGCCGGCGGCCTGCATGAGCACGCCGAGAGGGAGTACCGGCAGCTGGCTGAGCACCCACGTGTCGCGGAGTCGCTGCGCGAACGGGGCGGGGTGCTCGCCGACGCAGAACCACGTCAGTGTGCGAGGTCGAGTGTCGTCAGCCACGCTGGGGAAAAGGACGTGCCTGTCGGCTTCGAATGAGTCGATGACGTCGTCGATGTACGTTGCCCACTCGGTCTGGATTGGGACGATGCGCGGGTATCGACCCGTGACGCGGACGCTGTAGCCGGTTGCGGTGCGGACGATATCGCGGCCGCGAACGTGTGCGCATTCGACGGACTGCAGGCCGGCACCGCCGGCGAGGGCGAGGAACGTCTTCGCATAGCGGCGGTGCACTGCGTTTTTGCGTGCGGTGGCCCAGCTTTCGATTTCGGCCAATTCTGCCGCCGTGTAGGGGACGACTCCGTGGCTGATGCGTCCGCGATTCTTCCGGTTGTGGTCGACGTCAGCGACGGCACTGGCGACTCGGAACAGCAGCGAGTGCAGCGTCTTGTGCAGGCTCGCCTGCTTGTTCGGGGACCGCATGCGGATGTAGCGGCCGAGCAGCGTCGGGTGGAACAGTTCGGTCCGGTTGAGAGGGGCGCGCTCTTCGTTGACGGCCCACAGGATGTAGTGGGTGACGACGGAAAGCATGCGGAGGCCGACGGTCGCGTTCGACGGGCCGGAGTCGAGTACCGCCTGGCGTGCGAAGTCCTTCACACGGTCCCAGTCACGCGGCACGACGGTGGAGGGGCGGTACTGCATCAGCGCCTCCCCTACACTCGGCGAGTCGTGGTCATTAGTAGGAACAAAGTGTGCTACAGGAGCTGCGGGAGCGGAAGGGGTGGTGTGGTTTCGTTCGGTCATGCCAGGGCTATGCGCGGCCTTATCTCCCGGCCGGGATCTGGAGTGTCAGATCGCGCCGAGGAGCGGTCTGGGATGCGCACCCTCTCGTGGGAAAACCCCTGATCACGGATCAAACGTCCGCGGCGCTTCCCCGCCTGACTCCTCTAGGAAGTCCACTTTTGCGTCTGTTCATCCCGGGCGTGTCGCAAGCCCGAGGCGGTACTTCAACTGCTCGACCATCGCGCCTCACGGCTGCAGCCGAACCTTCGGCGGAGCGGAGGAACGGCTCCTGCTCGTAACTACCCCGGGTTCTCGCGGGGAGCCAGCTAGCGTCCCATTGAGCTGAACGGGGGAGCACCAGAGGGATCCTCGCGCCGATAGCTCCCGGGCAGATTGAGTTGATCGGCGATCAGCCGGCTCACCGAGATGTCACGAAGTGACGACTGCCACATCCACCCGGAATTGCTCCGGTCAACTGTTTCGAGCGCTCGACGTTGCGTCTGCGCGGTGTTGCTGCATTCAGCGACGGCGCCCTGCGACCCCGATGCCGTCGTCACGGTCCGCCAAGCGCAGCCAGCGGGCCAGGCAGGACTCGGAGACACCGAAGTCCTTCGCGACCTGCCGCACTGACGTCTCGCCCTTCCGGGCGACCGCGATCACGTCACGGCGGAACTCTTCCGGATACGCCTTCACCATGGCGCACATCCTTTCAGCAGGAGCCAATGCCCCTACCTCTCAGGAGTCAACCGAACCTGCAGCAGTCCCCCGGGCCGTCAGTCATGAACGAACGGCAGTACCCGGTCGAGCGCTTCTGCGGATTGCAGCCCGGCGGTTCGCAGCAGCAGCTTTAGTGGGGTGCCTCGTTCAAGGTGTCCGACCAGCCATGTCGCTCGCATCCGTCGGGTCTGCAGCGGTACTTCGGGTCCTGTGCGTGAGACGAAGTCGGTGATGAGGTTGATGTTGCCGCCGCGCTGGTCGGTACGGAACGCCCATCCTTCGCCGTCCATGAACTGCAGCCGTGCGTGCAGGCCCGCGTCCCACTCGTGGAGTACCGGTACCTCGCGTTCGTTGTCGCCAGCGACTCGAATGATCAGTGCTGCGCCTACTTCGGCAACGTGCTCGAGTCGCTGCCGGATGATTTCCGCCCCGGTTAGGCCGGCGCCGAAGCCGAGAGACAGTAGCGCAGCAGCTGAGGTTCGCCGTTCGACGGACGTTTGCGCTCGCGACCAGCCTTCGAGGGTCGCTTGTTCGGCGACCGTGTAGGGCGTGACCGCGTCCGCTTTCCCGAGGGCCTTGAACTTCCCGACCGCATCGTCGCCGAGGAGCGCTTCGGAGACGCGGCGAAGCCGGGCTCGGATGGTGTTCCGGCTGGCACGATTGTAGCCGGCGAGGTGATGCGTCACGAATCGATTGACCATGTACGGGTCGAACACGGACGCGTCGTCGAGTGGCGCGTATTCACTGCGGGAAAAGTGAGTCAGGCGCGTAACTGCGGGGTACAGCTCTCTCGCGTTGTACGTGACCAGAGGTTCTGCTCTGGCGACGACGTCATGGACGTATGGTCCGATGGCGTCCCAGTCCTGTGCCGGGAGCTGTGGCCGGTATGGACGACTTAGCTCAGCCATGGCGTTGCTCGTCGCTCTGCGCCTTGCCCTCTACGCTTTCGGTATGGGTCGTCCGATGCGTGCATTGCCGGTGGAGCTTGCGGACGCGCCGTGGCCGGAGGTGCCTTCCTCGGACCAGTTCGGGGAGATCGCTCGTCAGTTCGTGTTGAACGTCCGCGACGCGATGGCGGGGCGAAGTCTTCGGGCGGTCGCTGCGGATGCCGGTATCGGGCATGTCACCCTGCAGCGGGTTCTTGCCGGTCAGGCGTGGCCGGACCTTGTGACGATCGCGCGTCTTGAGGTGGGGTTGGATGCGGCGTTGTGGCCGAGGCATCCTGTGTCGTGAATCGGTCGTTGAAGCGGTGGGCCATCTCGTAGAACGCCGCCCACCCCGCTGGGCTTCGTTCCTGCGGTTCCGGCGGGTACCAGTCACCGTCAACGAGATCGGCAAGTTCCTGCATCGACGTCCACGTGTTTGGGTCATGCTCGTCGAACGTCGGGGGAGTGCGATGGGTGGGGAGGCCGCAGCGTTCGTCGTAGTCGTTACGGTCCGCGACGAACTCGAGCGCGATACGGCGCAGGCGCCGACGGAGCTGCGCGTCCCGGCCGACGGACGAGATGCTGACTTCTCGTGTGTCGAGGTCCAATCGGGCGGCCGCATGTGCCTTGCCGTGAGTAACGATGATCGTGACGGCGGAGCCATGAGCGATCGCTTCCACGACTACGCCTTCCGGTGGCAGCACGGACGTTGGCCAGCCCAGTCGGGGGATCTCGCGTCCTCGAAGGAGGGACGCGATCTCCCTCAGCACCCCAACACCGTCGGTCATAGTTACGAACATACGCCTTCTCGGAGGAAGCGTCCATCCCTACATCCTTGGCAGCGGCGGCCCCAGGAAGGACGACATCGAATGGTGCAGCGGTCCTACTCCTCTCGCCATGACGTGTGATTCCGCGACGGCGAAGTCCAGCTACGCTTTCCCTGCCTCGCATGAGGCCTTGCCCGAGCATGGGGTGGAGGAGAACGATGATCGGCCGGTCGGAAGAACTCGCCACGCTGCGCAGCATCATCACTCAGGTCGTCACGACCGGTCAGGCCGTCATCGTTGAGGGCGAAGCAGGTATCGGAAAGTCGGCGCTGATCTCCGAAGCCGTTCAGTTGACCGTCGACGCGGGGTTCCGTCAGCTGCGGTGCACGGGGATGCAGAGTGAGACGACGGCCGGGTTCGCGAGTCTGCATGAACTGCTACACCCGGTGCTCGGTCAAATTCACACGCTCCCGTCGCGACAGCGGGGAGCGCTGTTAACCGCGTTTGGGTTTGAGGACGGGCCCGAGCCTGACCGGCTGCTCATCAGCCTCGCGGTGCTCGGCTTGCTTGAAGAAATTGCTTCACAGCAGCCAGTGGTCCTGATTGTGGAGGACTTACAGTGGCTGGACGCGTCCACGGTCGAGGCCATCACGTTCGTTGCGCGGCGGCTCACGACTGCGCCGATCCTGATGCTGATCGCTGCTCGAACGAGCGGCGAAGTCTTAGCTGGTGACCCGCTCACCGGGCTTCCGCTCACGCGAATCAACTTGGGACCGTTCACCGTCGGTGAGTCGCGCGAATTTTTGGACACCGTACCTGTCGAACTCACTCGCGAGCAGCGCTCGAGGGTGCTGGACGAAGCAGCGGGCAATCCGCTGGCTCTGCGGGAATTCGCGACCTCTGTGAGCACGACAGCAGGCGATGATGCGCTCTCGCCGTTCGGCCGGCTCCCGACGACACGACGACTCGAACAGAACTTCCTCGGCACGGTTTCGGCGCTTCCGTTCGGCTGCCGCCGCATGCTTCTCCTCGCGGCCACGGCACACGACCCCGTCGTTAACGAACTCTTCGCGGCGGGGCAACTTCTCGGCCTTGCACCGTCGGAGCTGGATGCCGCGGAGCGTGCGGGTTTGGTTTCCGTCTCCGGTGGACGTCTCAGTTTCCGGCACCCGTTGGTGCGGTCGGCTGTGTATGGGGCCGCCACGACGACCGAACGAGGACAGGCGCACCACGCGCTCGCGGAGGTGAGTACCGACTTCTCTCGGGCCGCCTGGCACCGAGCCGCGGCATCGGACAAGCGCGACGAACGCGTAGCAGCGGAACTGGAGGAGGCAGCCGAACAAGCCCGGCGACGGGGGGCGCAACCTGAGGCAGTCGCAGCCCTTCATCGGGCGGCGACGCTGACCCCAAATGTCGGCGACCGTGTGCGGCGACTCGCCACTGCGGCGGAGATCGCGCGTCGAGCCGGAGCGACCGCCGTGTCGGCCCGCTTGGTGGAGGAAGCGATTCCGCTGGCAGGCGACGAGCAGGTGGTGGTCGGGCTGACCTCGACGCAGTTGCTACTCAGCATGACCGCAGGCACGCCGGGGCCGAGCGGCGTGGAACTGATGGGGCTGGCACGCCGCCTCGGGGGCGCGGAGGGCACCGATCACCCCGCGGAGCGGATCGCCGTGCTCTGGACTGCCGCTGTCGGCTACTACGGGCAACCTGCCTCCGACGAGGCGCGGCACCGGGTGGAAGCAGAGGTCCTCGCTATTGAGCCCAGCAGGTGGGACCCGTACCGGCAGATGGCACTGGGCCTGCTCGATCCGGTTCATCGAGCGGCCGAGCTTCGGCCGGAACTGCCTCGGCTCGCAGCCGCCCTTTCGGAGGACACCCTCGGGTTGCAGAGCCTGGCGCTAACATCCGAGTCCTTACAAGACCTACCGATGGCGTTCGAGAGCTGGAGCATGGCGGCCGATCGCGCTCGCCGGACCGGATTCCAGAGCGATGAATGCCAAGCGCTCCGCGGGCGTGCGAACATGCACCTGATGCTCGGCCGGCTGTTGCCAGCTCTCGACGACATCGAACGCGCGATGCGGATGGTGGAGGACCAGGCGTTGCCTGTCACTGAGGCCGCAGTTACTGCCATAGCTGCACGGGTGATGGCGTGGCAGGGGGACCTTGTTCGGGCTTCGGCAATCCTGGGGAGGAGCCGGGAACGAGCCGCTGAGGCCCCCTTGGCCTTGGTGAGTGCGGATCAGGCGTGGGCGGGCGGACTGATCGCCCTGGCAGAGCAGCGATATCAGAGCGCGTGGGCCGAACTTGCCGATGTCGCGAACCACCCTGTGACTGCCATGTGGGCAGTTGCCGACCTCACAGAAGCAGCGGTGCGGGCTGGTGCACATGTTGCGGTCACCCCGATCGTCGAGAGCGCTGCCCGGGATGCAGAAGTGATGGGAGCGGCGCATCTCGACATGTTGATTGGCCGGAGCCGCGCCCTGCTTGCGCCTGAGGACGACGCCGAGCTGCACTTCCGCTCAGCAATCAACTCCGGGGTGGCCGCGGGCACTCTGCTGGAACTCGCCCGAACCCGCCTCCTCTACGGGGAGTGGTTGCGTCGACAGCGCCGGCCGCTGCATGCACGCGAGCAACTTGGACAGGCCCTCCGAACCTTCGAAGCTGCCGGTGCTCGAGCACTAGTTGGCCGGGTGCTGGCGGAGTTGCGCGCAGCAGGCGTCGCGACACCGAGCGCATCACACCGTCATCGATCCGACGCAATCTCACTGCTGACTCCGCAAGAGCTTCAGATCGCGCGGCTGGCGGCACGGGGAATGACGAACCGCGAGATCGCCGACCAGGTCTACCTGTCGCATCGCACGGTGAGCACCCACCTGTACAAAGCGTTCCCGAAGCTCGGCATCACCGCAAGAGGGCAACTACGGGAAGCGCTGATGCGGGCCGATGATGGACAGAGCGAACTTCCACGCGAGCACGACTGAGCCGCCGCCACGACGTCCTGCAAGCCGGACGCCGCGGCGGAGACTCACGATCAACGAACCGCAGCAGATCCGAGCGACCAGAGCTGTTCGGCGTTCTCGGCATCCACCGCATACCGAGCGACACCGCGGTCGTGGCCGGCGCCGTCCTCCAACTGCTCCGCTTCCTGATTGTCCTCGAAGTACCGTCCGGTCACACCCTCGACCAGCGGTGACGCGACGAGCAGCGCCGACGTCGCAGCGCCCTGGGCGGGGGTCTTAAAGAAGTCCTGCTCAATGCGGTTGCCGTCGGAGTCCAGCGCACCCATGGCGCGGAGGGTGTCCTCGTCGAGGTGTCGCTGCAGACGCGTGGTGATCCATCCCGGCATTAGGGAGTTCGCACGAACTCCGTAGTCCCGCCACCGGTCCGCGATCCCGGCGGCCAGGAGCACGTCGGCCGTCTTCGACTGGGCGTAGGCGCCCCACCGGTCATACGGACGCACAGCGAAGTTCGGGTCCTCGAAGTGAAACGGCGACCGGAGGTGCGCCGTCGAGCTCACCGTGACGACCCGAGCCCCCTCCGCGGCGAAGAGATGATCCCGCAGACCGAGAAGTAGCGCGAAGTGGCCGAGGTAGTTCGTCGCAAGCTGCATCTCCCAGCCGGCGCCTGAGGTGCGCTTCTCCGGTAGCGCCATGATCCCCGCGTTCGCGACGACGCCGTGCACGGGCCCGTCTTGCTCCGCGGCGAACAGAAGCACCGAGTCGAGGTCACCGAGATCGAGTGGACGGACCGTGATGCTCCCGCCGTTCGTACCTGCGGCTCCGGCAGTGGCGGACAGCGCTCGCTCGCAATCACGGACGCCGATTGTCACGTCCGCACCAGCTCCGGAGAGGGCACGAACCGTCTCGAGTCCGATACCGGAGGCACCTCCCGTGACGACGTAGTGCCGACCGTGTAGGTCGACTCCGGCGAGGACTTCGGCGGCGGTGGCTTCCGGGCCGAACGGCGTCGTGAGCAAATCAGTCATGGTGGTTCTCCTCACGAGCGGTACGCAGACGGTCGAGAACGCGAGCCATCTGCTGTGGCATGTCGCCCGGCTTGCGGGCGGTGATGAACTGGCCGTCCTCGACGACCGGCGCGTCGACGTACGTCCCGCCCGCGGCGCGGACCTCGTCCGCGACCTCGCGCCATGACGTCATGTTTCGTCCTGCGACGAGTCCGGCGGAAGCGAGGACCTGAGGACCGTGGCAAACGGCGCCGATCACTTTGCCCGAGGCTGCGAAGTCGCGGACGAACTCGAGGGCCTCGGGCAGGGTGCGCACCTCTGCCGGTGCGAGTCCTCCGGGGATGAACACGGCGTCGTAGTCGGACGGATTGGCCAGCGCGATGGGCTGCAGGCCGGTCGAGAGTGCAAGTCCCTTGTATGCAGTGACGGTTTCACCGGTCGGGGTGAGGACGTCGACGTCGTAGCCCTCTTCCACGAACCGGTAGTAGGGGTAGAAGAACTCGACGTCCTCCACGCGGTCGGCAGTGACGATGGCGATGCGGCCGAGCGGCGCCTCGTCTTGGCGGATGGCAGCTCGGTTGTCGGTGACCTGGGGGTCGATGGTGGTGGGCAAGGCTCTCTCTTCTCTCTGTTCGGCGGTCGTATCTGACCGGCATGGTTTGACAACCATCAAACCGTGGCCATCATTCCTGGTAGGTTCGACGTATGTCAAACGTTCCGACGCAGGATCATCGCGACCCGTTTCCGCTGCCGGCCGTCGCCGACCTCGACCTGGTGCAGGTGCTCAAAGCAGCGGGAGACCCGGCCCGGCTGGTCATCCTCGAACGGCTGTCCGACGGCGAGTACCACCCGTGCAACCTCACCGACTACCGGCTCGAGATCCACAAGGCAACGCTGTCTCACCACTTCAAGGTCCTCCGCGAAGCCGGATGGACCCGTACACGCGTGACCGGTCGCGAGTACGCCGTTCAACTCCGCCGGGACGCACTTGACGCGCGATGGCCCGGGCTTCTAGGCGCTGTGATCACCGCCGCCCTCCGTGACAACCCCGAGGCCGAACTACCTCCGGCGTAGCGGTCGGTCGTAGTCCGACGCGAACGCGGCTGAACGAGAGAGTGATGTTCGAGCATCCGCCTTGTGGAGAAGTTGGCTCCGGTGTTACCGAACAACGGCGACCGGGACGCCTTCCCGGGGAGCGCACCGTGCGCTTCCAATGATCGTCGTTCGGTGTGGTCCAGGTCGCTGCCTGGGTAGTCGGGGCCCGCACGCTCAGTGGCCTGTTGTGCCCGCCGAGCGGAGCGACGAGTCAGTCGAGACGGGTCAGGAGGTTTCGCTTTCGCACGTCCACCAGCGAAAGCGTCCGGTACCCAGCACGGGGGAAAAAGACAGTGAGTCGGTCGTCCTCGGTGCTCATGATGTTGCCGTCGCCCCACACCGGATGGCGCACGGAAGCGTCCGGAGGCCACTCCTCGTCGTGGGCACCGTCTGCTGGATGGGAACCAACGGCGTAGGCAGTGCCCGCGGTGCAGGTGTCGCAGTTTCCGCAGGGGTGTGCCAGCTCGCCACCGAAGTACCCAAGGAGGAACTGTCGTCGGCACGCGCGCGTCTCCGCGTATTGACGCATCATGTCGATGCGCGACTGCTCGACGTGCTCACGCTCATCAGCGCGCTGCTCGGCGGCCTGGATCGCTTCCCCTAAATTCCAATTGTGCTCGGCGATATGGGCAAGCCCGCTCTCCTGATCGAGAAGGACGGACGCCTCGACGAGGAGATTGGCCGCTCGGCCTGCAGCGTGATCCGACAACCCTGCGGCGGTGGCCAGGGCCGATCGCGACAGGTTCCCACTCCGTGGGACGGCAGTGAAGACTGCACGGACAGCTTCCGGATTTGGGCTGCCGGAGGCGAAGAACCGTCGGATGCCGAGGTCGCCGGACAAGTAATGCAACGTCGCGACTGCAGCCGATCGGTCGCGGCCAGCGCGACCAATTTCTTGGTAGTAAGCGTCAACGGACTCGGGGATGTCGGCGTGGATGACGAACCTGACGTCAGGTTTGTCAATGCCCATACCGAAAGCAGTCGTGGCGACGACGACGTCGACATCGCCGTTGAGGAAGCCCTTGTGGACACGGGTGCGCTCGTGGTCGGGCAAGCCTGCGTGGTATGGCTGTGCATTCCGCCCCGCAGCGCGCAGCGCTGCTGCGTAGGTGGCAGTCTCAGCGTGCGTGGCGACATAGACGAGGCCCGCGCCGTTCGTGTTGGCAACCTGGCGAACGACGGCATCCGCCTTTGTGCCGCGGTCTTCGTGCCGCACCACTTCCAGCCGGATCTCCGGCCGGTCGAAACCGGCGGCAACCACGAGTGGTTCCCGCATCCCGAGACGTTCTAGGATCTCCCGCCGGACCGGCGCGGATCCTGTCGCGGTCAGTGCCAGGACCGGTGGCCGTCCCAGACGCGCGATCGCTGCGCCGAGAAGGAGGTAGTCGGGCCGGAAGTCGTATCCCCAGGAGGAAACGCAATGCGCCTCGTCCACCGTTACCAGTCCCACTCCCGCGGCTCGGAGTCGGGTGACCACCGAGTCATTGGCAAGCTGCTCGGGAGCGAGGAATACGTACCGTGCGCGCCTGGTAGTGATGTCATTCCACGCAGCGTGGATGTCCCTGACGTGCATTGAGGCGTTGATCATGACCGCTGGTGGCGTATCGGGATGACGTTTCAACCCGGCGAGCTGGTCTTCCTGTAGCGCAACCAACGGCGACACCACGACGATCAGGCCGTTTATCGCGAGGCCTGCCACTTGGTAGATCGCTGACTTCCCCGACCCGGTCGGTAGCACGGCGAGAGCATCCCGACCAGCCGTGACGGCGTCGATGACGTTGACCTGTGCGGGGTGCAACTGCCACCCGAAGACCTTCGAAGCGCGGGCGCGAAGCGACTCCTCCATCAGAGGCCGACTCGCCACGGAGTGTCGAACGGCTCGCGTTCGGGTACTGAGGGGCCGCACATCAGGTCAACCGTTTTCTGGTCAGGGGAACCCACTGATTGCCCACCCGACGGACGGCAGGTCCGTGGCCGGGGAGGATCAGTCGAGCACGAGGGAGTGCTTGTGCTGAGACGAACGCCCGATCGGGGTCGCTCGTGAAATAGGCGGGGATCATGCGCGGCCGTGCTTCCCAACGCGATGGTTGGGTGGCGTGGTGCGTGATGATGGCGTCGCCGGTCACCAAAGCTTCGGTGCCCAGTAGCTCGTACGCGGTTGAGCCTTCGGTGTGTCCCGGTGCACACACCGGTCGCAGCCCTCGGTTTTGGAAGTCGGCAGCGGTGAACGCTCGCGCGGATGGGACCCTCACTCGCGCAAGCCCACCCGACGCTACTGCGAAGCTCAGCCACCTGATGACTCGGAGCGACGCAACACGACCGCCGATGTCGGTGAAGGTGACCTGCTCGCGGTCCGGCCCTTGCACATTCGCAATCTCGCTTGCTGCGACGAGGACATCGACTTCGGGGTAACGCTTCAGAATTTCGGGGACACCTCCGACGTGATCCACATGTCCATGCGTGATAAAGATGCGTTTCAGTTCGGAAGGGTCATAGCCGGAGATGCGAATGCTGTCAACGACCAAAGCACTGTCGGCGGGATAGCCTGCGTCGATGAGGGAGACACCGTCGCGTCCGGCGAGGATCACCCAATTCGAAGCTGGCCCTTCAACAAAAACTACCCCATCGGCGATGTCGACTAAGGCGCGGATGTCACGATGTCTCACGTGTCGACAGTAAACGTTTTCGCTCTGTCGAGTGGCACTTTTTGATCCGTCAAATGACGTAGATCTTCGAGCAAAGTATCTGCGGAGGAGCGGGCGTGGCAACGTTCGGGACCGAGGCGGGTCTGTGTAGAGGGGGTCGTCAAATAGCTCATTCAGCTGTACGCCCTGCCACCGGATTCGGCGCTACTGCCCGCTCCCATGCAGGTAATCATGTACGGATTGCACGGGTGCGAGAGTGAGGTCGGTCAGGATGTGGGAGGCACTGAGGACCTCGAGCACTGGTAGATCTGCCATCGGTACGAGGGCATGCTCGAACAATTGCAGGCGGGCCGGCCCCGTCCACGCTTCCTTGACCGTGATGTCGCTGATCTCAGTCCGGACGAGGTCGGCTGCACTAAGGCCCTGTGTGAACACGTTCGGGACGAGCTTGACCATGAAGGTCGGCACTGTGATCTGTGCAGCTGCCTCGTCCAGGGCGAGAGGCTCCCACTTGTAGGCCATCGTCGCCGTAGCGATTCGCTCCGAACCGCGATCGAGGGTGCCAACGAGTGCACCCTCTTCGACGTGCAAACGCGGGGCGCCGAGTGCCTTCGGGTACGCGCTGAGTTCGCGGCCCGAGACCGTCGCGGCGAAGTTGTTGAGGTACATCGAGTGCAAGTACTCACCGTGCTCGCCGTCGACGGACACCTGGATAGCCTGACCCGACTCGACGTACGGACCGTATCCATCGACGTCGCCCATTTTCATGACCTCGAACCGAACCAGCGGCTCCGTCACCGTCATCGGTTCCGGCACGACTTGCCGTAGCGCTTCCGGGTCGGTGCGGTAGACGATGTTGAAGTACTCGCGGTCGATGAACCGGGTCGCGCGGAGCGGGTAAACGGGAGTGGCGAGGGGAGTGGTGCCACGGCGCAGAGCGTCGAGCGGATTCATCCTGCAGACCTCCCTAGTGCGGTATGGATCGGACCGAGTCGGATCGCGCCGAATGGCTGACGTTCACATGATCAACACCGTCTCGGATCCGCAGCATCCGTCGCATGACGTAGTTAGTCCTCTGGGATGTCGCTGTCCTCGACGCTCTTTCTCAACGGGTGCGTCGCGACCGCTCACCGAGTTGAGGCCTGCGAGGTGACCAGAGGGGAAGTGCCTCCGACCGGTTCGCCGGACCACCGAGCGACGGCACCATACGTCACGTAACGGATGCGCGTTCGGCATCGTCCTGGAAGCGTTCGTGGTTGAAACATCACTGTTGCCCCCCACTCTGAGGAGTACACAACATGGCCGGAAACCCGAAGAACATTGCTCTCGAGCCCGCAGGTCAGGAGTTCGTCGACGCGACCGCGAACCCGCCGTTCCTCTACCAGCTGCCGCCGGCGGAGGGGCGAAAGGTCGTCGACTCGGTCCAGGACTCGCCGATCTTCAAGCCGGAGGTTGATGAGGAATGGCTCGAGATCGCGGGCGGTCCCACTGGCACGGTGAAGATCCGTATCGTCAAGCCGGCTGGCACGACGAGCAACCTCCCGGTGATCCTCTACGTGCACGGCGCTGGCTGGGTGTTCGGTGACGCGCACACTCACGACCGTCTCGTTCGGGACCTCGCCATTGGCTCGAACGCGGCGGTGGTCTTCCCCGAGTACGACCGCTCCCCGGAGTCGCCGTACCCGGGTCCACTCGAGCAGTCCTACGCAGCGGCGAAGTGGGTCGTCGAAGAAGGCGCCAACAAGGGTCTCGACGTCTCCCGATTCGGTATCTCCGGCGATTCCGTCGGCGGCAACATGGCGATCGCGATCTGCCTCCTCGCCGCCGAGCGCAACGACGACATCGTGTTCCGCAAGCTCGTCGCGTTCTACCCGGTCACGAACGCCGCGTTCGACACTGGCTCGTACGAGGAGTTCGCGGAAGGGTACTTCCTCAGCCGTGACGGCATGAAGTGGTTCTGGGACCAGTACACAACGAGCGAGGAAGAGCGCGCACTTCCGACGGTTTCCCCGCTTCGCGCCTCGCTTGAGAAGCTCGCAACCATGCCGGAGACGCTCATCATCACCGCCGAGGCCGACGTGCTTCGCGACGAGGGTGAAGCGTTCGCTGCTCGTCTCCGCGAGGCGGGTGTCAAGGCGACCAACGCCCGCTTCGGCGGTATCCACCACGACTTTGTCATGGTCAACTCGGTCCACGACACCGAAGCATCCAAGCACGCGCTGATGCTGGCGACCGCGTCGTTCAGCGCCGCTCTGGCCTGACTCGCAGGGGCAGGGCGATCTGATTGGTTCGTCCTGCCCCGACGGTGCCGCGGTCCATGAGCGCAGCCGCCGAGGCAGCTAACTGCACAAGCGATCAAGTAAGGAATGAGCGGCGTGGACAGCGTGGTGCTTCGGCCAGCAGGGCTGACCCGCCTGGACGGACAGGTCGAGACTTGGCGTGGTGTGAACGGGGCGATCGTCACCGACGACGTCACGCTTGAACGGCTCCGTAGGCTCGCAATCCCGCCAGCGTGGACGCACGTGTGGGCGAGCAGCGACCCAGATGCTGCCGTCCAGGCCACCGGTCTCGACGCGCGGGGGCGGACGCAGTACCGGTACTCACTTGAAGCACGAGCGCGAGCTGACGAGAACAAGTTCTCACGAATGCTTGAGTTCGCCGAAGCGCTCCCGGCCCTTCGGCAAACCGTGCAGAGGCACTTGACCGCGCCAGTCGAGAATCACACGACGCTGCACCGCGTCGTGGCGTCCGTTGTGCGCCTTCTCGACTTTGGGCTCTTCCGTATCGGTAACGAGCGGTACGCCAAGAGCAACCACACCTATGGACTTTTGACCCTCCGCCGGCGGCATGTTCGCGTCTCGGGAAGCGTGATGAATTTCGAGTTCGTAGGGAAGGAACACCTTGAGCATGACGTCCTGGTCGAAGACGCCGATGCTGCCGCTGTGGTGAGAGCGCTGCTCAATCGATCCGACGACCCGTCCGAACGATTGTTCGCCATTGGTGCCCCGCCAGCTCAGCGAGCGCTCAGCAGCGCAACCGTCAACTCCTACCTCCACTGCCACAGCGGACAAGCCGCAACCGCGAAGGTTTTCCGGACATGGGGAGCGACCGTTGCCGCCGCGACCGTCGCCGCTGGGGCGCCTCTGAGCGAAGGGCTGCCACGTCATCGCGCTCTGGCGCTCAACGCCTTCGAAGCTGCTGCTGAAGTACTCGGAGATACTCCGGCCGTGGCTCGGGCGTCCTACGTTCACCCGGCGGCGCTATCGGTTGGAACGGGCAATGCGGTGCGTGAAGCCGTCGAGCGTGTTCTCACGGACAAACCAGCGGCGACGTACCGAAGCGCGATGCGAGACCCAACAGTGCAGGCGACCGTCCTCAAATCGCTCCTGACGTCAGTCAAAGCAAACTCTTTAATGGTGAAGCAAGGTTCCTCAACATGAACTCCAACCCGAAGGTCAGCATTGGCATCATCGGTGCCGGAAACATCGCCACCGCGATCGCGACGCGTGCCGCTGCGACCGGACGACACGACGTGCTGCTGAGCAACAGCCGAGGTCCTGAAACCCTCGCGGAACTCGTCGCCCGGTTGGCTGGAGTCAGGGCAGGCACGGTTGAGCAGGCCAGCCAGGCGCAGATCGTCGTCCTTTCCGTGCCGTGGAGCGCAATCCCAAAGGCGGTCGGCGCAGTTTCGGACTGGACAGGCAAGACCCTGATCGACACGACGAACCCGATCGAACCTCCTACGTTCCGCGCCGCTGAACTAAACGGGAAGACCTCGAGCGAGGTAGTTGCAGCCCTGACGCCGGGGGCGAAGTTGGTCAAGGCCTTCAACACACACAACCCGGGAGCACTGGCAAGCGACCCGTCAGTTGCCGGAGGCACCCGAGTGATGTTCTACTCCGGTGACGACCCCGAGGCGAAGCAGTCCGTTCAGGAATTCATTTCTGGCCTAGGGTTCAAGGCCGTCGATCTCGGTGGGCTCGCAACCGGGGGTGCCATGCAACAGTTCCCGGGAGGTCCGCTCGCCGGGCGGGACCTCGTCCAGTTGTAAGCGTTAATTCATGACGTTCTCAGCAGTCGCTTACGCCACGCTCCACTCGGTCGAACGTCCTCGTAGGACGGCTCGAAGTATGCCCCACACCATGCTGCTTCCGCTCGCGGGGACGGCCCTGCAATGATCGTGGGACGTCTGACGGCCAGGCGCGAGCGGGAGGTCTTCACGACATGTCGGCCGAACTCGGTGTGCCGCCGGAGTCTCCCTACGCGTTCCTGACGAATGAACAAACTCGAACGTGGTATGCATATATGAAACTTCAGTTGCGCTTACGTTACGAGATGAACCGGCAGCTCCGCGACGACAGCCAGATATCGCTCGCTGACTACGACTTGTTGGTTGCACTAGGTCGGCGTACCGGTGGAGCGGTACGGCGAGGAGAACCATGTCTGCATTCTCCGCCGCGCCCAGGACGGTGTCAGCGCGGGCCCCGTCTCCCAACGCGGAGACGACGTCGGCCAAGCTCTCAGGGCCGCGTGAGTTAGCGAGAATGACATTGTGGCCTGCCGCTAGCGCGGCTTCCGCAAACCCTGTGCCCACGCGCCCAGTACCGATCACAGCTACTGTACTCACTTCAACTCCCGGGAATGTGTTGTATGATATAAGCGGTACGGGGGTCCGAGCGCCATGTTGACCTTCACAATCCAGCTAGTCATCGACGGCGTCTTCCGTAACGTGACGTATCTCGGTGAGCGTCGTCGCTCCGGTATCGACACGCGCTTCGCCTGAGGCCTCGGCAGTGCCGCACGCCGGCGGCACCACGAGCGGCTCGTCAAACCTGCTCCGCGGGGCAGTCATAGCCCGGTGGAACTTAGCCGTCGGGCTTGGAGTTGTGACCCGTTCGGCTGACTGTTCACGTTGCGGCAATGTGGGCTGGGCAGTCTTTCCGCATGACACAATCCACGAGCTCGCACTGGTTCGGTCACTGCGCGACGGCTGTCCGAGGGTGGCTGCTCTCCCATCCAGGCTCCCCGCTCCCCACCGAGGTGTTCGACGCCGTCATCGGAGCAGGCGGCGTGCCCGTTCGGATCGAAGCGCCAGACGGAAGCCGATCGGAGGCGTATTACCTGCATCCCGCCGACAGCGCGTACCTGACCGAGCTAGCCAGGGCAGGTCGTTGAATCCGGCGTCTCGATGTCACGACGGTTTGCCGCCCGCCTCGAGAGTGTGCACGGACGGCCGGATCGCCAGTGCACAACCCTGTGCTTCGTGCCGGACGTGCGCCCGCTGAGTGTTGCTTGATTAGTAGCAGCGCTCGTCTGCCCGCCTCACCGAGAGCGTTCGTCTGTTCAGCGCCTTGTGGTCCTGAGATGGTTCGACGCGCGTCCGCGGAACCGGACTCGCATCGAGGTGCTGAGGCACTCGGGCGAACGAGCCCTAGACCTTGGCCGTGCCACCGGTACACTGCTCGAACTTGCGCTTGCGCCAAGCAGTGTTTAACTGTGAGCTCTGACCGGCAAGGCTCGGAAGGACCGTGGCTCTCCGCGCCGTCGCAACTCGAGGAGTGCCATGGACCCGGTATCGACGATCACTTGGATCGTGCTCTTCGTGCTCCTAACGGTCACTGTCTCAGGGCTCTCCGGAAAAGTCGGCTGGTCCGCCCCCGTGGCCCTCGTCTTGGTGGGCGCGGTCCTCTCGTTCGTGCCGCAGGTACCGGCCATCGAGATCGAACCCGAACTGGTGCTTTACGGAATTCTTCCTCCGCTGCTATTCGCATCGGCTATCCGCACTTCGTTCTCTGACATCCGCAGCGGCGGGGACAGCATGTTGCTGCTGTCCGTAGTGCTCGTTGCTGTAACTGTTGCAACGGTTGGAGTGACCGTCTGGCTTCTCGTGCCTGCGGTCCCACTCGCCGCCGCCCTCGCCTACGGAGCCGTTGTCGCTCCAACTGACGCCGTGGCCGTCACTGCTGTGGCAGGACGATTACGCTTGCCCCGACGGGTGCTTTCGGTACTCGAAACGGAAAGTCTGTTCAACGACGCGGCAGCGCTCGTGGCTTTGAATGTGTCCATCGTCGCGATCGCCAGTGTTGTCGAGCCATGGATGATCGGAGCCGAGTTTGCGCTGGCGGTTGCGGGCGGAATCGGCGTCGGACTCGTTGTCGGTTTCGTTATCGCCCAGGTCCGGCGCAGGCTCAGCGCTCCTGTTCTCGACACTAGCTTGTCGCTCGTGACTCCATATCTGGCTTTCATCCCGGCTCAAGAGGTCGGCGGGTCGGGAGTCGTCGCGGTGGTTGTTGCCGGACTCGTTCTCGGCGCGAAAAGCCCGCAGATTCAGTCCGCGCAGGCTCGCATCGCCGAGGCGATAAATTGGCGCACCATCAGATTCCTGCTCGAGAATGCGGTCTTCCTCGTTATTGGGTTGAGCTTGTCGGGGATCATAGCCGGACTTGAAACTTCGTCTGTGGGCTTTTGGGCGATAGTGGGCCTTTCCTTGGCGGTCCTGCTGGTCCTCGTGCTCTCTCGCTTCGCCTTCGTGCTCACTGGCACGCTGTTGTACCAGTACGGGCCCGCCTTGATTCGACGCCGCGCCTGGGGCTGGAGGACGGGCGTCGCGCTGTCGTCCGCGGGAATGCGCGGCGTCGTCACGCTTGCAGCGGCATTCCTTCTTCCCGAAACGACGCCAGAACGGGAGTTGTTGCAGTTTCTCGCCTTCATCGTTGTGGCCGGGACGCTCCTCGGCGGCTTGGCGCTGCCCGTCATCGTTCGTGCTTTGCGCCTGCCTCCGCCGAACGCCGACCAGGAACGCGTTGAGCGTCAGTTGCTGATGGCAGAGGCGCAACGTGCAGGGCTTGATCGGCTCGCCACTGAAGAGACGGAGGGAGTCGAGGATCGAGTGATGCAGAGACTTCGCACCAACGCGTCGTTCCTCACTGATGCCCTGGAGAACCCGACGCGCCCCGCGTCAGAGCCGCTCCCTGACAGCTATCACCGCCTGCGCTACTTGATGCTTTACGCGGAGCGCGATGCTGTGGCCGCCGCTCGCTCGGAAGGGCGTTATCAGGACCCAGCGGTCCGCTCCGTCCTGGCAAGCATCGACGCCGAAGAACTCGCCCTCCGTGTCAATGCGCCTACAAAAAGCTCTGACGACGAATAAATCCCACTGGAACTGCCACTGATGCTCATAAACAGGGGCGGCGGCCCGTGGTGCCGGTACTGGCTGTGTCGACGGGCCAGCTAGCGTTGCCGAGACTTCCCGTGGCGAGCTGCGGAGCCACGGGAGGAGGAGGAACAACTGCCGGCTCGACGCGGAGCCAAGTTACGTCAGGGTACGGATAGCGCTCAGCGGCTGTGACCTCGAGCATTCATGGTGAGCAGTGTCCGCTCTCATGATTTGGAGGTCCGGTGCCTGATAACACCACGAGCATCGTCCAGGCAGCCGCAGAATCGCCGCTCGCGGACCCGGTAACGGTCCCGGCGTTTCTCTGGGAGGCCCACCCAGAGTGGCGGAACGGGATCGCACACGGTGACCTCGCCGACTCGGGCGGCCTGATCTACCAAGGAGGCCAGTGGTGACAAGCGACGAGTCTCTCGGGGGGCAACTCAACCGTGAGGTCGCTCCCAGCGGTACGGGTTGCGTTGAGTGCACCATCGATGGGTCGTGGTGGGTCCACTTGCGTCGCTGCGCCGCCTGCGGCCACGTCGGCTGCTGCGACGACTCAATGAATCGGCATGCCCGGTCCCACGCGTCCCACACCGGCCACCGGTTCATTCAGTCCTTCGAACCGGGGGAAGACTGGATCTGGGACTTCGCTACACGATCGATCGTCTCGAACGGTCCCGCGTTAGCTCCGCCAACAGCGCATCCGTCCAGCCAGCCGGCCCCGGGACCCGAAGGATCGGTGCCACCTAACTGGATGGATCAGCTGAATGATCGCAACCAGCGGGAAGCGCAGCAATAAGCTTCAGCCGTAACGTCGGTCCGGGCTGTTGGACACGGGCGCGAACGTCTGTTCCGGTCTCTACGTCAACTGACGGATGCGTCCCCCTTCGGTATCGAGCAATATTCTTCAAGGGATTGAAGGCGCAACTCCGTAGGTTGCCCACCTCCTGTGTCGCTCGTGAAGGGAACAAATGATGGGAACAGTCGTCTATCAACATGGGTGGGGTTCCCCGGAGGTGCTAGAGATTGCACAACGTGTGGCGCCGCGGCCTGGGCGGAACGAACTTGGAATTAAGCAGGAAGCGGTTGGTCTGAACCATTTGGATTTGCTTTTCCGTCGTGGCCCGTTTCGGCCTCCGAGTGACCCATTCGTCAATGGCTTCGAGGGTGCTGGCGTTGTGACTGCTGTTGGTTCGGGGGCTGAATCATTCCAGGTGGGCGACCGGGTAGGGTACTTCTCCGCCAGCGGGGCTTATGCGGCGGAGCGCACTGTTAGCACGAGCGACGTGGTCCGGCTGCCTGCCGCGACTTCCTCGCTCCGGGCTGCGGCGTTGATGACGAAAGGTTTGACTGCTCGGATGGCGCTGCGCCAGGCATACCAGGTGCAATCCGGAGACGTCATCATCGTCACTGGAGCGACGGGAGCGATCGGCTCGATCCTTACGCTGTGGTGCACGTCACTGGGCGCCAAAGTAGTTGCAGTTGTTGGATCCGCGGCTAAGGCAGAACAGGCGGTGGCGAACGGAGCAGTTGCGACCGTCGTCAACGGTACCTCAATCAAAGCCGTGGTCGACTCGGTCACGCTTGGAGGCGGAGCCGACGCCGCGCTAGACGGCGTCGGCGGTGACCAGGTAAGCGCGCTCATTCCCGCTGTTCGCCGAGGGGGCTACATCGTCTCATATGGGAATGCTGCGGGGAGGGCTAACCCCGACCGCGTGGAACTTGAACGACGAGCAATCTCGTTCGATGATCCGCCGCTGAGCAAGTACCTGCACGGCCAAGAAGAAGCTCAGCGTGCTGTCGACGACATCTTCCGCGCGGATGACCATGGTGTCTTCGCGGCGCTTCCGGTGCGAGAACTCGAACTCACGGAAATCCGTCGAGCTCATGCGGACCTTGAGGAGCGCCGGATCCTCGGTGTCACGGTTCTCACCACCTAAAAGGCAGATGCGGCTTTAGCGGCTCCACACGCTGCTGAAAATCCTGGATTCGTTGGCAACGAAACGCCCGAACGGGCAGTGAGAAAGAGGGAATCTAATGGAGTACTACGAAGGTAAGGTCGCCGTTGTCACGGGAGGTGCCCGCGGCATCGGAGCAACAATCGCAAAGAAGCTTGCAGGGTACGGTATGCACGTAGCGTTTAGCTACGTGCAGTCCGCCTCGGCGGCAGAGGAAGTTGTTGAAGCCATTCAGCAACTAGGGCGCAAGGCAAGGGCCTACCGTGCAGACCAAGGCGACCCCGAGTCCGTGTCCGCATTCATCCGTTCGGCAGCCGACGATTTCGGACACATCAACGTCCTCGTGAATAGTGCGGGCGTATTCACGACGGGTACGGTCGACTCCGGAGCGATCGATCAGCAAGCATCGGACCGGCAGATCGATGTGAACTACCGCGGTGCGGTCGCTACGGTGAAAGCCGCGAGCAGCCACATCGTCGATGGAGGGCGGATCATCGCGATCGGTACGAGTGCCGCGTACAAGCCGCTGATCTCGCCGGGCCTAGGCGAGTATGTCGCAACGAAAGCGGCGCTTGCGGCTTTCGCGAAGGGCGCCGCATTGGACCTCGCAGGCCGCGGTATCACCGTCAACATCGTCGAGCCTGGTCCGATCGACACAGACATGAACCCTGACGGGACCGATTCCGCCAGCGCCATGAAGGCACGTGTTCCGCTCGGGCGGTACGGAACCGCCGACGAGGTCTCGGAACTTGTCGCCTATCTCGCGGGTCCACATGCAAGCTTCATCACCGGGTCGCAGATCATCATCGACGGCGGCCTCACTGCCTGACCGAACGTGAAACGCTAACGGCCCCGAGCGAAAGCTCGGGGCCGTTAGTTCTGTCATCAGGAAGCGGTTCGTGGGCCGCGACAATCAGAGTCCGGGTCGACAGCCGTTCTTGACGTTAGTGCCTTACGGTTCTGTTTTTATTGCTTGAGGTCGCGCTGCCCCGCTCAGCGCGACCTCGAAGGCTATTCGGAAGCTACGAGGACGGCCCTGATCGGTTGGCGGAGCGCAAGCAGGACGGGGATGGCGCTAGCGGCGACGAGGATGATGGCGCATGCAGCAGAAGCAAAGCCCGCTTGACCTAGGCCGAAGTCTGGTGCGGTTGCCGCTACTCGGCTAAGACTCAAGGCGACGCCGCCTGCGGTGAGGGCAAGAACAATCGCGCTAGCAAGAATTGCAGTGACGACGAGGATGAGAGCTTCCCAGACCGCACGAAGGAGGACCACTGTTCGGGTGCCGCCCGCAGCTTGAACGAGTGCAGCTTCTTGCTCGCGCGTTCGAGTTGCCATCAGAACGGTAGCTGCCGCTCCGGAAAGGGATACGAGGAGTGAACCTCCGACAAGCAGGAGGAAACTTGCTGGCGCAAGATATCCCGCCGTGTTGCCCGTCGCGGCGGCGGTAGCATTGCCCAACGTGGCAAAGCCGGCGTAGAGCGATCCTGGCAGGGCGATGGTCACGAGAAGGGCGTTGATAGTCGCGGTACTTCTCGTCGCTTGGAACTGCGCCGCGTTCCGGGCAAGGAACCAGGAGGCGGACAGTCGGGCGGGTACCAGGGTCGTCCACATCCGGAGGATGGCGGGAAAAACGGCGGGGCCGGCGGCCGCCATGGACGCCGTGAACAACGGTCGGATTACCAGTATCTGATTTCCTCCGCTGACGCTGTCACCGCTGACCAGAGACCACACACACCGCACCTCCCTCGAGGTGGACGCAACGCTCGGTCGGCCCACGGAATACGAGTTCCTCAGCGGAGCGCTGCTGCGATACGCCGTAGCAAACCGCATCGCCGTACCGCGGCTCGCGTCCGTACATGCGCTACTCAGCGCGCTGCTGCAGCCAGCCCGGACACAGCTGTAGTCCAAGTGATGGCGAGAACGGACGCATGACGACGCGGCCCGGTTTGCCCCTCACCTTCGAACCTATCCCTCATCGAATTCCGCATCTGACCCCGCTGAACCTGGCGACCAGCGTCAAGGCACGTCTCACTGCAGCCGTTCGGCTGCATGCATCCCCTATGGAAGGAAGTCATGCGTCTCCTCTTCGCCGCAGTTCCCGCACTCGGTCATCTGCTACCCCTCGCCCCGTTCATTCACGCCGCCCGCGAGGCCGGCCACGACGTCGCGGTACTCACCAGCGCTGGCATGGCACCAGCGATGGAACTGGAACTACCGGGTGTGACGCTGCTGCCGGCAGGTCCGATGCCGCCAGAGCTGTTCGCTGAGGTCGCCCGCCGCGTCCCGGGTAGCGACCCAGCCGCGGCACCAGAACCGGCCGCGGTCGCCGAGTTCTTCGCCGGCGTTCGCGTCGACCTCTCCGCCGACACTGCCATCGAGGAAGCCACCCGATGGCAGCCCGACGCGATCATCGCTGACGCGGTCGACTTCGTCGGACCCCTCGTCGCAACCGCGCTCGCTATTCCGCACGCGCTCGTCGCATTCGGTCCGGCGCTCCCCCCGGAGTTCACCACCCCACTGTTCTCCGTCGTTGCGTCACGGTATGCGGACCGAGGCTTGGCGCTGGTACCGCCAGCGGCAATGTTCGACCCGGCGCCGTCACTGCTGCAGCCCGACGGTTGGGTTCCGCCGGAGTTCGTCATCCCGTTCCAGCCGGCACCACACCAGCGGGAAGACAGTGCAGCGGCGAACCTGTTCGCGAGTGCCGGTGAGCGCATCCCGGTCTTGCTCACTCTCGGCACCGTATTCGGGAACGACACACTTCTCGGCGCACTCGTATCGAACCTCGAATCGGAGCAGACCGACGTCGTCGCGACAGTGATGGAGAAGGCCGAGCAGCACCACAACACGGACCACGTCCGCTACGAGGCGTTCCGCCCACTTGCCGAACTGCTCCCCGGCGCGAGCGTCGTCGTCAGCGCCGGCGGCGCGGGAACGGTCCTTGCAGCGCTGAGCCAGGGGATCCCCCTCGTCGTGATCCCACAGGGCGCAGACCAGTTCATCAACGCCGAGCGCGCCGCTGCCGCCGGCGCAGCCAAAGTGATCAGCGACCCGGCCGACACCTTGGATGCGGTGCTCGAGGTGACCGCCGATGCGCAGTACGCCGCCGCCGCCGCCGCAATCCGCGACCAGATGCGAGGTCGACAGACACCCCGTCAGGCCATCGAAACGTTCCTCGCGCAGGTCGCCGCTGCCGCCAGCCAGTAGCACCAACCCACACGACGCCGGCCGGACACGTCACAGCTTCGAGCAAGCAGACGCGTCCGGCCGGTCTGCATGTGACCATCAGTGCCCGCTCAGACCAGTCGGACCACCGCCGAAAACTGTTCCGCAACGTGCTGTTGTTCTCGCCGGCATCCTGCGAGCCCCTGGGCTCACAGGATCGACGGTGGTTATCGCGGCTACGCGGCTACGCGGTTCGCCGCGATGACGCTCACTGAATGAACTCGTGACCTGAACTACCTCAACTTGTAGCTACTGCCGGGTCTGATTGGCCGGGCTGCCGACGTCGATGACGGGGTGGCAACGGGGGCGCTGAAAGGTACGTCAAGTCACGGATGCCCTGCACCAGCCATCGTCCCCATGCTGAGTGAAAGCCGAGGACGTGCGGAGGATGCGTCAATCACTTGGTCGCAGGAACAACGAAAGAGACACCATGCAAGAGATCACCTTCGGCCTCGATACTTTCGGCGACGTGCCAACCGACGACGCCGGCGTCTTCGTCAGCCACGCGCGATCAATACGCCAGCTCGTCGACGAGGCGGTACTGGCCGACGAACTCGGGGTGGATGTCTTCGCAGTCGGGGAGCACCACCGCCCCGAGTTTTCCGTCTCGTCGCCCGAGGCGGTCCTCGCCGGTCTCGCCACCGTGACGAAGCGCATCCGGCTCGGCTCCGGCGTCACGGTCCTGTCCTCCGACGACCCCGTCCGCGTGTTCCAGCGCTTCGCGACGGTCGACGCGCTGTCCGAGGGTCGCGCCGAGGTGATCCTCGGCCGCGGGTCCTTCACCGAGTCCTTCCCGTTGTTCGGCCACGACCTCGCCGACTACGACGTCCTGTTCGAGGAGAAGATCGAGCTGTTCGCGCAGCTCCTCCGCGAGGAGCCGGTCACCTGGAGCGGAACGACCCGTGCGCCGCTCGTCGACGCCGACGTCTTCCCGAAGACCGAGCACGGCCTCCGCACCTGGGTCGGCGTCGGGGGCTCCCCGCAGTCGGTCGTGCGGACCGCGCAGTACGGGTTCCCGCTCATGCTCGCGATCATCGGTGGGCAGCCCGAGCGCTTCGCGCCGTACCTCGACCTCTACCGCCGGGCGGCCGAGCAGTTCGGGACGACGGCGCACCCGGTCGGCATGCACTCGCCCGGCTTCGTCGCCGACACGGACGAGGAGGCGACGGAGCTGTTCTGGCCGCACTACCGGGTCGTCCGCGACCGCATCAGTGCCCTGCGCGGATGGCCGCCGGTGACCCGCGCTGAGTTCGATGCCGAAGTCTCCACCGGTTCGATGTACCTGGGCGCACCGGAAACCGTCGCGCAGCGGATCGCCCGTGCCGTCGACGCGATGGGCGTCGGTCGCTTCGACATGATCTACACCTCCGGCGGCCAGTCGATGCGGGCCCGCACCCGCGCCGTCGAGCTGTACGGCGGCGTCGTCATTCCCCGCGTGCGCGAACTGCTCGCCGAGCGCGCGGACAATCGTGAGGCCTCGGCGTGACCGGCAGCGACGCACCGCTTGACGGATCCTCGTTGCCGGCCCCGGCATCCCGGACCGCGTCCGGCTGGTCCTCTCCGTCATCACCCCACTAACAGAGCCTTTGAAGGCCAACGAAATAGCTGTCTGAGCCGGCGTCGTCGTTCTCGCCTTACCGGACGGGCGTCTCGGCAGAGTTCCGACCGAGTGCCTCATCAACCCACTCGCTGGTGGACGAGGCAACCGCCTCCGCCGCAGCTCACTCTCCGTGAGCGCCAACGGCGCGCTGCCGCAGCACGCCCCACCTTCTTCCCGCTCCACGCGGGAGAGCATCACAACACCACCTCGAAAGGGACCAGCCCTCATGTCAGAACTCCGTATCGCCGTCATCCTCGGCAGTACCCGACCCGGCCGCAATGGGAAGGGCGTCGCCGATTGGGTGATGACACAGGCGGCCGATCGCGAGGTCAGCTACGACCTCGTCGACCTTGCCAACTACCCACTGCCTCACCTTGACGAGGCTGCGCCACCCGCCACTGGCGCATACGCAAACGAGCACACCAAGCAGTGGTCGGCGAGGATCGCGCAGTACGACGGGTATATCTTCGTCACCCCCGAGTACAACCACTCCACCTCCGGCGTGCTGAAGAACGCCATCGACTACCTCTACAACGAGTGGAACAACAAGTCGGCTGGCTTCGTCTCCTACGGCAGCCTCGGCGGTGCACGCGCCATCGAACATCTCCGCGGCATCTCCGCCGAACTACAGCTCGCGGACGTACGTCAGCAGCTCAGCTTCTCGCTCTTCACAGACTTCGAGAACTACAGCACCTTCACGCCAGGACCGCAGCACACCGATGCTGCCCAAGCTCTGTTCGACCAAGTCGAAGCCTGGGCCGGCGCACTGAAGACGCTACGAAGCTGACCCCACCAGGCGCAGGAGCGCGCCCGCGCTGATCACGCCAAGGAAGCGAAGCACCCGCCCGACTTCGGCCGGCCGGGTGCTTCGCCGTGTGCGAGCAGAACGCAGACTTGAGAGAAGCTTAAAGTGCTTTCACTTCGTGTCATGCGTGCGCGGCAACCCCAATTCGAACGAAGTCCGCCGTGTGCCAATGTCGCGAAGCAGACTCGCTAGATGTACCCGGCCGTGACGTTGGGCACGCTTCCGAGGTTGTGATCTGAGCATCCCTCCTGGCTTGATGGAGCTGTTGAGTTCAACCATCGCCAGGGGCCCGCGTCGGTCCACGCTTTTGCCCGACTGAACGTCCACGGTCGCCGGCTGCTCGGCAGCCGTTTGATCGGTGATCGCCATCCCGTCAGACATGTCGCGAAGGAGGAGCGGTCACCGCCTGCGTCGCGACGTCCCGTCGCCGCGCGGTGGCGGTCCGCGCTCGGTGCGCTAAGGACAGGGCCGCAGCCGCGGCGACGATCCACGCACCCAGCGTGAGCAGCGCGCCCGTTGCGCCAGCCCCGTCGAAGTAGCTGAACCCGGTGATGGCGCCGAACGCGGCCCCGGGCGGTAGGGCCTGTCCGACGGCGGCGAGCACGGGCGGCAACAGGTGTGTGCTGATGGTCGCACCGCTCGTCGCGTTGCCGAGGGTGGTGAAGAGGAGCGTCGAGACGATCACGCCCATCGGCCCGATGATCGAGGTGATAGCCAGCGTCGACAGCGAGACGGCGACGGCAAGGAGCGAGAGCACCACGATCACGGCACCTGTCGACGCGGGGACGGCGCCGTCGACCGGTCCGGCGATGACCGCGACCACCGCGGCCGCGGCGATGCTCCCGACCACCGTCACGACGATCCGGGTGCGGAGGCGCGCGAGGGCGTTGAGGGAGTTCATGACCTGGGCCAGGATGAACGCCGCCAGGGTCGTGCCGAAGACCAGGTAGAACCCCGCGATGCCCTGGCCGTCGTTCGTCGCGAGCGGGACGAGGTCCTGCGTGCGGGTGACCGAGGCGCCGGCGCCCGCGGCGACTCCGGTCAGCATCGTGGTCGCGGCGGCCGTCGCGCTTCGCCCTTCGGCACCCGCGGTGTACAGGGTCCAGCCGCGCGCCCCGGGGACGAGGGCTGCGACGGCGTCGCGGGACCGGACACGGTCGCGGGCGTCGGACGGTGACCCGGCGGTGCGAACGTCGGCGCGGTCGCCGAGCGCGTCCCCGGCGGCGTCGGCCACCTGCGTGCCGACGATGGCGACGGGCAGGTGATGGGGGGACGGGGCTTTCTGCAGGCCGATGTACAGGCCGGCGAACGCCCCGGCGACGGTCATCGCGACGAGGACCTGGGTGATGAGGACGGGCAGGATCCGGCGGAGCGGAGGGAAGCCGGTGGGCTTCGCAACAGAGTTAGTAATCGATTCATTACTCATGGCATCGGATGATACCCTTATGGCATGACGACAGCAAGGGGCTCGGTTCCCAAAGTTGCGGAGCGCATGGCTGGCAGCCAGCGGCGGAAGGCAACGCTCACCGCGGCGGCCGCCGTGTTCGCTCGAGAGGGGTACCACGGCGCCACGACGGAGCGGATAGCACAGGCCGCGGGCATCAGCCAGCCGTACGTGGTCCGGATGTTCGGCTCGAAGGAGAATCTGTTCCTCACCGTCGTCGACGGGTGCCTCGAAGCCGTGTTAGAGGCGTTCCGGGCGGTGCTCGACGACGGGCAACCGGTTCCGGTCGCCGCACGGCTCGGCGCGGCCTACCGCGAGCTGGCGACCGAGGACGGCGTGCACCTCATCGTGATGCAGTCGTACATGCTCGGCGCGGACCCTGTGATCGGACCGGTCGCCCGCGACGGCTTCACCCGGATCCTGCGCTTCCTGATCGGGGATGCCGGCCTGTCGGAGTCCGCGGCAGAGTTGTTCCTGGCCCAGGGGATGCTCATCAACACCCTGCTCGGCATCCGTCTGAGCGACCAGGACGACCCCCTCGCGCGGCGGTTCACGGAGTCGGTGTTCGGCCCGGGCACCGCGGGACCCGGGCCGATGGAGCGCTGAAGAGCGCCGAGGTCAGGCGACGCGCTCACCGTGGGCGCGCTCGACCCGTTCGACCAGTTCCCCTATCGCGGCGGCCGCGCTTGGGCGGTTCGCGGTCTCCTCGCCCAGCCGCCGTGCTGCGTCAAAGTGGCTTCGATCGGCGAGCAGCCGGTGGACGGCGGGGCCCACGGCGCCCGGCTCGTCGACCACGATCGCGACCCCGGCTTCGGCCGCACGCGCCGCATTGATGAACTGGTCGGCACCCTGCGGGAGCAGCACCATCGGCACACCGACGCTGACAGCCGCGAGCACGGTGCCGGCGCCTGCTGCCGCGACGACGAGGTCGACGCCCTCGAGCAGCTCGCGCATCGGGCGGAACGGCACGAAGTGGACGTGCTCGGTGTCGTCGAGGTGCTCGCCGATGACCCCCACCGTCGCCACGACGTCAGCCTCGTCCGGGTGGAAGCCGTCGATGATCGCCGTCAGGAGCGCGGCGTCGCCGAACACGGTGCCGAGGGTCACGAGCACCCGCGGCCTCCAATCGCTGGCCGGGAACGGTGCGAGCGGTGCGTCGGACGCAGCGTTCGGGCGGCTGTGCGGCTCGGATCGGAACGGGATCGTGACGGGCGGCTGCGTCCATCCGGCTGCCTGCAGCGAGGCGGGCGTCGGGTCGAGCAGAGCCACCGGCGGGGTTGGCGCCACTCCGCGCTGCGCGTAACGGGGAAGCACGAGCTCGGTCATCGGGCGACGGAACTCCTCGGGAACCTCGGGGCCGAAGGCGACGACCGCATGCGGTACGCCGAGTTCCGCGGCGACGAGCGGTCCGACCAGGTCGACGGCGTCCGCGACGACCACGTCGGGTGCCCACCCGTGTGCTGCGCGCACGGCGTCGTCGATGGTCAGGTCCACGCGTGCGCCGGCGAAGAACTCGGCGACGGCCGCCGGCTCGGGTCGGTTCGCGGGGTCGCTGCCGGGGATACGTCGGGCCACCTCGGCGAACAGGTCGGGAGGCATGGGGCCGGCCGCCAGGACCGGCACCGCCGGCAGTTCGGTCGACATGGCCTCGCGCATGCCACCGCTGGTGAGCAGGGCAACGTCGTGGCCGGCCGCCTGCGCGGCACGGGCGAGCGGGACGAGGGGCAGGAGGTGTCCGAGCGCGGGGACGCCGGAGAATAAGATGCGCATGAGGAGTCTTCCTGGTTCGGGGTCAGTCGGCGGCGAGGACGAGCGGGATGCTGCGTCGGCGTCCGGTGACGAGGGGGATCGTGCCAGCGGCCACCATGAGCGCCAGGCTCACGAGGGCGGCCGGGAGTGCGGCCTGCAGGCCCAGGTGGGGCTGCGTTCCGGGGACGGTGACCGCGAGCGCGACGGCCTGTCCACAGGCAGTCAGCACGAGGACCACGGCGGCCACGAGGACCGCAGTGCCGACGAGGATGACGGACTCCCAGGCGGCACGCGCGAGCACGGTGGCGCGGGACCCGCCGGCGGCCTCGACCAGCGCGGCCTCCTGCTCGCGGGTGCGTCCTGCCATCAGTACGGTGGCGGCCGCGCCGAAGAGCGACACGAGCAGCGGCCCGCCGAGCATGAGCAGGAAGCTCTGCACGTCGAGTCCACCACCCGAGGATCCCGTGGTCCGCTCGACGGCGTCGCCTACGGTGTCGAAGCCGGCAAAGAGGCTGCCGGGCAGGGCGATCGTGATGACGAGCGCGCTCACAGTGGCGCTGCTCCGGTCGACAGAGAACGCGGCGGCGTTGCGGGCGAGGAACCACGAGGCCGACCGGTGCGCGGGCACCACCGAGGTCCAGGCCCGGAGGGCGGCGGGAAACACCACGGGGCCGATCGCAGTGCACGCCGCCGTCAGGAGCGGCCCGATCAGCAGCACCTGCCCACTGGTCCGGACGCCAGCGTCGACGATGGATGCGGTCAGCAGCCCGGCGAGCAGCAGCGCGACGGCGCCCCCGGCCCACCGGGTCCACGTCGTCCGGGTGCGGACGGACTCGGGCTCCCGCAGGACCTCGATCGGGCGGACGAGGCCGGCTCGGCGCGACGGCCGGAGACTGCTCAGGACGACCACGACCGTCACGGCGAGCACCACCGCGACGGCGCTGGTCGGACCGAACCGTTCGTCGAGGTTCCGGAGTCCGTCGGACTGCGACAATCCGAAGTGCAGGAACGCCGGCACGAACGGCGCCACGATGAGGCAGCCGATCGTGCTTCCGACCAGCGCCACGACGGCGAGCTGCAGCCGCACGATCACCGTCACCGTGCGGGACGGCACCCCTACCAGCTGCCAGAGCGCGTAGCCCCGGCGCTGCAGGTCGATCGTCAGGCGGGTGACGCTGCCCAGGACGGCGGTGACGGCGACGATGGTCAGCACGACGACGAGCGATGCCAGCGTGGCGAGGCCGCCGGCTCGGAGCAGGTCCATCGTCGTGCCGGACCCGATGATCGCGAAACCGGTGTCGAGCATCCCGGCGGCGATGGCGGCGGCCGCTGCGGTGGCCGCGCTGACCACGAGTGCGCCGATCCAGATACCGGCGTTCTGCCGCAGGTCGCTCAAGACGAGTCGGAGCATCTCAGGCCTCCTGGGCGGCGGCGGTCAGGGCCTCGAGTACCTCGGCGGCGTCCGGGTGTGCCAGCTCGCGGTGCACGGCGCCGTCGCGCAGGACGAGCACACGGTCGGCCCGCGCAGCCGCTTCGAGGTCGTGCGTGACCATCACCACCGACCGGTCACCGTCGGCCACCCGGCGCAGCAGGTCGAGGACCGCGTCACCGGCGGTGGTATCGAGGGCGCCGGTTGGCTCGTCGGCGAACACGACGTGCGGTTCGGACGCCAGGACCCGGGCGATCGCGACCCGCTGCTGCTGCCCGCCGGACAACGCGCCGGGTCGGTGGTCCCCGCGGTCGGCGAGTCCGACCGAGGCGAGCGCGGCGTCGACCTGGGCCGCGGAGACCGGGCGGTGGGCGAGGCTGGCGGGTAGCGCGATGTTCTGCCGTGCGGTCAGCGACGGAATGAGGTTGAACGACTGGAACACGAAGCCGACCGTCGAGCGGCGGAGTGCTTGCAATTGCTTCGGTCGGAGGGTCTCGAGGCGTTGCCCGGCGATCGACACCGACCCGCTGTCGTAAGGCTCGAGGGCGGACAGGCAGTACAGCAGCGTCGACTTGCCGGAGCCGCTGGGCCCGACGACGGCGACGAACTCACCGGGGAGCACGGAGAGTGAGACGCCCCGGAGCACCGGGACCCTCGACTGTTCCGGGCCGAGGAACGACTTCGTCAGGTCGTGTGCCTGCAGGAGGGGTTCGGTCATGGTGTCAGTCCATCTCGTTCTCGGCGGCCGGTCACTGGTGCGGACAAGAGGGTCGGGGTGGAGCCAGCTCCACCCTCGGGAAGCGTCAGACGTCGGTCCGGGCAGCAGCCGCGTGCAGGAGCGCCAGCACCCGGGCGTACCGGCGCTCCTGGTAGACCCCGTGCACGGTGGCGAGCATGACGGCCGTGACAACGCCGGCAGCTAGGGACGTGGACTGCGTCCACGTGCTCGCGGTCAACAGGGCCGCCCCGGCGCCGGCGACGATGCAGTTCACGACCGCGATCGCGCTCGACAGCGTGAAGAACACCCCACGCCAGGACAGCCGGAGCCCGATGTCGAGCAGCTCGTTCGGCGCGATCCGGTCCTCGGGTACCGGGAAGTACCGCGGGGCGCCCGGCAGGATCGTGCCGTACCAGCGGCGGATTCGCTGCATCGAGGCGAGGGCGACCACGTCCTCCAGCGAAGTCTGGACGAGTCGCTCGTAGGTGAAGACGCCGAGCAGCACGACGACCGGGATCACCACTGCGAGGTAGCCCGTGGCGAAGTCGGTGTCGGCCAGGAACCCGAACGCCACCAGGGCACTCGACAGCGTCGTCAGGTAGATCGCGGCCCGGGTAGACGACTCGGAGACGGTGATGCCGCGCGCCGTCTGGAGCACGAAGTGCTCGGTGACCAGCGCCGTGAAGAACGCGCTCGGCGCATCCGGTAACCGCCGGGCGGCATGGTCGGCCTGGCCAGCGGTGTCGTCCGTCGCGTTGCCCGCTGAGCGTTCCGGCACCGGCGCCTCCCGATCGTCGTCGTGGTCGCGACCCGGTCTCGGGCCGTCGTCATGAGACTCGCAGCTGGCCTGTTGACCGGGCATCCGTTGGGTGACGTAACCGGCGCCTCCAGGCACCCCTTCGGTCGCGTCAGTCCACCGGAGGGGACGCGGCCAGCGCCGCGGTCAGCTCGGTGCGGCTCGTGACACCGAGCTTCGGGAACACCTTGTACAGGTGTGTGCTGACGGTGCGGTGCGACAGGTAGATGCGGTCCGCGATCTCCCGGTTCGTCATGCCGGTGGCGGCGAGCCGTGCGATCTGCAGTTCCTGGGGCGTGAGCTGCTCACTCGTCGACGACGTCGTGGTGCCGGTTCGGTCCGGCGCCTCGCCGGCGGCGCGGAGTTCCGCGGCGGCCCGGGCAGCGAAGCCGGCGGTGCCGGCGGCGTCGAACGCGCCGAGCGCCTCGCGCAGGTGCGGCCGTGCCCCGACCACCCGGCGTTCCCGACGCAGCCACTCGCCGAACAGCAGCTGGGTCCGGGCGAGCTCCACCGGGGCGTCGGCGAGCCGGCCAGCCTCGATCGCCCGCGCGTAAAGGGGCTCGGCCGCAGCGCCCTCGGCCAGCAGGGCGCGGCTCCGCACCACGAGGGAGGTGAGGTGCGCGGACCCGGTGGTGCGAGCGACCGTCTCCGCCTGGCCGAGGTTCTCGACGACAGATTCGGGCCGTCCGCCGCGGACCGCCGCCTCGGTGCGGTCGGCGATCGCCCAGAGTGACCGTGTGGCGTGCACGGTCATATGCGTGAACTCGATCTGGGCGTCCCGGTAGCGGTGCTGCCCGAGGGCGACCAGACCGGCTGCCCACCGGGCGTCGGCGCTGGCGAGGGCGAGCCGTCCGCCGTGTGCGAACTCGGCGCCCTCCCGCAGGGCAGCCAGGGCAGCGTCGTGGTCTCCGAGCAGGGCGTGTCCCCGGGCGAGCGTGGCGTAGGCCATCCCGGCGATGAGTGGGAGCTGGACATCGCGGGCGATGCGCACGGCGTACTCGGCGTCGGCGAGGCCGTCCTGCACCCGCCCGCGCAGCATGAGCATCGTCGCCCGGCCCCGGAGCGCCTGGGCCTCGTCAGCCACCGCTCCGAGCTGGTGGGCGCGCTCGTACGCCAGTTCCCAGCAGGTCAGTGCGGTCTCGAGGTCCTGCTGGGACTCGGCGGCGATCGCGAGGGACGCCATCGCGAGCGGTTGCTCGGTGAGCTGCGGCACGAGGTGGGCGATTTCGGCTCGCAGGTGGTGGGCGGACCCGAGCGGCGCGAGAACGGCGAGGGCGACCGACTTCAGCGGGCTCGCGGACGGCACAGCGAGCAGCGCGGCCTCGATGTAGTCCCACTCCGACCGGGGCAGGTTGCGGCCGCGTGCGTTGATCGCTGCTGCCCAGAGGACCCGCACGAGTCGGTCCGCGTGCTCCGGGCCGGCGAGCACCGGTCGGATCCGGGAGAGCTCGATACGCGGTCGACCGGCGGCACCCGTCGTCAGGCGCAGCACGGTCTGCGTCACGGCGGTCTCGGTGACGGTTTCTGGGTCGGCGGCCAGGGAGTCGACCTGTTCCAGCAGTTCTATCGCCTCGGCGGTCATGCCGGCCGCCCGGGCGGTCTCAGCGGCCCGTCCCAACCGGCGCGCGCGGCCGGTGACACCCTGCGAGAGCGTAGCGGCGCGTTCGTAGGCGCGCACGGCTTCAGGGCGGGCACCGCGCTGGGCCGCGCGGTCCGCGACGGTCTCGAGGTCGGCGGCGATGGACTCGTCGCGCTCGAACGTCGCCGATGCCCGGTGCCAAGCGGCGCGCATCCCGTCGGTGACGACCGACGCGAGTGCCCGGTGCGCCGCAGACAGCGCGGCGGCGGACGCGTTCCCGATCACCGCCGAGCGGAGCAGCGGGTGTCGGAAGCGCAGGGACACGAGGTCGGTCCGCAGGAGCCCGAGTTCTTCGAGCGGTTCGAGGTCGTCGACGCCGAGGTCCATCGTCCGCGCGGCCGCCATCACGTCCTGCAGGGCTGCGTCGTCGGCCGCCGCCGCGAGCACCAGGAACGCGCGGCTGCCGGCCGGGACCGCGGCGACCTGCTCGAGGAACGCCTGTTCGAGCCGACGGGTGGTGGGGAGCCGGGACGAGATGGTGGAGGGGCCGAGGGCGGCTCCGGGCACTCCGCCCGCACCACTCGCCAGGAGCGCGGCGGGCAGTTCGTGGAGGGCGAGGGGGTTGCCGCCTGCCTCGGCGAGGACGCGCCGGCGGACCGCGGCGGACAGGGAGCCGGCGTGTTCGGTGAGCAGGGCTCGGGCGGCGTCGTCGGGAAGCGGCCCGAGCTCGAACGTCGCGAAGCTGCACGGGGGGGCTGCGTTCGGTGCGTGTCCGCTCCGGACCGCGGCGATGATGACCACCGGTGTGTTCGTGAGGCGGCGCCCCACGAAGTTGAGCACCTCGACGGTCGACCGGTCGAGCCATTGCAGGTCCTCGGCGCGGACGAACACCGGGCGGTGCGAGGCGGCTTCCTCGAGCAGGCCGAGGGTTGCCGTGCTCACCAGCAGGCGGTCCGGGCTCGGGCCGTCCTCGATGGCGAGAGCCGTGAGGAGTGCGGCCCGCTGCCGGGGCGGCAGTGTCGCGCTGTACGCCAGCAGCGGGTGGAGCAGTTCGTGCAGACCGTCGAACCCGATGCTGTTCGCACTCTGGATGCCGGTGCAGGTCAGGATGCGGAAGCCCGTTCTGCGCGCGTGCCGCTCGACGGCTGCGAGCAGGGCCGTCTTGCCGATGCCAGCCTCGCCCTCGACCACGAGGGCGGAGCCGCGCTCGGCGATTCCGCCCTCCGTGGCGTCGTCGAGTATCCGCGTCAAGGCCGCGAGTTCGTCGGCACGACCCAGCAGCGGTGCCCCGTCAACCGGTGCGGAGCGGATTCGTTCGGTGTCCAAGCATGCCCCCTCGCTGGGTTAGGTGACTTTTCACCTAACCTATGACGCGCCGTCGCGCGCAGCAAGCCGGCTCAGGGGTGGTCGGCCGGACGGGGGAGCGTGCCGTGCTCGAGCACCGACTCGTACACGCGCTCGAGGACGTCGGCGAAGCCCGCCAACTCGTCCTCGCGCAGGTCGCTGAAGAACATGTCCTTGACGAGCTCGGTGTGGCTCGGTGTCGCTTCGCGGAGCGTCCGCCAGCCCGCCTCGGTCAGAGCGACGGCCGTGGTGCGCCGGTCGTGTTCGGCCCGACGGAGCTCAAGGAACCCGCGCTCGGCCATGCGTTTGGCGTGGTGGGAGGCACGGCTGCGCTCCCACCCGATGCGGGTCGCCAGGGCCGACATCGTCATCTCGCCGCCCGGCTCGCTCGTGAGCGCGACGAGGACGTCGTAGTCAGCGAGCGAGATGTCGCTGTCCGCCCGAAGCTGCCGGTTCATCTCGTACCGCAGGCGCAGCTGGAGCTTCATGTACGCGTACCAGGTGCGCACCTGCTCGGCACTCATGTAGGCGTACGGCGACTCCGGGGGCACCTCGTGCTGCATCGACATCGCCCGTGCCCTCCTGCCGCGCGCCCGCCGTCCAGACGCCCGACCATCATCGCAGGGTGCGTGACGCTGCGGAGGGTCGGGCGTCTGCGGGTGGGTTCAGCTGGTCAGCAGCGTGTAGACCTTCGCGATCACGTCGCCCTCGACGAAGCAGATGTCCATCCCGGACACGACGGGCGGCGCTCCCTCCGGTCCGAAGTGCCAGGCGAGGTACCCCATCCCGTGGTTCTCGTAGACCGGGCCGGCCGGCGAGAACACGAACCCAGGGGCCTCGTCGAGCAGGCGCTGCGCCTTGGCGTCCAAAGCGTCGTGGCCGGTGACGACCTCGTCGGGGTCCAGGAACTCGACGTCCGGGGCGTACGTCCGCTCGATGGCGGCGCGGCGGCGGTCCGGGTCGCGTTCCCCGAACACCTCGAACAGGTTGGCGTGCATGAGCGATTCGAGCGGTTGCGACATGGTGTCTCCGTCGGTGGTCGGTGGTCGGTGGTCGGTGGTCGGTGGTCGGTGTCGATGTCGGGGTGCGGTGGTGGCGGTCCTCGTCAAGTGTGCGACGGGGACCGGTCGGTCCAGTCGAAGACGAGGTCCCGGTGCGCGATCGCCCACGCGCCCTCGGCCCGCACGAACCGGTCGAGGTAGCGGATGGACATCGTCAGCAGCACCCGCTCGTCCCCGTCGTGCAGCACGTGGAACGCGACGCAGTACGTCTCGCCCTCGGCGGCGTCGGGCCCCGTGAACCGGATCGTGGACTGGCCGTTGAGGTACGTCGTCACCTCGTACTGCGCGATCAGTCCGGCGAACGTCTCGGCCAGGTGCTCCCGGCCGTGGATCGTGTCGACCGGATCGTGCGAGGAGGGGTCGCCGTCGTACAGCACGACGACCCCGTCCTCGGTGAACACGGACGCCTCGAGCACCGCGTCGCGACGGTCGGCCCCGCGGGCGTAGGTCGCCAGCAGGGTGCGGATCTCCTCGCGCGCGACGAGCGTCTCGAGCGTCTCCGGGGTGCTCGCGCGGCCGTGCTCCTGCTCAGGCAAGGGCTGCGCGGAGCGACGCGGTGGCGAGCATCAACGCGTGCTTCGCGGCCTCGGTGTCGTGCAGCGCGTTCACCATCACGAAGTCGTGGACGATGCCGCCGAACCGGGCGTTCGTCGCCTTGACACCGGCTTCGCGCAGGCGTGCGGCGAAGGCCTCGCCCTCGTCGCGGAGCACGTCGGCCTCGCCGGTGATGACGAGGGTCTCGGGCAGGGTCGCGAGTACCTCGAGCGGCGCACGGAGCGGCGACACCGTGGGCAGGGCGCGCACGGCCTCGTCGGTCGTGTACTGGTCCCAGTACCACTGCATGCCTGCTCGGGTGAGGAAGTAGCCCTCGGCGAACTCCTCGTAGGACCCGGTGTCGAACGCGGCGTTCGTCACGGGGTAGAAGGCGACGAGCTTCACGAACTCGACGTCGCCGCGCTCGGCTGCCATGAGCGACAGCGCGATCGCCATGTTGCCGCCGACGGAGTCGCCAGACACTGCGAAGCGCGAGGCGTCGAGGCCCTTGTCGCGCCCCTCCTTGACGACCCACTGAGCTGCCGCGTACGACTGCTCGAGCGCGACCGGGTGACCGACCTCGGGGGAACGGTCGTACTCGGGGAACACGACGGCGGCGTTCGACCCGATCGCGAGGTCGCGCACCAGGCGGTCGTGGGTGTGGGCGTCGCCGAAGACCCAGCCGGCGCCGTGCACGTAGAGGATGACGGGCAGGTTCGCCGTCGTGCCGGCCGGCTTGACCAGGCGGATCTTCACGGTGCCGGTGGGACCGCCCTCGATCTCCAGCCACTCCTCGTCGACGTCGGGCTTGAAGATGGGGGTGTCCTGCACGGAGTCGACCGCCTTGCGCCCTTCGGCGGGCGGCAGGTCGTTCAGGAACGGCGGGTTCGACGTCGCATCGACGAACTCCTGGGCGGCGGGCTCCAGGGCGATGTGCTTCGGGTTTCCAGTCATGGTGGGCTCCTCGTGGGTCGCTGGTGACGGATGGTGCGTGGCGTCCTCCACGCTGACAGGAGGCTCGCCCGGGCAGCATCCGTCAGCTGACGTATCCGGCACTGAGCGTCCAGAGCCGCTCCGCGTTGCCGTGGTCCAGCGCGTACGGCGCGACTCCGCGGTCGTGCCCGGTGCCGTCGTCGAGCACCGGCGACTCCTGGTTGTCCTCGAAGTACCGCCCGGTCACGCCGGCGACCAGCGGGGAGGCGACCAGCATTGCCGACGTTGCCGCGCCCTGCGCCGGGGTCTTGAAGAACGGCTGCTCGATCCGGTTGCCGTCGTCGTCGAGCGCGCCCATCGCCCGGAGCGTCGCGTCGTCGAGGTGGCGCTGCAGTCGGGTCGTGATCCAGCCGGGCATCACGGCGTTCGCGGTGACGCCGTGCTCCGCCCACCGGTCGGCGACGCCCACCGCGAGGAGCACGTCGGCCGTCTTCGACTGTGCGTAGGCGGCCCACCGGTCGTACGGACGCACCGCGAAGTGCGGGTCCTCGAAGTGGAACGTGGAGCGCAGGTGCGCGGTCGAACTCACCGTCACCACCCGGGCGGATCCGGCCGCGAACAGGTGCTCCTGCAGGCCGAGCAGCAGAGCGAAGTGGCCGAGGTGGTTCGTCGCGAGCTGCATCTCCCAGCCCGATGCGGCGAGCTGCTTCTCGGGCAGAGCCATCACGCCGGCGTTGGCGACCACCCCGTCGACCGTGCCTTGCCACGCGTCGGTGAAGCGGCGCACGGAACCGAGGTCGCTCAGGTCGAGCGGTCGCGGCACGACCCGGCCGCGGGCCTCCAGGTCGGCGAACGCCGCGTCGGCGCGAGCCGTGTTGCGCACCCCGACGACGACTTCAGCGCCAGCGCCGGCGAGGGCACGGGCGGTCTCCGCGCCAATGCCGGAGGCGCCTCCGGTCACCAGGTACCGGCGGCCGTGCAGGTCCACGTCGGCGAGGACGTCGGCCGCGGTGGCGGACGCGGAGAAGGGGGTGCGGACAGGGTCAGACATCGTCGCACTCCGTCCGTGCCGTGGCGAGCCGTTCGAGGATCCGGGCCAGCTGCTGCGGCATGTCGCCGGGCTTCCGTGCGGTGACGAACTGGCCGTCCTCGACGACCGGCTCGTCGATCCAGGTGCCGCCGGCCGCGCGGACCTCGTCGGCGACCTCGTGCCAGGGCGTCAGGCTGCGTCCGTCGACCAGCCCGGCGGAGGCCAGGACCTGGGGTCCGTGGCACACGGCGCCGATGAGTCGACCCGTGGCGGCGAAGTCGCCGACGAACGCCAGGGCCTCGGGGACGGTCCGGACCTCGGCCGGGGCCAGGCCGCCGGGGATGAAGACCGCGTCGTAGTGCTCGGCGGTGGCGTCCGCGACGCGCTGCAGCCCGGTTCGCAGGGACAGGCCGACGTACCCGGTGACGGTCCCGCCGTCGGGCGTCAGGACGTCGACGTCGTAGCCGGCCTCGACGAACCGGTAGTAGGGGTAGAAGAACTCGACGTCCTCGACGCGGTCCGCGGTGACGATCGCGATCCGGCCGACGGGCGGTCGGTCGGCGCGGATCGCGGCGCGGTTGTCGGTGACGCGGGGGTCGGTGGTGGTGGGCACGGTGGGCACTCCTTCGGCTCCGAGGTCGTTGCCTCGGCACCGTTTGACAAGCATCAAACCATTGGGATCATTCCTGATAGGTTTGATGCATGTCAAATGAAGAGCCGAAGGTTGGGCACGACCCCTTCCCGTTGCCCGCCGTCGACGACCTGGAACTCGTGCGGGTGCTCCGGGCGGCCGGTGACCCCACGCGACTGGTGATCATCGAGCGGCTGTCGGACGGCGACTACCACCCGTGCAACCTCACCGACTACCGGCTCGACATCCACAAGACGACGCTCTCGCACCACTTCAAGGTGCTGCGCGAGTCGGGGCTGACCCGGACGCGTGTGACGGGACGCGAGCACGCCGTGCAGCTACGCCGGGACGCACTCGAGGCGCGCTGGCCCGGGCTGCTCGACACGCTCGTCGCGGCAGCGGTGCGGGACGACCCCGGGGCGCAGGCGGCACCCGAGGCCGGAGCGGAGACCGCGCCCGAGGCGTCGCCCGCGGGCTAGCGGCGAGCCGCTGCCGCCAGTGCGGCGGTCATGCCGGCCCGGTCGTGTCGGACCCCGTACGCAGGCTGGTCACGTTCGAAGCGCCAGCCCTCGCTGAGCGGTCCCACGTCGACCACGTCGAACCCGAACCGGTCGAGCAGTTCCGTGACGACGGCCTTCGCGTCCGCGTCGTCCCCGGCGACGGTGAGGGCACGGCGACCCGGGGCGTCTGCGGGGGACCCGTCGGTGGTGACGTCGGCGGCGCCGAGGTTGTTGAACGCCTTCACGACCCGGGCGTCCGGAAGGGACCGCTGGAGCAGCTCCGAGGTGGTCGGCACCGTTCCCTGCTCGAGTTCGTCGACCGACCCGAAGAACTCCGGGTAGTAGTTGCCGGTGTCGACGACGACCTTGCCCGCGAACGCCTCGGCCGGCAGGTCCCGGTAGCCGTTGATCGGGATCGAGACGACGACCACGTCGCCGGCCCGGGCGGCATCGGCGACGGTGGCTGCTCCGGCACCGGGGGAGAGTTCGTCGATCAGGGCCTCGAGCGTCTCCGGCCCGCGGGAGTTCGCGAGGACGACGTCGAGACCGACGTCGATCGCGCGGCGGGCGATCTGCGCGCCGACGTTGCCGGCGCCGATGATGCCCAGGGTCTCGATGGAATTGGTGGTCATGGTCCGTGCTCCAGACGTGGTGCGGGTGGTGTCCCGCCAGGATCCGTGGTCCCGCCGGTCGGGGGCATCCGTCGGACGACGTAACCGCACCACGGCGGCCCCGTCGTTCAACGGGTGCTGCCCCGGCTACCGGATCTCGAGGTCGTACACCGAGTACCCGTACGGTGTCGCGCGCTCGACCCCGTGCAGGCGGACGTACCGCCACGAGCCGTCGAGGGCGAGCCGGTCGGTCCCGCCGTCGCCGTCGGTCTCGGTCGCGAGCGTGGTCCACGCGTCGTCCTCGGCGTTCCGCGCTTCGATGCGGTAGGCGCGGCCGAACGCGTCCTCCCACCGCACGACGGCACCGTGCAGGTCGTGCTCCGCGCCGAGGTCGACGGCGAGCCACTGGTCGTCGGTGTGCCCGCTCGCCCAGCGGGAGCCGGGGTCCCCGTCCACGGCGTTGCGTGCGGGGACGCCGTCGCCTTCGTCGTCCGAGGACGACACGGCTGCGCGGTGTGCGAGGTCGGGGGTCGGGGAGCCCTCGGTCGAGAACACGCGGAGGGCCCACAGGGAGACGCCGTACGCCGTGTGGCGACGGTCGGCGAGCAGGCGGACGTACCGCGCGGAGACGTCCTCGAGCGGTGCGGGGCCTGCATACGGACAGATCGGCAGCGCCGGTCGCGTCGTCAGCGGTTCCGCGTTCTGGGGATCCTGACGGATCGGGCGGCGGGCCACACGCCGGACGGGTCGACACCGACGGTGGAGCCTGCTCGACCGACACCGCGAGGCAGCACCACCGACACCGCGAGGCAGCACGCTGGTGGCCGGCCGCCCCTGCCCCTACCGTGGGCGGGTGACGACGACCGACCGGACTGACCGCGTGTGGCCGGCGGTCGCGCCGTGGACGTTCCTGGCCTCCGCTGCTCCGTGGAGGGCCCTGCTCGTCGTCACGCTGACCGCGCTGCTCGGCCTCGTCGTCGTCGCACCCGTCGTCGCGACCTGGTTCCTCGCACCCGTCTGGGCGGTGGCGGCCGGCCGGTTCGGCCGCCGACACCCGGTCGTCCTCGGACTGCGCGCGATCCCGGACCCCCGCCGTGTGGGCCGTGCCCGTCCCCGCACGTTCCGCGGTCGGCTCCGGGACCCCCTGGTGTGGTCCGAACTCGGCTACCTAGTCGTGTTCCTCGTGGTCGCGGGAATCGGTTTCGCCCTGGTGGTGCTGGTGCTCGCGGCCGTCGGGGTCGCCGTCGGCGCCGCGACCGGTGCCGGTCCCCGGGACGACGATGTGATCCGGAACTGGGTGGACGGCCTGCAGCTGCCGGCGGCGGTCGTCCTCGCCGGTGCCCTCGTCGCCCTCGTCGTCCTGGTGTACATGGTCAATGCGCTCGCGACCGTCCACGTGCAGGTCGCGCGGGCGCTGCTGTCCGGCCGGGCCGAGGTGCTCGAGCAGCGCGTCGAGGAGCTCACGTACTCCCGGCAGGCGTTGCTCGACGGATTCGACGCGGAACGCCGGCGCATCGAGCGCGATTTGCACGACGGCGCACAGCAGCAGCTCACCGTGCTCTCGATGAACATCGGTCTCCTCGGGCTCGAACTCGACGCGGCAGAGCAGACTGGTTCCGACCTGGTTGCCGTCCGGACACAGCTCGACCGGATCACAGGCAACGTCGACGACGCGGTCGCCGCACTGCGGGCGAGCATCCGCGGCATCCATCCCCGGGTGCTCGTAGACCACGGGTTCGGGGCAGCCGTCGAGGAGCTCGCGTCACGCTCGCCGCTGTCCGTTCGTGCGGATGTCGACTTGCCCGAGCGGGTCGCCGCCCGGATTGAGACGGCGGCGTATTTCGTCGTGAGCGAGGCGCTGACGAACGCAGCTCGCCACGGTTCGGCGACCGCCGTGTCGATCAGCGCAGGGACGCTCGACCGCTGGTTCTGGCTCGAGGTCGTTGACGACGGCGTCGGCGGAGCTGCACCGTCACCGGGCGGCGGGCTCGACGGCCTTCGGGAGCGGGCGACGGTCCTCGGGGGCGCGTTCCGCGTGGACAGCCCGCGGGGAGGGCCGACGGTGCTCCGGTTCACCGTGCCGCTGCTCGTCGACGATGCGACCGTCGCCGGGCCGTGATCCAATGGCGCTCGTGGACATCTACGTGGCCGAGGACGCGGTGCTCCTCCGCGAGGGGCTTGTCAGCCTGCTGGAACGCGCCGGACACACCGTGCTCGGCTCGACCGACAATGCCCGACGACTGGTCGACGAGGTCGCGGCGCTGGCCGCAGCAGGACGGATGCCTGACCTCGTGCTCACCGACGTTCGGATGCCCCCGACCGACACGGACGATGGTCTCCGCGCCGCCGTCACGCTCCGCCTAGAACACCCCGGTCTGCCGGTCGTCGTGCTGTCCCAGTACGTCGCGGACGCGTACGTGCAGGACCTGCTCGACGACGGTCGCGGTGGTGTTGGGTACCTGCTCAAGGACCGCGTCGGCCGGGTGGCCGCGTTCCTCCGCTCGCTCGAGACCGTTGCGGACGGTGGCGTGGTCGTCGACCCGGACGTGGTGCGGCACCTCACGCGGAGCGGCGACGTCGACGGTCCGCTGGCGAGGCTGACCGAACGCGAACTGACCGTCCTGACGCACATGGCCGAGGGCGCCTCGAACGCCGACATCGCTCGCGACTTGCACCTGTCCGACGCCGCCGTCGCGAAGCACGTCGGCAACGTGTTCACGAAGCTCGATCTGACACCGGACGACGCCAACCGACGGGTCCGTGCGGTGCTCACCTACCTGCGCGAACAGCGCTGAGGGGCTGACGATGCCGACGACCGGACTCCACCGGATGGTGCCGCGCGACCCCGCTCAACAACATCGGGCCGCGAGCCCCCTGGAGCTCTTGTTCGACCTGGTGTTCGTCGTCGCGGTGGGCTTCGCCGCGACGAACCTGCACGAGATCGAGGTCGAGGGCCACGTCACGTCCGCCGTCCTGGCTTACGGGCTCGTGTTCTTCTCGATCTGGTGGGCCTGGATGAACTTCACCTGGTTCGCCACGTCGTTCGACACCGACGACTGGCTCTACCGCGTGATGACCTTCGTGCAGATGGCCGGGGTGCTTGTCCTCGCCGCCGGGGTGCACGCGGCCATGGTCGAGAACAACTTCACGGTCGGCGTCATCGGCTACGTCGTCATGCGGCTGGCCCTGGTCGGGCAGTGGATCCGCGCCGCCGCGTCCTCCACCCGCTACCGCAGGACAGCCACCCTGCACGCCGTCGGCATCACGGTCGTGCAGGTGCTCTGGGTCGTCTCCCTGGCCCTGCCCGACGACGTCTGGTCGTACGCGGCACCGTTCCTCGTGCTCGCCGAGCTGTCCGTGCCGATCTGGGCGCAGACCTCGACGGGGACGGCCCCGTGGCACACCCGGCACCTGGCCGAGCGGTTTTCCCTGTTCACCCTCATCGTCCTGGGCGAGGGGCTGGTGGCCTCGGCCGGTGCGGTGATCGACGCCCTCGCGCACACCGAGCACCTCGGAGCCCTGCTAGCGCTCGCGGGGTGCGGGCTGGTGATCACCGTCGGGATGTGGTGGATCTACTTCTCCCGCGAGCAGCACGCGCACATCCGCTCGCTGCCCACCGCGCTCGTGTTCGGCTACGGCCACTACTTCGTCTTCGCCGCCGCCGGTGCCCTGCCGGCCGGCGTCGAGGTCGCGGTCAGCGCCGATGCCGGACACGTCGAGCTGTCGTCCGCCTCGGTCGCGGCGACCGTCGCGGTGCCGGTCGCCGTGTTCGTGCTGTCGATCTGGGCGCTTGCGATCCGGCCGTCACTGTCGGCGCGGGCCAACGCCGTTGTGGTGGTCCTGGTGCTCGTGGTCCTCGCGTCGATCGCGGTGCCGGCGGTGTCGCTGCCGCTCACGGCGCTCGCCGTGGCGGCGGTCGTTGTGACCCTCGAGGTCGCGTCCGCGCAGACCGACCGCTGACGCAACGACGGACGGCGCCGACTGCCGGATGCACCGGTGATGAGCCAGCTGCTCACAGTCGTCCTCCGGGCTGAAGTCGGTGGTGCAGCCAACTTTGCCCACTGGCCAATCTCGTCGTAGTTCGTCGAGACGTCGCTCGTGACGCTATTCGGGTGGAATCGGGTAGTGGCGAGACGGCGCTCGTGGCGGGGGTGCGGAGAGCTCGGTGAAGCGCAGCGCTTCTGTAGCGGAGTGGGGCGGGCATGCTAGGCCGGAGTCAGTGGCGTGTGCAGGTGCTCGCTCGGGTGAGGTCTTCTTCGCGTGGAAGCCAGACGAAGCCAGGCGCTTGTCCTGTTACGGATGCCATGGCGGACAGGGCCGGGCAGGCTGGAGCTGAGTGATCGCGGCGTCAACGGTGGCGAGCTGATCCGCGTAGACGGTTGCTCGGTACCAGGACGGGTCCGACGACGATCGCCGGAGTCGGCGACTGGTTGCGTGCATGGGTGAGCCAGCTGCGCCATCGCCATCGGGAGCCGAGAAGGGAGACGTCGCCGCAGACGAAGAAGCGCTCACTCCAGCCCACCACCTCGAGTAGTTGCGCCTGCCCCGCTTCTCGGCCGTCGTTGATGTCGGAGAAACGGCCGATGGCGGCCCACGTGTTCCTGTCGGACTTGGCCCAGATGATGTTCCTGCTTCTCGGAGCGTGTCGAGCGGCTCCCACAGGGCGTTGCTGTCGTTGTCGCGGTACCAGAGTTCCCCGTCGTCGGGAACGTCGGCTGCGTGGGGGTTCGGAAGGAGGGTGAGGGCCCCGGCGGGCTAGCGGGTGGGGGTCATGGGCGGTCAGCTGGGGAGGTTCCAGCGGAGGTCGTAGCCGTTGTCAGCGAGGAACTGCAGCCGGTCCCGCACCTCCTGCAACGATGCTGCGTCGTCGGCGTTGCGGTAGTCGGAGCGGAGGAGCGTGTTGGCGGTGATGATGTCGTCGGTGCGGTCCGTGTATCCGGCGGCGGCTGCGGTGAGGAAGATCGTCGCGTCCGCGGGCCGGATGAGTTCGGCGCCGGAGAAGCCGATCGTGTCGGGTTCGAAGCCGAGCGCGGCCATGTCGACTTCCTGTTCGGTGAACGCCACGACCCGGTAGGGCATCTCACGCTTGCTGATGGCGGGATAGTCGGGCCGGTCGGAGATGGCACGTCCGGAGATGCGGCAACCAGCTGCGCTGAGCCGTTCCGCTTGCTCGACGAGCGGCACGTTGGACGTCCACCTTGTCCTGACACCGCCGGGTCCTGGGTAGCAGGCGATGGCGAAGTCGACGAGCCCGCCGACCTGCCGGGACTCCCACCCGATGTCTGTGCGGTGCACGCGTTTCCCGAGGCGTGCAAGCGCGTCGTCCACCTGCCCGGCAGTCAGCCCGGACTGCACGAGCTTGTCGAAGGTGGAGCCGTTGACGGCGAGCATCCGTGCGACGGCGAACGCCACGTAGATCGGTGCCGCATCCTTCCACCGCTCCTTCGTCCCAAGGGCTTGTCTGCCGTCAATCCAGACCCGGCGCCGGTCAACGTCGACTAACAGCACCGTCGCGGTCTGTTCCGCGAGCGCGATCTGCGTCGTAGTGACAGTCCGCGGTGCCAGGAGGAGCAGTTCCGCATCGTTCGGGTCGTCGTCGCGGGGGCGTTGGGTGAGGGTTGGGAAGCGTGCGCGGCGGCCGTCGGCGAGGCGGATCGTGTCGTGCGACTCCACGACCGCGCGAAGCCCCGCGAGCTTGAGGACGGCGAGGGCGTCGGTGAGGTCGGTGGTTTCGCCAAGCCCGTACGGCATCGTGATCTGCGGCCGACCGCTGTAAGCGTCGGCGACCCATTCGAGTGCAGGCCCCATCAGCTGCGTTCCTCCGGGGTGTCGGGTCGGATGAGGGCCATGAGCCAGCCCGCTTCGGCAAGGAACGGCCCCCACCCGTCCCGGGTGTCGCCGGGGGCGGGTTCGCACCGGTAGCCAGAACCTCCGTCAGCGCTGTGAACGATGATCTGACGGAGTTCGGGGCTGGTCGGGTCGCGAAAGTACATGTGTCCGTGTGGGCCGGCGAGGTCGAAGGCGACGCTAAGCAGGAACAGGTCCGGGCGGCTCGCGGCGCTCACCATTCCCGTCCCCGGAACAGGGCGATGACTGTCTCGAGCGGGCGCCCTTCCCGAATCCATTGCAACGGCGTCAGGGCGTCGGCGTCGACGGTGAGGTGTGTGCAGGGTGTGGTCATGAACTCGGTCATCGCTGCCGCGTCCAGGAGTGGCTGCGGTGCTGCCGCGTAGAGCACTTCCAGTCCTGGGAGCAGGACGGAGCGGTCGCCGAACTCGGGGAGAGCCGGGGCAAGGATCTGCCAGTCGGGGATGCGTTCTTCACCCTCGAGGTCGAAGCTCAGCAGCCGGCACGAATCGAACAACTCAACGACCTCGTCGCTGCTGATCTGTAGGGCGGCAGCTACTTCTGGTTCGGTGAGGGTTGTGTTGAGGAGATGCCTGCGGATGCGGGCCTGTGTTGTCTGCCACCAGTCCTCGGGCACGTCCGCCGGGCCGATCGCGCTGTGGTCGGGATGGCGGGGGATCTGTCGGCCTTCGTCGGCGTACGCGGACAGCTGCTCGCGGGTGACTTCACCGCGGGCGTACATCCACAGCTGCGACTGCCAGGGCATGGCGTCCGGGAACCCTTCCAAGTAGCCGGAGTGGATCACCGCCCGGACGGCTTTCTCCCGCTTCGCGATTTCGGAGGCTGGGATGAGGAGGGTCTGGACGATGCGGTTCGCTTCCCGTACCGCCGGCACCGTCAGGTCTGAAAGGACCGTGTTGTGCTTGTCGTAGAGCTCGTA
>NZ_QKLI01000014.1:0-92799 GCF_003224255.1 Curtobacterium sp. MCBD17_030 | reverse complement strand
CTGTCGCTTTCGCGTCCCTAACGGGCAGGGCCGGACTGGAGGCGCGGCCCACCCCGCCCCGCTGGTGGGCTCCGGTGGGCTCCGGTGGGCTCCGGCGGGCCCCGGTGGGCTCAGCGTGCGGCGGCCACCAGCCCGTGCGCAGCGGCGACGGCTCCGTTCGTCACCCGGCCCGCGTGCACGTTGAGCCCGAGCGCGAGGGCGGGATCGGACTCGAGCGCGCGCTCCCACCCCTGGTCCGCGATCGCCACCGCGTAGGGCAGTGTCGCGTTCGTCAGCGAGATCGTGCTGGTGCGGGGTACCGCGCCCGGCATGTTCGCCACGCAGTAGTAGACGGCGTCGTGCACCGCGAACGTCGGGTCGTCGTGGGTGGTCGGCCGCGAGCCCTCGAAGCAGCCGCCCTGGTCGATGGCGATGTCGACCAGGACCGATCCGGGTCGCATGTCGGCGACCATCGCGTCGGTCACGAGCTTCGGTGCCGAGGCACCCGGGATCAGCACCGACCCGATGACCAGGTCGGCGTCCGCCACGGCCGCGGCGATCGCGAGCGGGCTCGAACGAAGGGTCGTCACCCGTCCGTCGAAGCGCGCGTCGAGGGCACGGAGGCGCGGCAGGCTGATGTCGAAGACCGTCACCTCGGCGCCCATCCCGAGGGCGATCGTCGCGGCGTGCTCACCGGCGACGCCGCCGCCGATCACCACGACACGGCCCTTCGGTGTCCCCGGGACGCCACCGAGGAGCAGGCCACGTCCGCCGTTCGCGCGCATCAGGTGGTGCGCACCGACCTGCGCGGCGAGCCGGCCGGCGATCTCGGACATCGGCGAGAGCAGCGGCAGGGAGCGGTCCGGCAGCTGCACGGTCTCGTACGCGATCGCGGTCGCGCCGGACTCGACGAGCGCCGAGGTCAACGGGCGGTCGGCTGCCAGGTGCAGGTAGGTGAAGAGCACCTGGCCCTCGCGGATCAGCGGGTACTCGGCGGCCACGGGCTCCTTGACCTTCAGGACCATCTCCGCCTGGTCCCAGACCCGACGGGCGTCGGGCACCACGGTGGCGCCGGCGCCGGTGTACTCGTCGTCATCGAAGGCCGATCCCGTCCCTGCTCCGGCCTGCACGAGCACCTCGTGTCCGTGCATCGTCAACTCGGCGACCCCGGCGGGGGTGACGGCGACGCGGAACTCGTTGTTCTTGATCTCGGTGGGGATGCCGATGCGCATGACGGACTCCTTCGTGGGCAGTTGCTCGGTCCCCACTATTCAGCCGCGTGTTCGTTGCTGGTGCGGTCAGGCCGAACGATCGCCCGGGTCGAAGGTGTTCGGTGTCACGATGTTCGGCGAGGCGGCGCTCGGGAGCGCTCCCACCGAATGCTGCTCAGTGACGCGGTCGCGATCGCAGCGTGTCGCTCGGCAGCTCGCCGAAGCGGGACCGGAACGCCGCCGAGAACCGCCCGAGGTGCCCGAAGCCCCACCCGCGGGCGATGTCGGCCACCGAGGTCTCGTCCCGCTCGGCACGCCGCAGGTCTTCGCGCGCACCGTCGAGTCGCACGGACCGGAGCAGTTCACCCGGGGTCTGGTCGAGGTGGCGGCGGAGCGACTGCTGCAGACCGCGCGGACTGAGACCGGCGGCCGCGGCGATCTCGGGAGTCCCGATCGACTCGCGGGCGTGGGCGTGCACGTAGTCGAGAGCACGACGGAGGCGCTGGTGCTCCGGCCCGGTGCCGGAGACCGCGGCGCGCCAGCTGCTGCGACGCGGGAACGCGCGGACGGCGGCGGTCGCGAAGGCCTCGGCGATGTCCCGGCGGGCGATGGCGGACAGCTCGGTGTCGACCTGCAGCCACGTCGAGGAGTGTCGGCGGACGGTCTCCTGCCAGACGCGCAGGCCGTCCTGGTCCGGGCGCTCGAGCGGTTCGAACGCGAAGGTCTCGTCGCCGACCAGATCGGTCAGGAACTTCCGGTCCAGGTGCACGAGGTTCAGGCCGATGTCACGGTGGTGCAGGTCGTAGGTCTCCGACGGCAGGACCATCGGCACTCCCTGCACCAGGTCGACGGAGCGTCCGTTGAACGTGATGGTGCTGCTGCCGCTGCGGAGCCACGCGACGATGACGTCGTCGGACTGGCTCTGGCTGCGCAGGTCGACGCCGAACCGAGAGGTCCGGAGCGACATCCGCTCGTCGGTGACACCGGCGAAGTCCCACAGCGTCTCGGGGCGGGTGCGGCGGATCACCGGCGCCTTCAGGTCGTAGTCGGACGTGAAGAACGCCATCGCCTGGTCGATGTCCGTCCCGGCCAGTCGTCGGTAGGAGCGGGTGTCCTGCCGTTCGACGGGTCGTTGCCGCGTGGTGCCGGAGGAGCGGACGGCGGACGGACCGACTTCGGGAGGGAGCACCATGCTCCGACCGTAGATCAGACCACCGACAGCCGGACCGGGACGCTCACCCCGGAGCGGGGGCACCGGCCTCCGGACCGGGTGTCAGTTCTGCAGGATCGCCTGCCCCACGCTCTCGTCGAGGATGAGGTCCGTCACGAGCCCCGCCGCCAGCGCTCCGCGCAGCGACGCGGCCTTCTCCCGCCCGGCGACCACGCAGATCCGCCGCGGTGCGCGCTTGATCGTGTCGAGGTCGGGGGCACCGGCCCGGGCGTTCACCCCGATGTCCTTCCACGACCCGTCCGCCCGGTAGAACACCGTGGAGACGTCGCCCACGACCTGCGCGGTGACGAGCTCGTCCTGGTCGGCCGGGTCCAGGTACCCGCCGGAGTACACGTGCGACGGCACCGGTGCCTGCGGGGCGCCGACACCGAACACGACGACGTCCATCCGTTCGTGCAGGTCGAGCACGCGGCGGATCGAGCGTTCCCGGAAGAGCGCGGCCTTCGTGGCGGGGTCGTCGAAGAACGCGGGCACCGGGAACTGCTGCACGAGGGCGCCGTACGCCTCACCGAAGCGCCGGAGGATCTCCGAGGCGTAGACGATGCCGGTCGTGCGGGTGTTCGCCGCACCGTTCACCTGCACGATCGTGGAGCCGTGCGTCGTCTTCGGCACGAGGTACCGGCTGACGGCGCTGACCGTCGAGCCCCACGAGATGCCGATCACCATGTTGGACTCGATGTACTGCGTCAGGATCCGGGCAGCAGACAGGGCCACACGCTCCAGCCGGTCCACGTCGCTCGTGTGGTCCGGCACCGGGACGACGTGCGCGTGCACGCCGAAGCGTGCGCGGATGCTGCGGCTGAGCGCGGCGGCCTGGTCGAGTGGCGAGCGGATCTGGATGTCGACCAGTCCGGTGTCCCGTGCGTACTTCAGCAGTCGGGACACCGACGAGCGGGACGTGCCGAGCTCGTCGGCGATGGCGTCCATCGTCAGGTCCTGCAGGTAGTAGAGGTGCGCGGCCCGCAGGGCCTGCTGGGTGCGCACGGGCTGGGCGGCATCGCTCATGGATCCGAGCATGCACGGACGTGCACGCCATCTGCAACCCCGTCCGTGCCTCCACTCGGCGCTGCCGCACCACGGGACGGAGGCGCGACAACCGTTCTGCACGTCCGTGCAGGCAGGTTGCCCAAGCGTTCCGACGAGCGCACGATCGATGGAGTACCAACGGAATCGACCCCAGAAAGCGATGCGAACGACCATGTCGAAGAAGACGCAGCCCAGGAACACGGTCACCGCCCTCACCGGACGCCCGAACGCACAGGTCCTCATCGTCGGGGGCGGGATCAACGGCATCGCCACCTTCCGCGACCTCGCCCTGCAGGGTGTCGACGTCGCCATCGTCGAGCGCAGCGACTACGGCTCCGGCGCCTCCGCAGCATCGAGCCACATGATCCACGGCGGCATCCGCTACCTGGAGAACGGCGAGTTCCGCCTCGTGCGCGAGAGCGTGCAGGAGCGCAACGGCCTGATCCGCATCGCCCCGCACTACGTCAAGCCGCTGCAGACGACCATGCCGGTCTTCTCCACCTTCTCCGGCATCATGAACGCCCCGCTGCGCATGCTCACGCACAAGCAGCGCTCCACCAAGGAGCGCGGCGCGATGCTAATCAAGATCGGCATGACGATCTACGACTCCTTCTCGCGTGACGGTGGATCCGTCCCGAAGCACGTCTTCCGCACCAAGAAGGCCGCGCTCGAGGACATGCCCGCGCTGAACCGCGACCTGAAGTACACCGGCACCTACTACGACGCCTCCGTGCACGAGCCGGAGCGCCTGGCGCTCGACGTCCTCAAGGACGGTCTGGCCGCCGGCACCGGCACCGGTGCCGACGCGACCGCCCGTGCGACGAACTACGTCGAGGCGGTCGGCGCCCGCGACGGCGGTGTCCTGCTCCGCGACCGCGAGACCGGCGAGGAGTTCGTGTTCACCGCGGACGTCGTCGTGAACGCGTCCGGCCCCTGGACCGACCTGACCAACGAGGCGTTCGGCGGCGGCACGAAGTACATGGGCGGCACGAAGGGCTCCCACATCGTCGTCGACAACCCCGAGCTGCTCGAGGCGACGAAGGGCCGCGAGCTGTTCTTCGAGAACAACGACGGCCGCATCGTCCTCATCTACCCGCTCAAGGGCCGGGTCCTCATCGGCACGACCGACATCGACGCCGACCCGTCGCAGCCGGTCGTCACCACCGACGAGGAGATCGACTACTTCTTCGGCCTCGTGAAGCACGTGTTCCCGCAGATCGAGGTCACGCGCGACCACATCGTGTACAGCTACTCCGGCATCCGACCGCTCCCCCGTCACGAGGACACCGCCCCCGGGTTCGTGTCGCGTGACTACCGGATCGTCGACACCGCGATCGCCGGCCTGCCGGACACCACCGTGCTGTCGCTCGTCGGCGGCAAGTGGACGACCTTCCGCGCCCTGGCCGCGCACCTGTCCACCGACGTCACCACGAAGCTCGGCGTCGCCCGCAAGGTCGACACCACCGGCATGCCGATCGGCGGCGGCAAGGACTTCCCGACCACCGACGGCCAGCGTGCCCTGTGGATCAAGTCGCACCGTGACGGCCTCGCGTCCGAGACCGTCGACCGTCTGCTCGACCGCTACGGCACCCGTGCCGCCGAGGTCGTCGACGCACTCGTCACCGGCCCGGTCGAGCCGCTCGAGTCGGACGCGACGCTCACCCGCGCCGAGGTCCGCTACTTCGCCGAGCACGAGCAGGCCGTGCACCTGGTCGACGTGGTGCTCCGCCGCACGAACCTCGCGTTCGTCGGTGGCGTCACGATCGACCTGCTCGACGAGCTCGCTGACGTCATGGCCGAGACCCTCGGCTGGACGGCGGAGGACCGCGCCGACGAGGTCCAGCGCACCCTCGACGTGCTGCGCGAGTCGCACCGCGTCATCGTGCCGCTGACGTCGGCGTCGCAGCTCGCCTGACCGTTCCGCAACACGTGACGTGGGCGGCTCCACGCAACGACATGTCGTTGCGTGGAGCCGCCCACGTCGCGTTGTGCGGGGACCCGGACGGGAGGCTCGGACCGGCCCCGTCAGAACCGCTCGCCGGTCGGGTCCTGCGCGCTCAGGTCCGCCAGGTCGTCGCCGCCGATCGGCTCGCCCGCCCAGTCCACGAGGCGCCACCCGTCCGTCGTCGAGCCCTCGAGCTCGACGACGCCGGTGTTCTCCAGGTGCCGGTTCCGGCCGAGGTCGTTCGGGACGTTCTGCGCCGTCACCGCGGCCCAGATCCGGATCGCGGCACCGTGGCTGAAGGCCGCCGCGACCTCGGCGCCGGTCGCCTCGATCTGCCGGACGGCGTCGTCGTAGCGGCCGAAGAAGGCGTGGCCGTCCTCGGCGCCGGGCATCCGCTCGTCGAGGTCCCCCGCGGCCCAGGCGTACGCCGCGGCGAGGTAGGTCTGCACCGACACGGTGTCGCGCTTGCCCTGCAGCTCGCCGGCCTCGATCTCACGGAGGCCCGGCAGCACCACGGGCTCCAGGTCGAGCGCACGCGCGAGCGGTGCGGCGGTGATCTGCGTCCGGACCATGGTCGAGGTGAAGAGCCGCTCGATCCCCCGGTCGCCGAGGGCTGCGGGCAGCGCGTCAGCCTGCTCCTGCCCGAGGTCGGTCAGGCCGGGCCCGGGGACTTCGGCATCGAGCAGGCCGGTCACGTTGGCGGGGGTCTGTCCGTGGCGGACGAGCAGCAGTCGCATGGCCTCACCCTACGGACCGCCCTGCCGGGTCCGGTGACTGCTACGGTCTGGCCGTGGCGATCGAACCGGACACGAAGAACTGGACCTGGGTCATCGAGTCGGCCTGCCCGGACTGCGGCTTCGACGGCGGCACGACGACGATCCGCGACGTGCCGGAACTCATCGACGCGAACACCGCGAGGTGGCCGGAGCGGTTGCGCCGCGACGACGTCCGGCAGCGCCCGGACGACGCGACCTGGTCACCGCTCGAGTACGGCGCCCACGTCCGCGACGTGCACCGGAAGATGACCGAGCGCCTCGAGCTGATGCTCACCGAGGACGACCCGCTCTTCCCGAACTGGGACCAGGACGCCACCGCCGTCGCCGAGCGCTACGGCGAGCAGGACCCCGCGGCGGTCACCGAGGAACTGACGGCCGCCGCCCGTCGGGCCGCCCGGGCGTTCGCCGCCGTCCGTGACGACCAGCTCGACCGCACCGGACGTCGTTCCGACGGCAGCGGCTTCACGGTCGCGACCCTCGCGGTGTACTACGCGCACGACCCGGTCCACCACCTGTGGGACGTGCGGCACGCGCGCTGAGTGATCCGGGCCTCCCGGCCGGCCAGGACCACTGACGGACCGGGCCGCCGACGGGTCAGGCCAGCGCGTCGAGCAGCGCCCTGGCCGTCGCTGCGTCCGTGACCAGCTCGTTGACCAGACGGCCGCGCACGGCGCTGATGATGCTCGGCACCTTGACCGCGCCGACGGCGACGCCGACCGCGTGGGGCACGGCGGCGAGCACCTCGCGAGAGGTCCGCACCATGCGGTCGCTGCCGGGGAACTCGATGGGTTCACCGTCCGGGCCGGTGAAGTTGAGGCAGACGTCGCCGGTCGCCCGGTCGAACACGTCGTCGTCGACCGGCAGCCCGCGGGCCATCGCGTCCCGCGTCACGACCGGCGCGCCGATCCCCAGGATCGCGCCCTTCGCTCGGCTCCACAGCCCGACGACGTGCTGGAACGCGGGGTCCTCGTCCAGGGAGGCCCGGAGCGCCTCCGACGGCAGGGCCTGCGCGAACAGGAACGTCGGGATCGCACCGGACCGCTCCGCGGCCGCGCGGGTGATCTCATTGGTCTGGAACCACTGGTTCGGGTCGGCCTGACCACCGACGGTCGGGACGAGCTGCACGCCGGGCATCGCCGGCATCGCTCCGTGCGCGATCGCGTGCACGGTGCTGCCGGACGACATCAGCACGGCGTCGCCCGGGGCCAGGCGCATCCCCTCGACGGCGGCGGCGACCGGTTCGGCGAGGTCCACGCCCAGGGTCGCGGTGTGCGTGACGGCGGCGAGGTGCACGGCCTGGAGCCCGAGCACCACCTGCAGTCGCTCGGCCAGGGCGACGGTCTCGTCCTGGAACGGGTCGACGACCTCGATCCGGACCAGGCCGGCTCGGCGGGCCTCGGACACGAGTCGGCTCACCGTGGGGCGGGACACCCCGAGACGCGTGGCGATCTCGTTCTGCGTGGCGTCCTCGAGGTAGTACATCCGCGCGGCCTGGTAGACGGTGTCGAGCGGGAACCGGGACCGCTGGCCCTCAGGGGCGGGCGTCGCCGACCCGGGCCGGTCCGGACTGACCGGAGTGGGAACGGCCGGTGCCGATGCGGACGGGGTTCTGTCAGACATCGAGCGCGGGCCTCCCGGGTGCGGTGCCGTCGGGCGTGCGGACGGCACCGCGATCGTAACGCCGCCCGCGCTACCGGATCGTGAAACCACCGTCGACCCGGAGGTCCGCACCGTTCACCATCGCTGCGGACTCGCCCGCGAGGAAGAGCACGGCCGACGCGATCTCGGCCGGGGTGGCGAACCGCCCGGTCGGGATCTCGTCCTGGTGGCGCAGGCCCGCGTCGTTCGCCCACGCCGAGCGCCCGAGCGCGGTGAGCACGACGGTCGGCGACACCGTGTTGACCGTCACTCCCCGACGTCCCCACTCGAGCGCGAGCACCCGGGTGAGGCCGAGGACGCCGGCCTTGGACGCGCAGTACGCGGCGTGTCCGTCGAGCCCGACGTGCGCAGCCTGCGACGCGATGTTCACGATGCGCCCGTACCCGGCGTCGAGCATGTGCCGCCCCACCGCCTGCGCCACCCGGTGGGTGCCGGTGAGGTTGACGTCGAGCGTCCGTGCCCAGGCGTCGGCGCCCAGGTCCTCGGCCGCTCCGAGGGCCACGATGCCCGCACTGTTGACGAGGACGTCGACACGGCCGGTGGCGGCCATCACGGTCGCGACCGCGGCATCCACCGAAGCCTGGTCGGTCACGTCGCAGGCCGCACCGAGGTGCCCGGTACCGACGAGGTCGGCCGCGACGGCGGCAGCAGCCTCCGCGCGGACGTCGACGACGGCGACACGGGCGCCGCGCTCGGCGAGCGCGTGGGCGATGGCCTCGCCGATGCCGGAGGCGCCACCGGTCACCACCGCCACCCGGCCGGCGAAGGCGTTGGTGTGGTCGACGCGGACCGGGCCGGAACGGAGGGCCGCGGCGATGTCGTCTGCTGCAGGGTCGTGGTTCGAGGAGTGGGACATGAGTGGGTAACATACCCGATGTCACATAGTCCCGCGATCGAGAGCGAACATGTCAACGTCGACGGAACCCCTCCTCCCTCGCGCGCGTCCTACCGATCCGGGCGGGCTCGACCGCCTCGGGACACCCCGTCCCCTGGCCGCTGGCCTCCTCGGGGTCCTCGTCGCGGGGTGTTCCTTCGGCTGCTCGCTCGCCGGCTTCGTCCCGATGGGTGCCATCAGGCCGGCGCTCGCACCGCGGCACCGGGGCGCCGCGGTCACATGGACCTTCATCGGCTCTACGCCTGCGCCTTCGTCATGGTCGGCCGACTCCGCGTGCCGCCGGCCCCGACGACCGATGCACAGCCCTGAGGCAGATGACCACCACGCCACCCACCCACCCACGCGTCCCCGAGGAGGACCCCACCATGACCACGATCTGCGACGACCCCGAGGACTTCGCCGAGGACCAACTCAGAGGCTGGCTCGCCCTGTACGCCGACCGGGTGCGCGGCGTCACCGGCGGGGTGGTGACCCTGCCGACCGCCGGTGCGTCACCACAGGTCGCAGTCGTCGTGGGCGGAGGCTCGGGGCACTACCCGGCGTTCAGCGGGCTGGTCGGACCCGGGCTCGCGACCGGTGCCGTCGTCGGCAACGTGTTCACCTCGCCGTCGGCCGCGCAGGTGTACTCGGTCGCGAGGGCCGCCGACCAGGGCCGCGGGGTCGTGCTGTCCTTCGGCAACTACGCCGGAGACACGATGAACTTCGGGCTCGCTGCGGAGCGGCTCCGTGCGGCCGGCATCGACACCCGGATCGTCGTCGTCACCGACGACGTCGCCTCGGCCGACGAGGCCGACCGTCGCCGCGGCATCGCGGGCGACTTCACGGTGTTCAAGGCGATGGGTGCCGCCGCGGCCGCGGGCGCGTCCCTCGACGAGGTCGAGCGGATCGGTCGGCACGCGAACGGACGGACCCGAACCATCGGCGTCGCCTTCTCCGGGTGCACCCTGCCGGGTTCGGCCGGGCCGCTCTTCACCGTGCCGGCCGGACACCTCGGCCTCGGGCTCGGCATCCACGGCGAGCCGGGCATCCGGGACGTCCCGTTGCTCCCGGCACGAGCCCTGGCCGAGTTGCTCGTCGAGCGTCTGCTGGTGGAGTCCCCGCTCGACGCAGCGGTACGTGACTCGACGGCGCCCCGTCGGGTCGCAGCCGTCCTCAACGGCCTGGGGGACACGAAGTACGAGGAGCTGTTCCTGCTGTGGGGCCGGATCGCTCCGCTCCTGACGGCCGCGGGGGTCGAGGTCGTCGAACCCGAGGTGGGCGAACTCGTGACGAGCCTGGACATGGGCGGCTGCTCGCTCACCCTGCAGTGGCTCGACGACGAACTCGAGCGCCTCTGGCGGGCCGATGCCCACACGCCGGCGTACCGCAAGTCCGCCGCACCGGTCGCGGCGCTGGTCCCGGCGGACGTCGCGACCGAGGCGGCGACCACCGCGTCCGTCGTCCCGGACGCGACCCCGGCCTCCCGTCGAGCGGGCGAAGCAGCACGCGCCGTGGTCCGGGCGATGGACGGACTGCTCCGCGAGCAGGAACACGAACTGGGTCGCATCGACGCGGTGGCCGGTGACGGGGACCACGGACGCGGGATGGTGAAGGGCGTCGGCGCCGCTCGCCGGGCAGTCGAGGGCATCGACGGGTCCGCCGGGGTCGGCTTCCTGCTCGGACGCGCGGGAGAGGCCTGGGCGGCCGAGGCCGGCGGGACGTCCGGCGTCCTGTGGGGTGCGGCGCTCGAAGCGTTCGGCGCGTCGATCGGAGACGACGCCGACGAGGTCACCCCACCGATGGTGGTCGACGCCGCGGCGGCGTTCGCGGAGGCGATCGTCCAGCTCGGGCGGGCGCAGCGCGGGGACAAGACGCTCCTCGACGCACTGTTGCCGTTCGTCGACGTGCTCGACGAAGCGGTCGCGGCTGGACGACCGCTCCCCGATGCCTGGGCCGCCGCCGCCGAGGTCGCCGTCCGGCAGGCGGTGGCGACCGCTGCACTCACTCCGCGGGTCGGCCGCGCCCGCCCGCTCGCCGAGAAGAGCCTCGGGACGCCCGATGCCGGTGCCGTCTCGATGGGGATGGTCCTCACCCGGATCGGCGAGGTCCTGACCAGCCGGGTCGAGCAGCCCGACACCACCGCCAGCACCACCACCACCACCACCACCACGAACAGAGGAGTGCACGCATGACGTTCCGCATCGCGATCGGGTCCGACGACGCCGGCTTCACGCTGAAGGAGGTGCTGCGCGCCGACCTCGCCGCCGACCCGCGCGTGGCCGAGCTCACCGATGTCGGGGTCGACGCCGACGGCCACACCGCGTACCCGCACGTCGCCGTCGAGGCGGCCCGCCTCGTCGCCGCGGGCCACGCCGACCGGGCCCTGCTGGTCTGCGGCACGGGCCTCGGCGTGGCGATCAGCGCGAACAAGGTGCCGGGCATCCGAGCGGTCACCGCACACGACCCGTTCAGCATCGAGCGCTCGGTGCTGTCCAACGACGCCCAGGTGCTCTGCCTCGGGCAACGCGTGATCGGGTCCGAACTCGCCCGACGCCTGGTCCGGGAGTGGCTCGGGTACACGTTCGACCCCACCTCGGCGAGCGCCGGGAAGGTCGACGCGATCCGGTCCTACGAGCGCTCGGACGACTGAGACCACGGACGCTGTGCTCCGGCCGCAGGGGCGGCCGGAGCACAGCGTTCTGTCGGCTGTCGGACGTACGGTTCTGCCGACTCCGATGCTCCACCGAGGTCTGCCGTTCCACCGAGGGGATCGACCCATGAAGAAGTCCGCCTGGCTGCCAGCCCTGATCGCACCCGTCGTCGTGGCCGGTGCCGTGGCCGCTCCCGTCATCGCGCAGGCCGCGTCCACCCCGATCGCCGGCGACGACCCGACCGCGGCGGCCGTCATCGCCAGCATCGCGAAGTCGTCCGACGCGCAGTACTCGGGCAAGCTCGCACAGACGAGCGACCTGGGACTGCCGGAACTCCCCGCCGGTGCCGGCGGCTCCTCGCTCGAGGGCGATGCCTCGGACGCCCTCAGCCTGCTCACGGCATCGCACACCGCCCGCGTCTACGTCGACGGACCGAGCAAGCAGCGCGTGCAGGTCACCGAGCAGCTCGCCGAGCAGGACCTGATCCGCAACGGCAGCACCGTGTGGACGTGGGACTCGAAGGAGCGCGCGGCGACGAAGACCACGCTGCCCAGCCGGTCGGCCGAGTCCCCCGCCAGCGGCACGGCCACTCCGACGGACGTCGCCGAGCAGGCCATCGACGCGATCACGCCGACCACGACCGTCTCGAAGCCCGTCGTGGTCTCGGTTGCGGGGCACGACGCCTGGTTGCTCACCCTCACCCCGAAGTCCGCGGACACCCTGGTCGGTTCGGTCCAGCTCGCGGTCGACCAGCAGACCGGGCTCCCGCTCCGCGCGGCCGTCACGGCCACCGGCGCGGACGAACCGGCGTTCCAGGTCGGGTTCACCAGTCTCGAGTACGGTGCACCGGCAGCGCGACTGTTCGACTTCACCCCGCCGACCGGTGCCGATGTCCACTCGAAGGACTTGTCCGACGCCCGCCCGGGCTCTGGTGCGCGCCACCACGGGTCTGACGGCGCCGATCGCCCGACCGTCTCCGGCAGCGGCTGGGACACCGTCGTGGCGCTGCCCGCGGGGAGCGCCGACCAGGCCGGCCTCGGGTCGGACGCGTCGGGCCTCCTCGACCAGCTGACGACCGCGGTGGCCGGCGGTCGAGCTGTCCAGACCTCGCTCGTGTCGGTCTACCTGACCGACGACGGCCGGGTCCTGGCAGGCGCGGTGCCGGTCACGGCCCTGGTCGCCGCGGCGAAGTGACGACGGGTACGGACGCAGCCGCGGCGCCGCAGACCGGCACGGCAGCGGCGGCGGGACCGGAGACCGTCACCGACCTCGCGATCCGCACCGACGGACTCCGCAAGGTGTTCCACAAGCAGCGGGCGGTGGACGGCATCGACCTGGCCGTCCCCCGCGGTTCGGTCTTCGGGTTCCTCGGGCCGAACGGCTCCGGCAAGACCACCACGATCCGGATGCTCCTCGGGCTCTCCAGCGCGACCGGAGGCACGATCGAGGTGCTCGGCGAGTCGATGCCCGCGGCGCTCCGCTCGGTGCTCCCCCGCGTCGGTGCGCTCGTCGAGGGTCCGGCCTTCTACCCCTACCTGTCGGGCCGCGCGAACCTGTCCCGGTTCGACGCCGCCGACCCGACCTCGGACCCGCGCAGCCGGAAGGACCGGGTCGCGCACGCACTGGACCGCGTCGGCCTGACGCATGCCGCCGACAAGAAGGCGCATGCGTACTCACTCGGCATGAAGCAGCGCCTGGGTCTGGCGAACGCCCTGCTCACCCCCCGCGAACTCCTGGTCCTCGACGAGCCGACGAACGGGCTCGACCCGCAGGGCACGCGCGAGGTCCGCAACCTGATCCGTTCCCTTGCCGACGACGGCACCACGGTGTTCGTGTCGAGCCACCTGCTGGCGGAGATCGAGCAGGTCTGCACGCACGCCGCCGTGATGCGGACCGGGCAGCTCGTCGCGCAGGGCACGCTCGACGACCTCCGCTCCGCCGGTGCCCGCACCGTCACGGTCCGCACCCCGGACGTCGGACAGGCAGCGGTCGTCCTGGGGCGCCTCGGTCTGGCACCGCGACGGGACGGCGGGTCGGACGTCCTCGTCGCCGACCTGGTCGCCGACGTCGCACCCGAGACCATCACCGCGGAACTCGTCCGCGCCGACGTCCGGGTCCGGGGGCTCGCCGTCGGTGACGGGACGCTCGAGGACCTGTTCGTCGCGCTCACCGGAGAGGGATTCGATGTCGCTGGCTGACCCCACCCCGACCACGGCCGAGCGACCGTCGACGGCCGGCGGCGTCTCCGCTCCCGCCCCCGTGCGACGGACGCGTGCCTTCGCCCTGCTCGGCTCCGAGCTCGCGCTCGTCTTCCGACGCCGCCGTACCTGGGCGATGCTCGGTGCGCTGGCGGCCGTGCCGATCCTGATCGCCGTCGCCGTCCGCCTGACCACCGGCGAGGACAGCGGCGGCCCGGCGTTCCTCGGCGACATCACGAACAACGGCCTGTTCGTCGCCTTCACCGCCCTGACCGTGTCGATCCCGCTGTTCCTGCCGCTCACCGTCGGCGTCGTCGCGGGCGACACCGTGGCGGGCGAGGCGAGCCACGGCACCCTGCGGTACCTGCTCGTCGCGCCGACCGGCCGGGTGCGTTTCATCCTGGTGAAGACCGCCGGCGCGATCGCGTTCTGCCTCGCCGCGACCCTGCTCGTCGTGCTCGTCGGTGCGGCGATCGGAGCGGTGCTGTTCCCGATCGGTCCGGTGACGCTGCTGTCCGGCACGCAGGTCGGCGGCTGGTCGTACTCCGCACGCGCCCTGCTCCTCGCGCTCTACGTCACCCTGTCGATGCTCGGACTGGTCGCGATCGGGCTGTTCGCCTCGACGCTGACGAACGTGCCGGTCGGGGCGATGGCGGCGACCGTGGTGTTGGCCGGCGTCTCGCAGGTGCTCGACCAGCTGCCGCAGCTGGACTGGCTGCACCCGTACCTGTTCTCGCACCTGTGGCTCGGGTTCGGCGACCTGCTCCGCGACCCGATCTCGTTCGACTCGTTCGGCAGCAACGCACTGCTGCAGCTCGGCTACCTGGTCGTGTTCGGCGCGCTGGCGTACGGCCGCTTCGCCAGCAAGGACATCCTCAGCTAGGCGCCCGAGTACGGAGGCGCCCGAGGACGCCCTCCGCTCCACGGCGAGGGCGTCCTCGATCGGCACGTCAGCTGGTCGAGACCGCGCCTTCGGCCCCGCGGGACGCCGGCGAGCCGCTCTCGAGCGTGCCGTCGGCCTTCTCCTCGGCGTACCGGTCGCGCAGATCGCGGGCCTTCTCGGACCGGTACCAGTCCTGACGGGCTCCGGTCTCGACCGGCTGCATGCCGACGACGACCTTGCCGCGGGAGTGCATCTCGGCGAGGTCCTCGTACGCGTCCACGATGTACTCGAACGGGTAGAAGCCCGAGATGAGGATCTGCACGCGGCGGTCCTCGACGGCCTTCGCCAGGAACAGGATGAGCTCCTTCGCCTCCGGGTCGGACGCGGGAGCGCGGAGGAACCGCAGCTCGGCGTCCCGCCGGGCCTCGGACGAGACGAAGCGCTTCTCGTCCACGCCCAGGCGGAGGGCCAGTTCGTGCGCGGCGTCGTCACCGTGGTTGTCGATGAACGCGGTGACGGCCCGGCCGTTCGCGATCTCGGCGATCCGGGCCTCCTCACCGTCCCCGTAGGCGACGGGCAGGATGCCGATCTGGCGGAGGTAGTCGTGGTTGCGCGGGCTGCCGAGTCCGATCACGGTCGCGCCGGCGTCGCGGGCGAGCTGGCACTGGATGTGACCGACACCACCGGCTGCGGCGCTGATGACGACGGTGTCGTCCGGGCCCAGGCGGAGCTTCCGGACCACGTCGACGGCGGTGCAGCCCGCCAGGTAGAGGCCGCCGGCGACCTCCCACCCGACGTGTGTGGGCTTGATGACGACCGCTTCACGAGGCACCACGACCCATGTCGCGTGCGAGCCGCCCTCGGGTGCGTGGCCCATGACCTCGTCGCCGACGCGCAGGTCCTTCACGCCGTCGCCCCGGGCGCGGACGATGCCGGCGAGGTCGACGCCCTGTCGCGCGGGGAAGTCGACCTGGACGTGGTCCTGCAACCTGCCCTCGCGGAGGAACCGCTCGATGTGGTTGAGGCCGGCGGCGATGACCTCGACGACGACCTCTCCGGGTCCGGGCTCCGGCCGTTCCTGTGACACGACCTCGACCACGTCGAAGTCGCCGTACCGCTGGTACTGCACTGCGCTACCGGTTCGCATGAGACCCTCCTCGGGACGTCGTGCGTTCCGTCCTACTCGCCTCAGCCACGGCTCCGTCCGCGGATGTGGGGTACTCGCAGGGACCGGCCCGGATCCGGGGACCGGCCCGGATCCGGGGACCGGCCGTGGACGGCGGGACGTCGGGAAGGCGGACGGGACGACCGGGAGGCGGACGGGACGGCCGGGAGGCGCCGGGCGGGAGGCGCCGGGCGGGGCCGCCACGTGCCTCCCGGCCGTCAGGTGGTGCGTCCGGACCTGCCGGTCACGACGGGCCGAACGCCTCCGCGATCCGGGTCGCGGCGGCCGCGTCGAGGTGCAGGGCCTGCTGGTCCGCGTCGGCGCGGGGCAGGCGGACGGGCGTCGACCAGAGCGAGCCGTCGGCTGCCAGGTCGACCACGAGCGCGCCGGTGCCGATGAGCGCGGTCTCCTGCTCGTACGGTCCGGCGACGTCGTTGTCGTTCGCGACACCCGGCGCCACGAGCACCGGCACCCCGCCGATCGACCCGGCGAAGTGGTGGTGGTAGTGACCGCCGAGCACGAGGCGGACGTCGGTCCCCCGCAACACGTCGGCGAGGTCCTGCGGGTTCCGGAGCTTCAGGGCGTCGTGCAGCGCGGTCGGCGCGGGCAGTGGTGGGTGGTGCAGGACGACGACGGAACCGTGGTCGGACGGCTCGGCGAGCACAGTGCGCAGGTGCTCGAGCACCGACTCGTCGAGTTCGCCGTACCCCGCCCCCGGCACGCTGGTGTCGACGGTGACGACGCGCCGACCGGCGACGATCGACTGACCCCGCACCGGCACCGAGGGGTCGTGGTGCTCCATGGTGTGCATGAGCGGTTGTCCGCCCTCGCCGAGGACGTGGCCGTCCACCAGGACCTGCCGGAAGCCGGCGCGCTGGTCGTGGTTGCCGGGCACGGTGACGAAGGCGGCACCGTGCCGTTCGGCCCAGCTGCCCACCGTCTGCCGGACCGTCTCGTAGGACCGGGGCGAGCCGTCCTCGGACACGTCGCCGGAGATCACCACCAGGCCGACGCCCGGAACGGTGTCCAGGTGCTCGAGCAGCGCACGGAGCGCCGCCGTCGTGTCGACCGTGCCCTGGTGCAGGGCGCCGTCGCCCGTCAGGTGCGTGTCCGACAGGTGCAGGATGCGGAGTGTTCCGGGTGCGGGAGGCTGCATGTCGCACACCGTAGCCGGGCCGTGCACCAGCGGACCGTCGGCAGGGGTACCGTTGTCCGGTGATCGACCTGCGCTCCGACACCGTCACCCGTCCGACCCCGGCGATGCGCCGCGCGATGGCGGAGGCCGAGGTCGGCGACGACGTGTTCGGCGAGGACCCCGAGACCACCCTGCTCGAGCAGGAGGTCGCGGAGCTCCTCGGGCACGAGGCCGGCCTGTTCACCCCGTCCGGCTCGATGGCGAACCAGCTCGGTCTGCGGCTGCTCGTCGGTCCGGGTGAGGAACTGCTCGCCGACGTCCAGGCCCACGTCGTCCGCGCCGAACTCGGGGCGGCGGCGGTGTTCTCCGGCATCACGACCCGGACCTGGGCGTCGGAGCGGGGCCGGCTGGTCGCCGAGTCCGTGCAGGAGATCGCCGAACCGAACGCGGGCGCCTACTCGGTGTCGACCACGGCGATCGCGGTCGAGAACACCCACAACTTCGGCGGCGGCACCGTCCAGCCGCAGCTCGAGGTGCGTGCGGTGCAGGACTTCGGTCGCGCGCACGGCATCGGGCTGCACCTGGACGGCGCCCGGCTGTGGAACGCCCACGTCGCGTCGGGCACCTCGTTCCGGGAGCTCGCCAGCGGCTTCGACACCGTGTCGGTCTGCATGTCGAAGGGTCTCGGCGCGCCGGTCGGGTCGGTGCTCGTCAGCACGGCCGAACGGATCGCGGCCGCCCGCATCTGGCGGAAGCGCTACGGCGGGGGCATGCGGCAGACCGGCATCCTGGCCGCCGGTGCCCGGTACGCCCTGCACGAGCACGTCGACCGCCTGGCCGAGGACCACGCGAACGCCCGGACGATCGCGGCAGCGCTCGACGTCGACCCGGCCACGGTGGACACGAACATCGTCTTCGCCGAGGTGTCCGACCCGGCGGCCTTCGTCACGGCTGCAGCGGCGGCCGGTGTCCGGGTGATGCAGCTCGGGCGGACGACGGTGCGGATCGTGACACACCTCGACGTCTCGGCCGAGGACGCCGAGCAGGCGGCCCGGGTGCTGGCCGCACTCCCCCGCTGAGGCGCGACCGCGTACCGCTCGCGGTCAGCGACGCCGGCGGCCGGTCCGTCAGACGGCCTCGGTAGGGTCGGCACGTCGGAAGGGGTCCACCGTGGCCGGAGCAGGCATCAGCGTCCGCGACTTCGTCATGCGCTTCGGTGACCGCAACGTCGTCGACGGGCTGACGTTCGACATCGCCCCCGGCGAGACGTTCGGCCTGCTCGGCAGCAACGGCTCCGGCAAGACCACGACGATCCGCGCGCTCCTCGGCATCACCGCCCCGACCACCGGCACCCTGACGATCGACGGCGAACCCTACCGGCCTGCGACGGGCGGCATCGGGTACCTGCCGGAGGAGCGCGGGCTCTACCGGAAGGAGAAGGTCATCGACGTCATGACGTACTTCGCGGCCCTCCGCGGCATGCCCCGCGGCCCGGCGACCCGGTGGGCGACGGACTACCTCGAGCGTGTGGGCCTGGCGGACAAGGCGAAGGTCCGCATCGACAAGCTCTCCGGCGGGCAGCAGCAGAAGGTGCAGCTCGGCATCACGATCATGGACCGGCCGCGGCTGCTGATCCTCGATGAGCCGACGAAGGGCCTGGACCCGGTGAACCGCCGGCTGCTCCTGGACCTGGTCGACGAGCGGAAGGCCGACGGCGCGACGGTCGTCCTCGTCACCCACCACATGGACGAGGTCGAGCGGCTCTGCGACCGGATCCTGCTCCTCAAGGACGGGGTCGCCGCCGCGTACGGCACGATCCCCGAGGTACAGGACGCCTTCGGCGGCGCCGTCGCGAAGGTCGCCCTCAGCGGGCCGGTCCCGCGGTCCGACCGCTACCGGCTCGCCCGCCACGAGGGCCACGTCGCGTATCTGGTGCCCACCGCGGCGGCGGCGGCCGACGGGTCGGACATCCTCGCCGAACTCGTGGCCGCCGACGTCCACGTGACCGGCTTCGAGATGCGCCGGATCCCGCTCGACGAGATCTTCGTGCAGCTGTACGGGCACGACGCCGACGCGGACGCTGCCCGCGCCGACGGCCGGACCGGCGGGGCCGCCGGAGCCGTCCCGGTCGGAGCAGCGCGTTGAACCGCCTGGGCACGGTCGTCCGGTTCGAGTTCGTCCGCGCGGTGAAGAAGCCGGCGTTCTGGATCGGCACCCTCGCCCTGCCGCTCGTCGTCATCGTCGTGTCGCTGCTCGTCGGCGTCGGGCAGGCCGCCGGCACGGACTCCGCGATCTCCAGCGGCTCCGCCGCCCGTACACCGTTCCACTACGTCGACCGGTCCGGGCTGGTGTCCGAGACGGTCGCGGCGAAGTGGGGCGGAACCCCGTCCACCGATCCCGCTGCGGACCGGGCAGCCGTCCGCGCCGGACACCTCGACGCGTTCATCGAGTTCCCGACCCGGCCGTCCACCACCCCCGTCACCGTGCTCGGAGCAGACCGTGGGCTGTTCGCCAACACCGGGTACGCGGCTCTGGCGGAGCGGGTGCTCGAGCAGAGCGTCGCCGCGCAGGTCGACGACGCCGAGGCCGTGCACATCCTCCGGTCGCCACCGGACGCGACGGTCACCACCTACGCCGACGGGCGGGTCGCGCCGGGCTGGCTGTCGATCGTGCCGCCGCTGCTCTACGTGGCGGCGTTCTTCGGGCTGGTGATCCTGCTCGCCGCCCGCATGGTCACCGTCGTGGTCGAGGAGAAGGAGAACCGGATCTCCGAGATGATCCTGACCACCGTCACGGCCGGCACGCTGATCCGCGGCAAGGTCATCGCGATGCTGCTCGTGGGCCTCGTGCAGGTCGGCGTGTTCCTGGTGCCCGGGCTGCTGTCGCTGGCCGTCGTGCTGCCGTTGGTCGCCGGTCGGGTCGGCACCGTCGCGCTGGACCCCTGGCGGATGGTCGCGGGGGCGCTGCTGCTCGTCGGCGGGGTGCTGCTGGCGTCGGCGCTGTTCGTGGCGGTCGGCGCGTCGGTGCCGACGATCAAGGACGCGTCGACGCTGCAGTCGGCGGCGCTGTTCGCGGTGATCATCCCGCTCTACGCGGCGTTCTTCGTGATGACGACGCCCTCGTCGCCCGTCGCCGCGTTCTTCACGTACTTCCCGACGTTCACGCCAGTGACGGCCATGGTGCGGAACGCCGTGGGTTCCCTGTCGGTCGTCGAGACGATCGCGTGCATCGTCGAGGTGTTCGTGGTCGCGGGCGTGCTGCTCTGGTTCGCGGAGTACCTGTTCCGGCACTCGGTCGCCCAGTACGGGTCGAAGGTCAGCCTGAAGCAGATCGCGGGCTGGCGGCGGACCCGAGCACGCTGACGCCCGTCTCCGTGAGGCGCCCCCGGGCCTCCCGTCAGCCGACGGTGACGGGAGCGGCGGAGGGCTTCCGGCCCTGTGCCATCCAGACGAAGAACCCGGCCAGGGTGAAGGCACCGTAGACCACGTACATCAGGCCCGAGGCGTAGTAGCCGGCGGAGAACAGCAGCGGTACGCCGACCAGGTCGACCGCGACCCAGATGAGCCAGAACTCGACCCAGCCCTTCGCCATGCCGTAGGTGGCCAGGAGTGATCCGACGAAGATCCACGCGTCGCTCCACACGGGCTCGTACGAGCCGAGGGCGCGGAACACCGGCGTCAGGACCGCGGTGCCGCCGACCAGCGCGACGACGAGCAGTGCGCGGGACCGCCAGGAGGCCCACTTCGGCTCGAGCACGGTCGTCGCCTCGTCCGCGCGGTGCGTCCAGCGGTACCAGCCGTAGACACTGACCAGGATGAACATGACCTGGCGCCCGGCCTGACCGAGCAGGTTGACGGGGTTCGGGGTGTCGAAGAGCGCGCCCATGAAGACGGTGAAGAGGAGCGCGTTGCCCGCGATGCCGACCGGCCAGGCCCACACCTTGCGGCGCATCCCGCCCAGGGCGCTGAGCAGCCCGAAGACGTTGCCGATCACCTCGCGCCAGAGCACCGTCTGGTCGCCGATGACGAGCTGCGCGTCGAACAACCACCGCACGATGCCCATGTGACCTCCTCGATCCGACTCGATGCAACTGCACAGACCTCGTCGGCATTCCGGCCTCGTCGGCATTCCGGCACAGACCTCGGCGGCATTCCGGCACAGACCTCTTCGGAAGCGGGGTACAGGAGTGTCCGCCGCGCGGAGGACCGAGAACCCCCTCGTTCTGGGGTGGATGCTTTCGTACATTCTCCTGTCCGCAGTTTGGGGGACCCGGTACGTTCGTCCACAGGACAACCCAGCCCGAGCATCCCTCACTCCTGGGCACACGGGTCGTCCTCCGGCACCGGTCAGCCGCGTCCTCCCGCCAGCACGGGAGGTCGGTGACAACCGTCCCGTCGGGCTCTCCCGAACGCCCGAGACGACTGCAGCGCTGCCCAGCGCAGGAACGGACAGAACAATGCACAAGATCGTGACCGGCACCATCGCGAGCGCCGCGGGTGTCGCACTGCTGCTCGGCGGAGCGGGCTCCTTCGCCCTGTGGAACGCGAGCGCCAGCAGTGCCGCCACGGCCGTGTCCTCCGGCACCCTGACCCTGACGGCGAACGACGACGGTGCGTGGACGGACGTCACCAACGGCCGCTCGGACGCCATCGACCCCGCCTCGGTCCTCATGGTCCCGGGCAACACCTACCGGTTCACGCAGACGCTCGTGATCGAGGCGACCGGCAAGGACCTCCGCGCGGAGCTCACCTACGCGAAGCAGAGCATCACCGGGGACGCCGATCTGGTCGCCGCGACCGAGAAGACCCTCGACGTCACGTCGTCGACCGCGTCGGTCGCCGAGACCGCGGACCCGACCGTCTTCACCGTGACGCCGTCGGCGAGCACCTCGACGGTCCGTGTGACCTTCACGATCACCCTGCCCGAGTCCGCCACCACCGGCCAGGACGGCACCGTCGACGTGGGCGCCCTCGCGTTCACCCTGACGCAGACGGCCATCGGCTCGACGGGTTCCTGACCCGGCTCCGACCGACGGACGGCGGGCCCCTGATCCGCTCGTCGTCCGTCACCACGCGCCCGGCACCGGGGCACCGAACGAGGACCACGACGTCCAGGGGGACGCGCATGACGAGGACCACGCCGACGACGGGACGCCACCGCGCGCCCCGTCGACGGCGCTGGGCCTGGCCACTCGGTCTCGGACTGGTGCTCGCCGTCGCGGCCGCGGTCGTCGGGAGCGGCGGCACCTACGCGCTCTGGAACAGCACCTCCGAGACGCCGGCATCGACGGTCCGCTCCGGCACGGCCGCACTCGCCGTGGCTCCCCTGACCGCGATGTACAGGACTCCCCTGGCCCCGGGACGGAGCACGACCGGCACCTTCTCGGTCCGGAACAGCGGGTCGGTGCCGCTCGCCATCCGGATGCAGGTGACGACGCTGCACGTCGCCTACGGCTCGGTCCCGGACAGCGCGGTCCTCGACGAGCTGACGCTCCGTCTGGCCCCGGTGGCACGCGCGGCGGACTGTCGGCCAGGCCTCGGCGGCTACGCCGCCCGCCCGGCCGCGTTCGACACCGGCAGCGGGCACTTCACGCTCCCCATCGGTGCCTCGGCGACCGGTTGCCTCGAGATGGTGCTCGACGCCGACGCACCCCAGACCGTGTCCGGCGCGGTGACCGACTTCACCGTCACGATCACCGGGACGCAGGTGGCACCGTGAACGCGCGCGTCCGGTCCCTGCTGGCCGTGCTGCTCGTCGCCGTGTTCGTCGGCGGAGGGTCCTCGGTCGCCTGGGCACTGTGGACCACGACCGGGACCGCCGCGTCGAGCGCCACCAACGGGAAACTCGCGGCGGCGATCTCGGGCACCACGGCGATCACGACGACGTTCACCGCCGGGGCCCCGACGGTCACCCGGCCGGTGACCCTCACCAACGCGGGCAACATCCCCGGCACCACCGCGACGACCGCCGTCGTCGCCGACGGGTCGACGGCGCTCGCCCGGGCCGTCGACGTCGCGGCCTGGCCCGTCCCGACGACCGCCGACTGCACGGACTCGGCCGCCGTCGGCCCCGGGGGCGTCAGCGGCACCTGGGCCGCACTGCCGAGCCTGACGTCGGCGCTCGCGCCTCGGACGGCCGCCGTCTGGTGCATCCGGTCGACCCTCGTCGCCGGCGCCCCGACCTCGGCCACCACGAACATGCACCTCGCCCTCACCACGACGAACGCCAGCTGGGTGTCGTCGACGGTCTGGGGCGGGTTCTACCTCAACTCCGGCCAGGACCTGCCGTCCCTGACGTGCACCGACCCGACGCAGGGCTCCAACTACGTCGAACTCACGTGGGACCAGGGTGACCGCGCGGTGGGCACGGTCTACGCCGCCTTCGTCGGCGACGAGCAGGTGGGTGACCGGCAGACCGGGGACTACCCGCACATCACCCTGGCTCCGGAGCAGGTCACCCCGAGCGCTCGGGGCGCTGCCACCGTCACCGTCGTCGTCCGCGCGCTCGACGCAGCCGGGCAACCGACCGCGGACGTCGTCGGCAGCGGTCAGGTGACCCTGTTCACGCTGGACACCGGCCCGAAGATCCGGTGCGGCGCATGACCATGCTGACCTCGGACGCCCCCCGCCGGACGGGAGGCACGTCCCACTCCCGCCACGCGGCCCGCCCGGTCGCGCCACCCGCCCGGAGCGGCCTGCTCGCGGCCCTCCGCGCGCTCGGGATCGGAGTCACCACGGGCCTGGTGCTGCTGGTCGCCGCGCTCGCCGTCGTGCTCGTGGTGCTGCCGAAGGCAACCGGTTCGGTGCCGCTGTCCGTGCTCACCCGGTCGATGGAACCGACCCTGCCGCACGGCACCCTCGTCGTCGTCCGACCGGTCGCCGCCGCGGACGTGCGGATCGGCGACGTCGTCACTTACCAGATCGAGTCCGGTCGGCCCGAGGTCGTGACGCACCGGGTCGTCGCGATCGGCTCCTCGTCCGACGGCACCCGACGGTTCGTGCTCCGCGGCGACGCGAACGACGCCGTGGACCCTGCCCCCGTCATCCCGGCGCAGATCCGCGGCGAGGTCTGGTACAGCGTGCCGTGGCTCGGGACGGTCAACCAGGTGGTGAACGGCTCGCGGACCTGGCTCCTGCCGACCGTCGCCGGGCTGCTCCTGGCGTACGGCGTCGTCATGATCGCGACCGGCACGGTGTCGGTGGCGCGCCGACGACGCCGTCGGGCGCGCCGTCGGGAGCGCGGGGTGGACCACGTCCGCCGTCACGATCAGCAGGCGGAGACGGCCTCCCGCGCCGGATGACCCGCCTCGGCGAGCGCCGCCTGCGCGTCCCGGAAGGACGAGTACGGCACATGCACGCCGCGGACGTCCCGGTAGTCGGTCAGTCCTGGTCCCGCCCAGTAGACGACGCCGTCATCCCCGACCGCGGCCAGGGCATGGCGGATCGCCTGCGCCGGGTCCGGCAGTTCCACGACCCGTGCCGTTCCCGGGACACCGCGCGCACCGCGGAGGATCGCGGCACGGATGCCGTCCGGGTCCTCGAACCGCGGGTGGTGGTCGGCGACCACGACGACGTCCGCCAGTGACGCTGCCACCGTGCCCATGGCCTCCCGTTTGCTCGGGTCACGGTCGCCGTCGGCGCCGAGGACGATGCCGACCGGCCCGGTGGCGAAGGCACGGATCGCCTCCAGGCTCTTCGCGAAGGCGTCCGGGGTGTGGGCGAAGTCGACGAAGACCCGCGGTCCGGTCGGGCTCGACGCATCGGCCATCCGCCCTGGGACGACGACGTCGAGCGAGCCACCGGCCGCCGCCACGAGGTCGGCGGCCGGGATGCCCGCGGCACGGAGCATCGCGACGGCGAGACCGACGTTCGCCGCCATGTGCCGGCCGAGCAACGGGACCACGGTCGTCATGCTGACGTCCGGGCCGTCGATCCGGAACCGTGTGCCGTCGGCGTGCTGGTCGAGGACCGTCACGTGCCAGTCCGCGACCGTGCGGGGTTCGCTGGTGATCGTCTCGACCGGGATCCCGGCCTCGGCGACGACCGCGCGACCGGCGGCGGAGTCGAGCGAGACGACACCGCGGGCGGCACGGTCCGGGCGGAACAGCCGCAGCTTCGCGCGGAGGTACTCGTCCATGTCGGCGTAGTCGTCGAGGTGGTCGTGGCTGAGGTTCGTGAACCCGGCGACGTCGAAGTGCACGCCGTCGACACGGTGCCGCGAGAGCCCCTGGGCGCTGACCTCGATCGCGGCGCCGTCGACGGAACGCTCCCGGGCCCGGGCGAGGAAGGCGTGCAGCTCGGTGGCCTCGGGGGTGGTCAGGCGGCTCGCAACGACCTCGTCCGCGATCCGACGCTCGGCCGTGGACGTCATCGCCGTCGTCCACCCGAGGCGCCGCATGATGGCGTCGAGGACGGAGACGGTGGAGGTCTTGCCGTTCGTACCGGTGACGCCGAGCAACGGGAAACCGAGGTCCGCGGTGACGGAGACCGTCCGGGCGACGGCTCCGAGGACGGCTCGTGGGTCGCGGACGACCACGGTCGGCAGACCCGAGCGGGTCGCTTCCCGGGCCCCGGCCTGGTCGGTCAACACCGCGACCGCACCGCTCGCGCGGGCTGCACTGACATGACGGACCCCGTGCCCGTGCCGACCGGGCACCGCGACGAAGAGCCACCCGGGGCGGAGGTCCTCGGTGGCGACGGCTGCCCCGGTGACGTGCACGTCCGCGAGCACCGACGGCAGCGGACGGGCTCCGGCCGCCGCAGCGACATCGGTGAGTCGGATCGGCTGCGGGCGGACGGGATCGAAGGCGTGCGACACGGGGTCCTCCTCGTCGGGCTCCACGGCCGTCGGGACGGCGGTGGTCGGGTCGACGAGCATCGGGTCCGACGGACGTCGCGGGTGCGGATCGTCAGGGTGCCGATCCACCGGGCGACGACGTCGGCTGTCGCAGCGCGGCCGTGACCCGGAGGGCCAGTCAACGCGCTGTGCACCGAGCGACACCACAGGCACCCGTACCCCGGTGGTGCGCGGGTGGTGGCGGGTCGATCCCCGGCCGGTCGCGGTCTAGGCTCTGGCGGGTGACGGACGGTCGGGTGGACGGGGTGCAGCGCGCACGCTCCCTGCTCGACGACGCGACGGCACGACTCGCGGCGGCGCGTGCCCGGGACGAAGCGCTCGGGGAGTACGTCGAACCGAAGCCGGTGCTCGGCATCCGACGGGACCCCACCATCCGCTCCCTCGGACGGGTCTGGCGGGTCGGTGCACTGCTGCTCGGGTCCTCACCCGAGACCGCCGGCCAGGTCTGGGCGACGGGATCGATCACGCGGGTGACCGAGGCCGGGCGGTCCCAGTTCGTCTCCGTCTCCGCCGAGGTCCGTCGCGCGTACCGGGCGGCTGCGGCGAAGGGGCACTTCGCGCCCGGGGACACCGTGAACCACAGCGTGACGCCGATCCCGCTCGACGCCACGCTCGTCGGTGCGGACACGGCGCTGTTCGTGCGTGACGACGAGCCCCGCGTGCGGTGGTCCGCGACCGCCGGCACCGACGTGCCACTGGCCGACTACCTCGCCGACCGGGTCGGCCTGCTCGTGGACCCGCCGCCCGGCGCGACGGACTAGCGGCGCCCGCCACGGCGCGTGGCTTCCGGGCGACACACCCGCAACGACTGGTCACTGACACACGGCCCTGGACATCAGAGCCAGCCGCTTCCAGCGCGGACTGGAGGGACGGTGCAGGGCCGCTCCGTTCCTCCAGTCCTGTCGCTTGCTCGCTTGCTCGCTTGCTCGCTTGCTCGCTACGGGACGATCACCGCGCGCCCGCGGATGGTGCTGGCGGCGAGGTCCTCGTACGCCTTGGGCCCGTCGTCGAGGGAGTACGTCTGCACCTCGACGTCGACCTTGCCGGCACGGGCGAGGTCGAGCACTTCGATGAGCTCGCTCCGCGATCCCCAGTACGGCACGCGGACAGCCGCGTCGTAGGCGATCGATCCGAAGCCGAACGAGGCGGTGCCGCCACCGATCCCGACGATCGTGACGTCGGAGTCGAGTCCCGCGACCGCGATGGCCGTCGCGATCGTCGGGTCGGCGCCCACGAAGTCGAACACCGCGTTCGCACCGAGGCCGCCGGTGATCTCACGGATTCTTCCGGCCGCGGACGCGTCGCTGATCAGCGTGACGTCGGCGCCGACGTGCTTCGCGAGCTCGAGCTTGTCCTCGTTGACGTCGAGCACGATCACGGTCGCGCCGGACAGTGCCTTGAGGATCTGGATGCCGACGTGGCCGAGCCCGCCGGAGCCGATGACGACCGCGTACGTGCCCGCACCGAGTTTCGGCAGGGACCGCTTGATGGCGTGGTACGGCGTGAGTCCCGCATCGGTCAGCGACACGTTCTGCACGGGGTCGAGGTCGCCGAGCGGCACGAGGTGCCGCGGGTCGTCGACGATCATGTACTCCGCCATCGAGCCCTGGTTGCCGAGGCCGGGCGGACGGATGCCGAGGGCGTCTGCGTTCGTGCAGTAGTTCTCGCGTCCCGTCGAGCAGTTGTGGCAGTAGCCGCATCCCCACGGACCGTAGACCGCGACTGCGTCGCCGACCTGCAGGGCCGTGTCGACGCCCTCGCCGAGCTCGTGGACGACACCGGCGCCCTCGTGGCCGAGGGTGAGCGGCAGTGGGTAGTGCTGGTCGCGGTAGGCCTGTTCGGGCAGGCTCATCACGTAGTCGTCTGAGTGACAGACGCCCGCGGCAGTGACCTTGAGCAGCACCTGGCCAGGGCCGGGGGTGGGGATCGGGATGTCGACGACCACCGGCGGCTTGCCGACCTCGACGTATCGCAGTGCCTTCATGTGGGGACCTCCTCCGCGGGAGCGAGTGGCCTCCGTTGACCGACACGTGTCGCTCGACGCGCGGATCCCATGATGCTCCGCCCCGGTGCCTGAGGCTCGGAGGTGCACCGCTCCGGAGCGTTCCCGCCATCACACGGGTCTCCCGGGGTGTGGATGCGGCATGCCCGTTGTCCCCGGCCGGCTCCCCGGTAGGGTCTGATCGTGGCTCTGATCAACGACGAATCCACCGACCGCTACGACCTCCGCGAGTTCCGCCCGCGGACCGACGACCAGGGGGCGCCGGACGCCACCACCCGCGCCTGGATGGACGCCGTGGGCGTCGGTTTCCACGAGCCTCCGGAGTCCGACGAGGGCGCCGCCCGGATGGTGTCGCACTTCGTCGCCGACCAGGAGACGTTCCTCGGCGTGTACGTCAACCGGCCCGTCGCCGGGTCCGTCGACGAGACCTGGCCCGCCGGCACGTTCACCTGGTTCCCGAAGGACCTCAGCTGGGGCGACGGGACCGCGATCCGGACCCAGGCCGTGTCCGCCGTGACGGTCCGCCCGACCGAACGTCGCCGCGGGATCCTCCGCCGGATGATGACGCGTGCGCTCGAGCGCGGGGTCGAGGAGGGCTACGCCGTCGCCTCGCTCACTGCCTCCGAGGGCACCATCTACCGCCGCTTCGGATTCGGCTGCGCCATCCGTGAGCGCGCCGTGCACGTCCGCCGTGACCGGGCGCTGCCGTTCCTCGCCCCGACCACCGGCACGGTCGTCATGGTCACCACGCAGTGGTTGGCAGACGGCGTCGGCCAAGAAGTCTTCGCCCGCTTCCATGCCCGCACGCCGGGCTCGATGGTGCGCAACACCGGCACCTGGCCGATCGTGTTCGGGGAGCTCGGTCCCGACGGTCAGAAGGCCAAGGACGTCCGGGCCGCCGTGCACCGCCCCGACGACTCCGACGAGGTCGACGGCTACGTCACCTGGCGGGTCGTCGAGGGCAAGACCGGCGAGGACACCCGCGTCGAGATCGTCGACCTGGTGTACACGACCGACGCCGCGTACCTGTCGCTGTGGGAGTTCCTGCTCTCCATCGACCTCAACGACGTCGTCGTCTACAAGCGGTCCCGCTCGGACGACCCGATCGTCGCCGCTCTGGCGGACGCTCGCTCCTACGACGTCGACCACGAGGAGGACCACGTCTGGCTCCGCGTCCTCGACGTCGCCGCGGTGCTGCAGTCCCGCCCGTACGCGGCCGACGGCTCGCTCACCATCGCGGTCACCGACTCGCTCGGGCACGCGTCCGGCACGTACCGGCTCGACGTCCGGGAGGCCCGTGGCACCGTCACGCGCCTGGCATCCGACGCGGACGTGGCCGGCTCCGACATCGCGCTCGACGTCGCCGACCTCGGGGCGCTGCTGATCGGGTCGGTGTCGCCGGTGACGCTCGCGGCGGCGGGGCTGCTGCGTGCGGCAGACCCGGCGGCGCCGGTGCTCCTCCGCGCGATGCTCACCCCGCCCCGGACCCCGCACGGCATCACGTACTTCTGACGCGGGCGGCGGCCACGCGGCCGCCGCGGCCGGCCAACCGGCGTGGCGTGGCGTGGCGTCGCGTGGCGTCGCACAACAGCATCCGGCCCGAACCACGGGATCTCGTGGTTCGGGCCGGTTCCTGTTGTGCGGGTCCGGCCTGCGCCACGGGCGGGCAGGGCAGGACGGGAGGCTCGCCCTACGTCCGGCGGCGCACTCGCGGGTCGACGACCGCGTAGACCAGGTCGACGACGACGTTCGCGGTGACCACCAGGAACGCCGAGAACACCGTGAAGCCGACGACGACCTGCAGGTCCAGGGTGTGCACCGCGTCGATGAGCAGCGCCCCGAGCCCCTGCATCGAGAACACCTTCTCGGTGATGACCGCGCCGCCGAGCAGGGTCCCGAGGTCCAGGCCGAACAGCGTCACCACGGGCAGGATCGCCGTCCGCAGCCCGTGCCGCACGACGACCTGGCGCTCGCGCAGGCCCTTGGCACGGGCGGTCCGGACGAAGTCCTGCCCCATCGCCTCGAGCATCTCGCCGCGGGTGAGCCGGGCGTAGATCGCGGCACTGATGAACGCGAGCACACACCACGGCAGCACCAGGTGCGTCAGCCAGCCGACCGGGTCCTCCGTCAGCGGTACGTACCCGCTCGTCGGCAGGATCCCGAGCACGAACCCGAACAGCAGGATCGACAGCAGCCCGATCAGGTACGCCGGCGAGGACACTCCGGCCACCGCGACCGTCATCACGGTGCGGTCGAGGGCCGAGCCGGGTCGGAGCGCCGAGGCGGTCCCACCGAGCACACCGGCGACGAGCCAGAGGAGCGCGGCACCGATCGCGATCGACGCCGTCACCGGCAGCCGGTCGACGATGAGCGTGGTGACGCTCTCGTGCAGCTGGAACGAGTACCCGAAGCAGGGCGCGGCGCACTGCACGGCCGAGACGCCGCTGCCGAACGACCGACCGGTGAAGATCCCGCCGAGGTAGGCCGTGAACTGCAGGATCCACGGCTTGTCGGTGCCGAGGAACGCCTGCACCTGCGCCAGCCGGTCGGGGGTGCAGGGCTTGTCGCAGATCGCCCGCGCCGGGTTCGTCGGCAGGAGCATGAACAGGGCGTAGGTGATCGCAGCGACGACGAGCAGCACGACGACGGCGCCGAGCACGCGGAACAACACGAAGCGCAACGCGGTCATCGGGTGCCTCCTCTCGGGTCCAGTGCGTCGCGGAGGGCGTCGCCGAGCACGTTGAATGCCAGGGTGACGAGGAACAGGGCGGCTCCGGGGAAGACGAGGTACATCGGGTCGGTCTGCACCCATCCGACGGCGTCGCCGATGCTCCGCCCCCAGGACGGCGTCGGCGGGGTGACGCCGACGGCCAGGAACGACAGCGCCGCCTCGGCACCGATCATCGACGGGATCGAGATGGTGGCGTAGACGGTGATCGTCGCGGCCAGGTTCGGCAGGAGCTGGGTCCGGATGACGTGCCAGCGGCCTGCCCCCATCGCCGTTGAGGCGACGACGTAGTTCCGCTCGCGGAGGGACAGGGTCTGCCCGCGGATCACGCGAGCGACCGCCGGCCAGCCGAAGAACCCGATGACGAGCACGACCAGCACGGGCTTCGGGAACGAGGTCGGCACGATCGCGGTCAGGGCGATCATGAACACCAGCGACGGGAAGCCGAACATCACGTCGACGACCCGGCTGAGCACCCGGTCGTACCAACCGCCGAAGAAGCCGGTGGTGACGCCGACGAGCACGCCGATGACGAGCGACACCACGGTCGCGGCGAGCCCGATGCCGAGCGACGTCCGCGCGCCGTAGGTGACGATCGCGAAGAGGTCCCGACCGGTCAGCGGTTCGACGCCGAACCAGTGCTGCGCACTCATCCCACCGAGGGGACCGCGGGGTGCGCCGAAGTCGTTGAGGGCGTCGACGTGGTAGCCGTACGGGTCCTGCCCACTGATCCGGGCGATGAGCGGCGCGGCGAGGGCGACCACGACGAAGACGGCGATGACGACCGCGGAGACCACGGCCCACCGGTCACGACGGATGCGGCCGACGAGGGCACGGAAGCCGGTGCCGGAGCCCGGAGCCAGACGGACCGGACGGTCGACGACGTTCGCGGTCATGCGACCACCCCTTCCCATCCGCGCCAGGCGCGGCGGCGTTCCGCCTGCCGGGCGGGGTCGGCGACGGGTGCGGCGGCGAGCAGCATGCGGGTGTAGTCCTCCTGCGGGTCGTCGAGGACGGCCTGGGTCGTACCGTGTTCGACGATCCGCCCGTGGTGCAGCACGGCCACACGGTCGGCGAGCTGTCGGACGACGGCCAGGTCGTGGCTGACCAGCAGGCACCCGAACCCGAACTCGTCCTGCAGGTCCCGGAGCAGGTCGAGCACCGCTGCCTGCACGGTCACGTCGAGCGCCGAGGTCGGTTCGTCAGCGATGAGCAGGGCCGGCCGGAGCGCCAGGGCCCGTGCCACGGCGACGCGCTGTCGCTGCCCGCCGGAGAGCTGGTGCGGGAACCGCTCGGCCCACGACGGGTCGAGCTGCACGGCCTGGAGCAGTTCCCGGACGCGTGCCGGTCGGTCGGCGCTCGGCTCGTGCACCAGGAGCGGCTCGGCGATGCTCCATCCGATGCTCTGCCGGGGGTTCAGCGACGAGGCCGGGTCCTGGAACACGATGCCGACGCGCTTCCGGATCTCGCGGAGACGACGGCCGCGGGCGGTGCGGAGGTCCTGCCCGTCGACGTCCACCGTCCCCTGGACCACCGGGACGAGGCCGGCCAGGGCACGACCGATCGTGGTCTTGCCGGAGCCTGACTCCCCCACGAGCCCGAGGGTCTCGCCGGCGTGCAGCTCCAGGTCGATGCCCGAGACGGTGGGCTCGCCGCGGCGCGAGTACCGCACGCCGACGTCGCGCAGGCGCGTGACCACCGGCCGGGAGGCGCGCCCCGCGTCCTCGATCGGCACCGCGCCGAGTCTCGCGTCCGCGGACAGATCGTGGCTCCCCGGGGCCGCGTCGTGTCCGCCAGAGCGAGTCTCGGCCGAGGTGCCGTCCGTGGCGGAGGTGGGACGCGCCTCTCCCCGCGAGCTCGGCCGCCCCGCCGCTCCGCGAGCTCCGCGGCGCGGCGGGACCGGCACGAGGGGGCCCAGGGCGGGCACGGCGGCGAGGAGCGCACGCGTGTACTCGGCCTGCGGGTGCGCGAACAGCTCGACGACCGGGCCGTGCTCGACGGGGTCGCCACGGCGCATCACGAGCACCTCGTCGGCGACGTCCGCCACCACACCCATGTCGTGCGTGATGAGCAGCACCGCGAGCCCGCGGTCACGGCAGAGGGTCCGGAGCAGGTCGAGGATCCCCGCCTGCACGGTGACGTCGAGCGCTGTGGTCGGCTCATCCGCGATGAGCGCGACCGGGTCACCGGCCAGTGCCATCGCGATCATCGCGCGCTGCAGCTGCCCGCCGGACAACTCGTGCGGGAAGGCCTTCCGGATCCGCGCCGGGTCGTCGAGGCCGGCGGACCGGAGGAGCTCGTCCACCCTCGCAGACACCCCTGCGCGGTCGAGGGACGTCGGGTGCGCCCGCACCGCTTCGGCGATCTGGGTCCCGATCGACAGCACCGGGGTGAACGAGTTCATCGGTTCCTGGAACACCACGCCGATGCCGGCACCGCGGACCTGGCGGAGTTCCTCGACGGGTGCACCGACGAGCTCCTCGCCGCGGAACCGGGCGCTGCCCTCGACGCGCGCCTGCGGTGGCAGGAGTCCGAGCACGCTCATGGCACCCACGGACTTGCCGGAGCCGGACTCCCCGACGAGCGCGAGCACCCGTCCGGGCGTCAGGTCGAAGGAGACGTCACGGACGACGGGCTCCGCGTCGCCGAACGCGACGCGGAGCCCACGGACTTCCAGGATGGGACCGGTCACCGCTTGAGCGAGACCTTGAGGTAGTTCGGGTACGCCGGGAAGTCGGCGATCTGGAAGTTCTGGACGTCCGAGCCGGCCAGGAACGACTGCTTGGCGTACATCAGTGGCACGACCGGGGCGTCGGCCATGATCGTCTTGTCCGCCTTCGCCCAGGTCTTCTGCGCGTCGTCCTGGTCGACCGTGGCGCTGGCCTTCGCGATGAGCGCGTCGGCCTCCGGGTTGCTGTACTTCGAGACGTTGTAGCCACCGCCACCGATCTGCGACGAGTCGTAGAGCGGCTGCAGGTTGGCGTTCGCGCTCGGGAAGTCGGGCTGCCAGCTCGACAGCGACAGGTCGAAGTCGGTGCCGTTCGTGGTGGCCTGCGTGAACGAGTCGTAGTCGAGCGGCTTCAGCGTGACCGTGATGCCGGCGCGCTTGAGTCCGGCCTGCAGGGCCTGTGCCTGGGCGAGGAACGTCGGGTCGTTCTGCGTGACGAGCGTCAGCTTGAGGTCCGAGACACCGGCCTGTTCGAGCAGGGACTTCGCCTTGTCGACGTCACCCGTGGCGCTCGTCTTGTAGAGGTCGTAGTCCTGACGTCCGGCGATGCCCGGCGTGATCAGCGTCGAGGCGTAGGTGCCGGCGAGGGCACCGCCCGCGGCGATCCGGAACGACTTCCGGTCGACCGCGTACTGCAGGGCCTGACGGACCTTGAGGTCCTTGAGTTCGCCGCGCTGCGTGTTGATCGCCATGTAGCTGATCGGCCCGGCTTTCGACGTGGCGAGGCGGTCCTGCGCGGACGGGTTGCTGCGGACCTGGTTGAGCTCGGCGGCACCGAGGTAGATCGCACCGAAGGAGCTCTTCGCGTCACCGTTGTCGGCGATCAGCGTCTGCGTGACCGTGGACGGGTCCTGGCTCTCCTTGAAGACGATCTTCGAGGGGCCGGCGGTGCGGACCTCGTCGGTCTTCGCGGACCAGGCCTCGTTGCGGACCAGGGTGACCTGCGAGCCCTGCTGGTTCGACTGCACCTGGTACGGGCCGGACGCGACCGGCTTGAGGTCGTACGCACCGGTGTCGGTGCCCTCGCCCTCGGGGACCGGGGTGAACGCCGGCATCGACGCGAGCCACGGCCAGTCGCCGTACGCGTCGTTGAGCTTGAAGACGATGGTCTTGTCGTTCGGGGTCTCGATGCTGTCGAGGCTCTTGCCCTCGAACGGCCCCCGGTAGTCACTGCCGCCCACCAGGAGGGACTTGTGGTAGCTGAGGCCACCGGACAGGGTCGGCGCGAACGAGCGCTCGATCCCCCACTTGATGTCCTTCGTCGTGATCGGCGTGCCGTCCTGGAACTCGACGCCGTCCTTCAGCGTGTACGTCCAGGTCTTGCCGCCGTCGCTCGCGACGCCGGTGTTCGTGGCGAGGTCCGGGACGACCTTCGCGGTCTTGCCCGGCTCGACGTCCCACGTGGTGAGGCGACGGGCGACGAGGCCCATCGAGGTGATGCCGAGGCTCTGGCTCGTCGCGGGGTCGAGGTGGAACGCGGTCTGGGACGTGAGGATGTTGAGCGTGCCGCCCTTGTCCGTCCCGCCGCTCGCGTCGTCGGAGGCGTCGCCGCCCGAGCAGCCCGTGAGGACCAGGGCCGCTGCGGCGGCGACAGCCGCGGTGATGGTCAGGCGCTTCGGACGTCTCATGACGACGGGTCTCCTTGTTCGGGGGTGCCGGGTGGGCGGCGTCCATCCTGGCACCGCGCCCGGATCCGTTCCGAATCCCGCGCGTGCGGGACGACGCACGACGAAACACTCCAAGTCGTCGGCGTCGTCCGCCATTCCCGAACGGTGGTCGCGATCTGGGGACCGTGCGGTCTCCAGAGACGGCTCAGCGGTCGAAGAAGTCGCCGATCCCGGGCCACTGGAAGCCCTCGCCGAGGTTCCCGACCTGTTCGCCGAGACCACCGAGCGCCTGCTCCCCCTGCGCTGCGACACCCTCGACGCTGCCACCGAGGTCGCCGAGGTCGCCGAGGTCGCCGAGACCGCCGCCGACCGTGTCGCCGAGGCCGGCCGCGACACCCTCGAAGTCCACGCCGAGGTCCGCCGCCTGTGCCAGCACCGGTCCCGCGGCCACGCTGATGACCGCACCGCCGGCGACCGCGACCGCGAGACCGCCGACCGCCAGAGCACCGCCACCGATCGCTGCGCCACCGAGCACCTTCCGCATCGTGCCCGGTCGGCTCGTCTCGCCCCGGGTCGCGGCTCGGGCGAGGCCAGCCGCGGACGCGTCGGTCGACCGGTCGTGCTGCGGGACCTCGGCGTTCAGCCGCTGCAGGACCTGCTGCCGCTGCTCCGGGGCGAGTCGGGCGAACGCGTCGTGGTGCGCCTGCTCGAGGCGCTCGGGGTCGGCGGTCTTCAGCAGGTAGTCGTACTTCGCGATCGCAACGCGGTCGGCCTCGTTCGCGTGGGCGCGGCCCTGCCCTGCGCCCGGCTGTTGCGGCGCGGATCGCTGCTGCTGGCCGTACGGCTGCTGCTGGCCAGAGCGCGGGTGGCCCGACTGCTGGTGCTGCTGGCCCCCGCGGTCGTCGCCCGTCAGCTTCTCCGCCGCGGTGCGCACCAGCCCCCGCCAGTCCCTCCCGCCGGGTCGGCCGGGCTGCCGGTACTGCTGCACACCCCCGGCCTGCTGCCCGCTGCCGGGCTGCTGGCCGGAGCGCTTCTGGAGCTGCTTGTCGATGACCTTCGAGGCCATGCCGAGGATGCGGTTCAGGTTCGCCATACCTGACCTTTGCGTTCTCACATGTACGGTCCCGGCGACGACCCGGTGGACCAGCGGTGCAGTCCCCCGACATCCCCTGTGAGGACCGCCGCGGTCCCACTCGTGAACCTCCTCACTCCGTGTCGACGTCTTCCGGCGCCGTCAGTCCCACGCTGCCGGCCTCGTCCCGGCACGGTCGCCGGAGCGGCGCGGTGAGTTGCCAGGCGAACACGCCGCAGAGCCGGACGGTGCTGAGCAGGACGAGCGCGAGGAACGGTACGAGATGCGATCCGATGACGTCCATGCCGCTGTGCCCTCCGAGCCGTGATGCCACTGGAATACGTGTATCACGCGGGTAGGCTTGTCGTCGAGCGCGCGACCGCCGGACCGCGCTCAGAGCGGACGAGTGAAGCCCGGGACTGCGACAACAGTCCCGGGCTTCGGTTCGCTCTCCGAGTGGAGGGCCAGGGGAAGCGCACTTCCCCCGAGTTCAGCACTCGGGCGCAAGTGTAGCCGAGCCCGCTCGGCGGCACACCCCTGGCCTGACGCTCCTCGTGTCCGCCGGCGATGACACCAGGAGGTCTCGATGTCCCACGACGACGAGCGCCGGCCCAGGCGTCAGGTCCCGTGGCTGGGGATCGCGAGCTTGCTCGTGACCCTCGCGCGGTTCCTGCACGACCTAAGCCGCAAGGGCCAGTGACGAGGGCGCCCCGCACCGCACCCAGCGGCGCGGGGCGCTCCCGTCCGACGGGGTCAGCCGAGCACACGCTCCAGGAACGGGTTGCGGAACCGCCCCTGCGGATCGAGGTCCCGCGCCAGCGCCGCGAACGCGCCGAGCTGCGGGTAGACCTGGTGCAGCCGCTCCGAGCTCGCCGCGGTGACCTTCCCCCAGTGCGGGCGGGGAGCGAAGGGCGCGAGGGCGTTCTCGATGAGGGGCAGCGCGACGGCCACGTCCTCGGTCCGCCGACGGAACGTGAAGTGGAACGCGACGGAGTCCTGCCCCGAGCTCGGCGCGAGCCAGGCGTCGTCGGCGGCGATGCGCCGGATCTCGGAGACGAACAGCACGGGTGCGATGGCGTCCCCGATGCGCCGGAGGGCCTGGATCGCGGGCACGGCGTCGCTCGCGGCGATCATGTACTCGGCCTGGATCTCCTGGCCCGCGGACGGCGTGAACGACGACCGGAAGTGCGGCAGTCGCTCGTGCCAGGGTCCGGGCACGCCGCCCTGTTCGGTGACGCCGACGGTCTCGCTGCCGGGCACGGGGTGGATCGGTTCGGCGCCGGCGACGGCACCGAGGGCGGCGAGGTCGATGACCGCGTCGTCGCGGTCCTCGCGTCGCTTCGTCCAGATCTGCCGGATGCCGTCGTCGGTGTACCCGGTGAACATGCTGACGCTGTAGCCGGCCGACATGATCGACTCGAACTGCGCGTCGACGACGTCCCAGCCGACGCCGGTGTGCACGGTCTGCGCGACGCGGTAGGTCGGTTCGATGGCCAGGTGCACCGCGACGACGACTCCGAGTGCGCCGAGGGCGACCCGGTGCGCGTCGAGCCGCGGGTCGTCCGCACCGACGACCTCGACGTCGCCGGAGGCCCGGACGATCTCGAGTCCGACGACGGACTGGGCGAGCGACGCGTTGCCGACGCCGGAACCGTGGGTGCCCGTCGCGACGGCGCCGGCGACGGAGATGTGCGGCAGGGACGCGAGGTTCGCGAGGGCCCAGCCACGGGCCTCCAGGCCGACGGCGACCTGCGCGTGCGTGAGACCGGCGGCGACGCGGGCCACGCGCCGGTCCGAGTCCACGTCGAGTTCGGGCGGGAGGCCCGTGAGCGTCACCTGCACCGCGTCGGTGTCGGCGATGGTGTTGAACGAGTGGCGTGACCCGAGCGCCGTCAGTCGCGGGGTCGAGGCGACCAGCCGCTGGAGTTCGTCCACGCTCGTCGGTTCCGCCAGGCGGCTCGCCGAGTAGGTGACGTTCCCCGCCCAGTTGGTGCGGGTGGGGGCTGCAGTGGTGGTGTCGTCGTCGATCACGTCGCTCATCGTAGGCCTCCCGACCGGCTCAGAAGCCCCGGTCGAGCCGGTGCCAGGTCTGCTGCGTGCGGACCTCGTCGCGGAAGCCGCGCAGCGTGGTGTGCTCGTCGATGACCAGGAACTCGGTGCCGATCATGGTGGCGAGGTCCTCGATCACCTGGATGCCGACGGCCGTCGTCATCACGGTGTGGTGCGCGGCACCGGCGGTGAGCCAGGCCTCGGCGGACACGGGGAACGAGGGCTGCGGCTCCCAGACGGCCCGGCCGACGGGCAGGTTCGGCAGCGCCTCGGTCGGCGGGACGACCTGGACGACGTTGGCGGTGAGGCGGAAGCCGTCGCGGGTGTCGCTCAGTGCGGCGACGACCGCGGGGCCGGCGTCCGCGGTGAAGACCAGGCGCACCGGGTCGTCCTTGCCGCCGATGCCGAGCGGGTGGATCTCCAGCGTCGGCGTCGCGCTGGTGAGCGTCGGGGAGACCTCGAGCATGTGGGCACCGAGGATCTTCTCCGCGCCCGGCGTCAGGTCGTACGTGTAGTCCTCCATGAGCGAGGCGCCGCCGGGGAGTCCGGCGCCGGCGACGTTCATCGCGCGGACGAGGACGGCGGTCTTCCAGTCCCCCTCGGCACCGAAGCCGTAGCCGTCCGCCATCAGCCGCTGGACCGCCAGGCCGGGCAGCTGCTTGAGCGTGCCGAGGTCCTCGAAGTTCGTGGTGAAGGCGGCGGAGCCGTTCTCGGCGAGCAGGGCGCGGAGGCCGAGCTCGATCGCGGCGCCGTCGCGGAGGGACTGGCGTCTCCCACCGTGGGCCCGGAGCTCCGGCACCAGGTCGTAGGCGCTGTCGTACTGCGCGACGAGCGCGTCGACGGCGGCGGTGTCGGCGGTGGCGGTCTCGACGGCTGCGACGAGGTCGTTGACGCCCCAGGTGTTGACCTGCACGCCGAGTTCGATCTCGGCCTCGGTCTTGTCGCCCTCGGTGACGGCGACGTAGCGCATGTTGTCGCCGAAGCGGGTGAGCTTGAGCTCGCGGATGGCGGCGGCCCCGGCAGCGGCGCGGGTCCAGTCGGACACCCGCTGCTGCACGCGCGGGTCGGACACGTGCCCGACGGCGGTGGCGTGCCGGACACCCATCCGTGCCAGGGCGTACCCGAACTCACGGTCGCCGTGCGCGGCCTGGTTGAGGTTCATGAAGTCGAAGTCGATGTCCGCCCACGGCAGCGCGACGTTCGCCTGCGTGTGCAGGTGCAGCAGCGGCTTCGTCAGCGCGTTGAGCCCACCGATCCACATCTTCGCCGGGCTGAACGTGTGCATCCACGTCGTCACACCGATGACCTTGTCGTCGGCGCTGGCCTCGATCAGGGCTCGACGGATCCCGTCGGCGTCCTTGAGGACGGGCTTCCAGACGAGCGTCACCGGCAGCGCTCCCGCAAGGGCCTCGTGCACGGCGCGGCTCTGCTCCTCGACCTGGCGGAGGGTCTCCTCGCCGTAGAGGCCCTGTGAGCCGGTGAGGAACCAGACCTCGTAACCGTCGAGCGTGGCCTGGGGGTCGACGTTGTCCTGCGTCATCGCATGGCTCCTTCGGGGTTCTGTCCGTAGACGTTCTGGTATCGGTCGAACAGGCGGTCGATGTCCTCGGGCGCGATCGGCACGAGGTCACCGCCCTGCTTCGCGATGTGGACCGTGCGTGCGACGTCCTCGCACATCACGGCGGCCTTGACCGCGTCCTTCGCGTCCTTGCCGATCGTGAAGACGCCGTGGTTCTGCATGAGGACTGCCCGGGAACGATGTCCGCCGAGGGTGTCGACGATGCCGCGGCCGATCGAGTCGTCGCCGATGATCGCGAACGGGCCGACCGGGATCGGCCCGCCGAACTCGTCCGCCATCGCGGTGATCACGCACGGGATCTCCTCAGCGCGGGCGGCCCACGCCGTGGCGTACGTCGAGTGGGTGTGCACGACGCCGTTCACCTCGGGCATGTTCCGGTACACGAAGGCGTGCGCGGCCGTGTCGGAGGACGGGCCGTGCTCGTTGCCCCAGCCCTCGGCCGGAACGCCGTCGAGGGTGCAGATGACCTGGTTCTCCGGGGTCAGGTCCTCGCTGACGACGCCGCTCGGCTTGATGACGAACAGGTCGGTGCCGGGCACGCGCTCGGAGACGTTGCCGCCGGTCCAGATGACCAGGCCGTAGCGGACGAGTTCGCCGTGCAGTCGGGCCACGCGCTCACGCGCTGCGGCGACGGCCGCTCGGGTGGTGTCGTCGGTCATGAGTTCACGTCCTGTTCCTGCTGGTGTTCGGTCGGGAGGCCTGGGCCGGCTGCCGTCGTCGGCTCGCCGCTCGACGTCGCCGCGTCTCGGGCGCCGGGGACCGCGGCGGCGATCGCCTGGATCGGCAGCGCCGCGCGGAAGCGGTCGAGGTACACCGTGAACCCGTCGACGTCGCGCTGGTCCGGGTCGACGACGTGCGAGGCCGCCGTCCCGAACACGGTCGTGTCGAGGTACTCGGCGAGGGAGGTGCCGGCGGCGTGCTCGAGGTAGGCGGCGAGGACGGCGATGCCCCACGCCCCGCCCTCGCTGGCGGTCGCCTCGAGGGCCACGGGCACGCGGAGTGCGGCGGCGAGCTGGCGCTGCGGCAGCCCGGGCGTCCGGAAGAGCCCGCCGTGCGCGGTCATCCGGTCGACGGTGACGCCCTCGCCGTGCAGGACCTCCATACCGATGACGAGCGTCGCGAAGGCACCCATCAGTTCGGCGCGGACGAGGTTGCCGAGCGTGAAGCGGGCGTCGGGCGCGCGGAGGAGCAGCGGGCGACCGTCCTCGACACCGGTGACCGGTTCGCCGGCCAGGTAGTTGACCGCGAGCAGGCCGCCGGCGTCCGGGTCGGCGGTGGCGGCCTCGTCGAGGAGCGTGCGGAACACGGAGTCGGCGTCCGCCGGGCTGCCGGCGGCCTCCGCGAAGCGGCCGAACACGCGGGCCCAGCTGCCGATCTCGCTGGCGCCGTTGTTGCAGTGCACCATCGCGACGGCGTCGCCGGCGGGGGTGGTGACGACGTCGAGCTCCTCGTGCGGGGTGTCGAGCGGGCGCTCGAGCACGACCATCGCGAAGATGCTCGTGCCGACGCTGACGTTGCCGGTACGTTGGGCGACCGCGTTCGTGGCGACCATGCCGGTGCCGGCGTCACCCTCGGGCGGGCAGAGCGGTGCACCCGGCTGCAGTGTGCCGGTGGGATCGAGCCAGGCGGCGCCCGCCGGGGTCAGGGTGCCGGCGTCCTGGCCGGCGACGCGGACCTCGGGCAGGAGTGCGCGGAGGTCGGGGACGCCGATCAGGTCCTGCGCGGTGCTGAGCATCCCGGCGTCGTAGTCGCCGGTGGCGGGGTCGATCGGGAACATGCCCGATGCGTCGCCGACCCCGAGGACGTCCTGCCCGGTGAGCTGGCGGTGCACGTACCCGGCGAGCGTCGTGATGCCCGTGGTCTGCGCGACGTGCTGCTCGTCGTCGAGGACTGCCTGGTACAGGTGCGCGATCGACCAGCGGAGCGGGATGTTGAAGCCGAGGGCGTCGCTCAGTGCAGCCGCAGCGGGGCCGGTCGAGGTGTTCCGCCAGGTACGGAACGGCACGAGCAGCTCACCGTCGGCGTCGAACGGCAGGTAGCCGTGCATCATCGCCGAGACGCCGACGGCGCGGAAGGTCGTCGGCACCGAGCCGTGCTGCTCCTGCAGGTCGGAGACGAGTGCGGCGTACGCGGCGCGGACGCCGGTCTCGACGGCGGCCAACGGGTACGTCCAGCGGCCGTCGACGAACTCGTTCTCCCACTCGTGGGAGCCCGCGGCGATGACCGTCAGGTCCTCGCCCACCAGACACGCCTTGATCCGGGTCGACCCGAGTTCGATGCCGAGGGTCGTGCGGCCGTCCGCGATCTCGCGGGTCCGGTCGTCGCTCATGGTGGGCCTCCTGCTCTCGCCGTCGAGTGAGCGCTCACACCGTAGCGCGTGAGCGCTCACCCGACAACTCGTCCGGCCGTGTCGCGGCGGGAGCGACCCGGGTCAGGCGACGGGCAGGAACACCCGCATCGTGGACGGCCCGCGGTTGCCCCACGTCGCGTACGGCACGAGCCGGACCGTCTCCGGCTCGGTCTCCTGCACGTCGGGGTCGCCGTACGGCAGCGGCCCGACACGGTGCACCGTGCGCTGGCGCACCCGCATGCGCACCGCGTCCGGTCCGTCGTCGAGCGGGTCCGACCCGGGCTGCACCACGACGTCGCCGACGTCCCGGCCGAGGTCCGTGGACTCCAGGGCGTACACGAGCGGGCCGCGCTCGACCGCGACCGTGCCGCGGACCGCGTCGATCCGCGGGTCCGGCACCGTGAGCCGAGCGGCGACCGGCACCGTGAGGGTCACGCGGTCCCCGACGGCGAAGGTCCGCACGACGGTGACGGTGTCCTCCCCGTGGACGGACCGGGTGCCGTCGACCGACCGGGCGCCGTCGACCGACCGGGTGCCGTCGGGGGTCTCGAGGACGGCCTCCGACGCCCAGGACGGCACCCGGAGGCGCAGCGCCACCGGGGTCCCACTCGCCGCGGTCGCCTCGACCGAGACCGTGCCCGCGGTCGGCCATCCCGAGCACACCCGGAACGCGGCCGTGGCGCCGCCTGGCAGGGTGGCGTCGACGTCGTAGTCGCCGTACTGGTGCAGCTGCAGGCCGTCGTCCGTCATGGTGGCGAAGACCGACTCGACGCTGGCCAGCGTCCGGGCCAGGTTCGTCGGGCAGCACGAGACCTCGAACCAGGGCGCCCGCAGGCTCGACAGCGCCCGCGCGCTGAGGTCGTCCTCGGGTGGGGCAGCACCCTCGACCCGCTGGTGCATGGTGTTGGCGTAGAAGAACGCCCGCCCGTCCTCGCGCGGTGCGACCATCATCGCGTTGTACAGGGTCCGCTCGATCAGGTCCGCGTACTTGGACTCCCCCGTCTCGAGCAGCAGGCGCCAGGACACCATGTTCGATGCGATCGCCGCGCAGGTCTCGCCGTACTCGCGGTCCGGCGGCAGCTCGAAGTCGGCGCCGAACGACTCGTCCTGGTGGTGCGACCCCATCGCCCCGGTCAGGTAGGTGCGGGTCGCCACGGTGTTCGCCCACTGCCGTTCGACGGCCGCGACGAGTTCGGCGTCGCCAGTCTCCACCGCGACGTCGACCGCGCCGGCCGCCAGGTACATCGCCCGGACGGCGTGCCCGCGCCAGACGCCCGCCTGGCGCACCGGCAGGTCGTCCTGGAAGTACTCCGGTCCGAACGCGATCGGGCCGAGCAGCCCGTTCCCCCGGCGGTCGATGAACAACTGCGCCAGCCGGACGTACCGGTGGTCGCCGGTCGCCCGACCCAGCTCGACGAGCGCCGGTTCGATCTCCGGGTGGCCGCACACCGCCTCCCGTCCGCCGTCCCCGAACACCCCGACCAGGTGGTCGGCGACGCGGACGGCCACGTCGACCAGTCCGCCGCTGCCGGCGGTGCGCAGTCGCGCGACGGCGGCCTGGATGAGGTGCCCCATGCAGTAGAGCTCGTGGCCCCATTCGAGGTCGGACCAGCGCGGACGCTGCCAGGGGCGACCGAACGCGGTGTGCAGGTAGCCGTCGTCGTCCTGTGCGGCGGCGACCCGGTCGACGAGCCGCTCGTACCGCTCCGCGAGCTCCGGGTCCCCGGTGCGCCCGAGCTCCCACGCCATCGCCTCGAGCAACTTGTAGACCTCGGAGTCGACGAACTCGATACCGGCGTGCGTGAACTCCTCGCCGGTCGCGGCACCGTCGAAGTTGCCGGCCCAGCCGATCCGCTCGATCCAGTCCTCGCAGTGCCGCAGGACGACGCTGCCGTTCCGCTCCTGCCACTCGCCCCAGTAGCCGCCGGTGAGCCGCAGCGCACCGTGCGGCAGCGGGCGGAGTCGGGAGGTCGTGGGCGATACCGGGCCGGTCGAGGGAGACGTCGTCGTCATGTCGAGAGGCTACGCCGGGCGGCGCTGTCCGACGCCGGACAGCGTGGCCACGCGCTGGCGACTTGCCGGATCACCGGTCATCACCCGCGCCACGGGGTTGCACTTGTAAGTGCAACCCCGTAGCGTCAAGGGGAGTTCCAGCACTCGGGAGGCATCATGACACCGTCGACGACGCTCGCGATGACGCAGGGCCTCGCTGCCGACCCCACCGTCCGACGCGATGCGGTCCAGGTCATGGAGGACATCGCAGACCGCGTGGTCGAAGCGGTCCTCCTACAGCTTGACGACGGGACGAGCGCACGGGTGCCGGCGTCCCTCACCGGAGCCCTGGTCGCGTTCATGCAGGCCGCAGCCGATGGATCCGAGATCAGCATCCGCCTGATCGCATCGGAACTCACCACGACCGGCGCGGCGCAACTCCTGGGCGTCTCGCGGCCGACGGTGATGAAGATGGTCACCCGAGGGGACCTCGCCGCGCATCGCGTCGGCACCCACACACGGCTTCGTCGTGACGACGTCCTGGCACTCCGGGACCGGCGCCAGGCGGACCGAGCGGCCGCGGCGGACGAACTGCTCGCGGCAGGCGAACCCTTCGACTGACATGTGACATGGGGGTATCGTGGGAAGATGCCCAAACGCGTGTTCGTCGACGCCAACGTGCTGGTCAGCAGGACGCTCCGCGACTGGGTGTGCCTGCTCCGCGCCGAGATCCCGTGGATGTTCCAACTCCACACCACAGAGGACGTCCTCGCCGAGACGATCGCCACGCTCCGAGCCCTCCATCCGCAGCGGGACGGCGGCGCCACCACTCGCCTCCGGGCAGCAATTCTCGGGAGCATCGACGAACTCGTCGCCGACTTCCCGGGAGACGTGCCGTGGAGCGGAACGGACCCGAAGGACCGCCATGTGCACGCCGCGGCGCTCTCCGCCCGAGCAGAGGTGTTGCTGACGGAGGACCGCGGATTCCATGCCCTCGACGTCCTCCCGTACGAGGTCATGTGCTGCGACCACTTCTTCGTCCTCGTGGACGACACGTTGCCGTGGGGCGTCCGCGCGACCGTTCGCCGGATGAACGGGTACTGGGCGAGCCGACCCGGACCGCACGCCGGTCTGGTCACGGCGCTCGTCCGGGCGGGTTGCCCGGCCTTCGCCCTCAGGGTGGCGGACCATCTCCGAGCAGACGACGGCGTGCCAGGTGGACGATCGGATGTCGTCGTCATCGACTGACGCCGATCACGCCGAGCGCCGCACCACCAGCTCGGGCTGCAGGAGCGCGTCGTCGTGCAGCCCGCCCTCGAGCAGCGCCCGCGCCGAGGCCAGCACCCGCTCCCCCATCGCCTGGAAGTCCTGCCGCACGGTGGTGAGCGGCGGCGTGAAGTGCGCGGCCTCCGGCACGTCGTCGAAGCCGATGACGGCGATGTCGTCCGGCACGCGGAGCCCTTCTTCCGCGAAGGCGTGCAGGACCCCGAGCGCCATCTGGTCGTTGCCCGCGAACACGGCGTCGACCGTCGCGCCGTCCATCGCCCGGCCGGCCGCGAACCCGCTGGCCGGCGTCCAGTCCCCCTCGTACACGACCGGCGTCAGGCCCCTGGTGCGCATGATCCGCTCGTAGGTCGCGCGGCGGACCTCGGCCTCCTGCGAGACCGTCGGCCCGGCGATGTGCACGATCCGACGGTGGCCGAGGTCGAACAGGTGCTGCAGCGCCAGGGTCGCACCGGCCGCCTGGTCGATGGCGACCGCGGAGATCGTCGCCCCGCCGCTCCCGGGCACGACCAGATCGGTCGGCAAGGCGTCCCGTTGCACCGCGTTCGCGACGACGACGGGCACCGTGACCGGAAGCGTCAGCGACGCGAGGGCGTCGAGCACCCGGTTGTCGGCGGCGACGAGGACCACGGCGGCGACGTCCTGCGCCAGCAGCGTGGACAGCGCCTCGGACAGGTCGAGGGGCTTCGGGTCGTCGGGCAGCGTCGAGAGCAGCACGTGGTAGCCCGCGGTCCGGGCAGCACGCTCGAAGCCGATGGCGGTGCTCGACGGTCCGTAGAGCGCATCGCCCGCGCTGACCAGGCCGAGGGCGCGGCTCCGTCCGCCGGCGAGTGCCCGCGCAGCAGCCCGGGGCCGGTACCCGAGGGCGGCGACGGCGTCGGTGACCTTCGTCCGGAACTGCTCCCGGACCGTCGGGTCCCCGTTGATCACCCGGGAGACGGTCTGGTGGGAGACGCCCGCCCGCTCGGCGACGTCGAAGATCGTCGGGGCCTTGCGTCCCCTGCCGTTCGGCGTCGCGGTCGTCGTCATCCGGTCACCGTACCGCGACACCAGTTCGGGGACGCGACATCCCGATCTGGTCTCGACGAGTTGACACCACCCCACCGAGCCCACATGATGTGAGCGCTCACTTGGAGCATCACATCCCAGCGGGACACAGCAGCCCCGCACCTGAACGCGTCGACGTCGACGCGAGAGGAACGTGGCAGGGCTTCTGGATCGCCTACTTCGGGATCCCGGCGTTCATCGTGACCCTGGCGGGCATGCTCGCCTTCCGCGGTGCCGCCCAGATCGCCCTGCAGAACCAGCAGATCTCGCCCTTCCCGGACGGCTTCCGCTCGCTCGGCTCCGGCTTCCTGCCCTCCTTCGGCACCTCGGGCTACGAGCCGCTGACGATGGTCCTGGGGCTCGCCGCCGCGGCGATCCTCGTCATCACCGGCTTCCGTGGTCGTGCGACCCGTCGCAAGTACCAACTCGAGGACGAGCCCTTCGCCTGGTTCATCACCAAGATGGTGTTCACCGTCGCGCTGGTCATCTTCATCGCGCTGCTGCTCGCCAGCTACAACGGCACCCCGATCGTCCTCGTGATCCTCGGCGTCCTGGTCATCGTGTACTCGATGGTCATGCGCAGCGCGGTGTTCGGTCGACACATCTACGCGATCGGCGGCAACCCGCTCGCCGCGCAGCTGTCCGGCGTCAAGACGAAGCGCGTCACGTTCCTGCTCTTCGTCAACATGGGTGTCATCTCGGCCCTGGCCGGCGTGGTGTTCACGGGGCAGCTCAACCTGGCCTCGCCGAGCGCGGGCAACGGCTTCGAGCTCGACGCCATCGCGGCCGTGTTCATCGGTGGCGCTGCGGTCACCGGCGGCATCGGCACGGTGCCGGGTGCGATCGTCGGTGGTCTCATCATCGGTCTGCTCAACAACGGCATGTCGATCCTCGGTGTCGGGTCCGAGTTCCAGCAGCTCATCAAGGGCCTGGTGCTCCTGGCCGCCGTCGCGTTCGACGTCTTCAACAAGCGCCGCGCGGCCAGCAGCCGCAAGTAGGACGGGGTCGGTCGTACGACCGGTCCCCGAAAGCGACAGATCTCCGTCGGAACTCGACGGAGATCTGTCGCTTTTGCGGTCGCGGGCTGCGGCTGGGGCGCTGCGGGCTGCGGTCGCGGGCTGCGTCAGCGGGACAGGACGGCCCAGCCGGCGGCCGGGAGGCGCAGGGTCCCGTCGCGCAGTTCCCCCGCGCCCGCCTCGACCCGGGTCGCGTCGGCTGCGGGCAGGACCACCGGTTCGGGCGAGAGGTTCAGGGCGGTGACCACGGCCTCCCGGTCGGTCGCCGTGCGGAGGACGAGCGCCGTGTTGTCCAGGTGGACCACGTCGGTGTGAGCGCGGTGCAGCCACGGGCGCCGACGGCGGAGTGCGACGAGCGCCTGGTGGGCGTGCAGCACCTCGGCCGCCGTGCCGGTGACCTCCGTCGGACCGGCGGGGAAGGCGGGCCGCACGGCGTCGTCACCGCCCTCGCGTTCCTCCTTGACCCCGGCCCAGGCGAACTCGTCGCCCGCGTAGACCGAGGGGGTGCCGGCCACCGTGAAGAGGACCGCGATCGCGTGTCCGACGAACTCCTCCCCCACGGCCGAGGCGATCCGCGTCACGTCGTGGTTGCCGACGAACGTGCTCGGGGCGAACGTGGCCAGCAGTTCGTCGTGCCGTTCGATCGCGTGCGCCAGCTCGTAGCAGTTGCGGTCCGCGATGCCGTGCCAGATGCCCTGCCAGAGCTCGTACTGGGTGGTGGAGTCCATCGTCGACGCGCGGACGATCGCGGCGGTGTCGCCGTGGATGACCTCGCCGGAGAACCACGCCTCGGGGAAGCGCTCCCGCACGCGCGGCAGCACGCGCGCCCAGAACGCCGGCGGGACCGCGTAGGCGGCATCGAGCCGCCACCCGTCGATGCCACGCTCGAGCCAGTGCGTCATGACCTGGACGACCAGGTCCTCGGCCGCCGACGAGGAGTGGTCGAGCGCCACCAGGATGTCGTGCCCCTCGAACGAACCGACCGGCACCGGCTGCCCGGGCTGCCAGCCGTCCCAGTCGACGGCGAACAGCGGAGCGGTCTCGGCGTCCGGGCCCTGCTCGGCGAGTGCCCGGAAGGCCGGGTGCTGGCGCCCGACGTGGTTGAAGACGCCGTCGAGCAGGACCCGGATGCCGCGTCCTCGAGCTGCAGCCACCAGACGGTCGAAGTCGGCGTCGTCGCCCAGGCGCGGGTCCATCCGGAAGTGGTCGACGGTGTCGTAGCCGTGCGTCGAACTCGCGAACACCGGCCCGAGCAGCAGCCCGTTGAGCCCGAGGTCGACGACGTGGTCGAGCCAGGCTTCCAGGCGCCCCAGGCGGTGCTCGACCGGGCGGTGCTCCACAGCGCTGTCGGGGCTGCTGCTCGGTCGGATCTCCGCACCGACGAAGCCGAGCGGGTAGACGTGCCACCACATCACGTGCTCGACCCAGGCGGGCTCGCCTGTCCTGGTCGTCGGCTCCGGGGTGCGGTCGGCGTCGTGGTCCATCCCTGCATGCTGCCAGCCGGCCCTGGTCGGAACCGCCGATCGGGGTACCGCCAGCCTGGATGCGCGTCGGTGGCGCGGACGATCATGAGCCCATGGGACGAGCCATCCGCACCGAGGACGACGCACGCCGACTCGACGCCGCACACGCTGAACGCACCTGCGCATCCTGCGGGCGGCGCATGCCCGCGTCGGCGGACACGGACACGAAGTGGTGCTCCGACGCCTGCCGTCGGCACAAGCTCGACGACACCGACCGGACGCTCGAGCGCACCATCGACGAGCTGCTCGACGCCCGGGCCACCACGTCGAGCATCTGCCCCTCCGACGCTGCCCGGGCGATCGGCGGCGAGGACTGGCGTGACCTGATGGAACCCGCCCGACGTGCTGCCCGACGCATGGTCGCCCGTGGCGAGGTCGAGATCACCCAGGGCGGGAACGTCATCGACCCGTCCACCGCCAAGGGGCCGATCCGGATCCGACGCCCGCGCTGAGCGACCTGTCTGGACCGCCGCTCGGGATCGTCGGGGTACAGCACGATCGACCCTGCCGTGAGCCCGACCGACGCCATCGTGGATCGGTCAGCGGCTCGGGTCGGTCTTCTGCCGCATCGCTGCGATGAGGCGTTCGAGCGCGAGCACGAGACGACTCGTCTGCTCGCGGGTCACGCGAGCAGACGAGTACTGGAAGTTCGTCTTCTCGTCGGTCAGACGTGTGAGTTGGTTGCCTGGCTGTCGGTCAGGTGAGCAAGCCGTGTCGAGCAGGCGTCGGGCCTGCGCGTGGTCCTCGCCGACGTGGTGCTGCCCGAGGACGGCCCCGCAGATCGCGTCGGCCGCCGCGATCCCGCCGAGGACGGCGTTCGAACCGGCGGCCTTCCAGTCGGCATGCGAAGTCGAGCCGGCACAGAGAACCGCTACCTCGTAGTACGCCTCAGCCTCGTCTCGTCGCATCCGGACTGCTGTCGCATCCATCACGCGCGTCCGGAGGGGCATCAGACGAGCGATCGGATGTCGGACCCGTACACGGTGTGCGCGTCGGCGCGCCACGAGCCCACGAGTGGATCCCCTTCGGTGGCGTACCGTTCGAGGTCAGCACGAGTGACGTCGAAGACCTGGCAGTCGTTGCCGGTCCAGCGCTGCACGAGATCGCCGAGACGGACGACCACATCGACGTTCGTCTCCGCAGCGAACACCACGAGCAGGTCGACGTCCGATTCGTCAGTGGCCGTTCCCCGGGCGAGCGATCCGAAGATCGACACGGACAACACGTCGACTTCGCTCCCCGCGATGAAGTCGTGGATGCGGCGCTCCAGCTCCGTTCGCGCGCCGAGCACGAGCTCGACTGCTGGCCACAGCAGGTGCTCGCGGTTGACCTGGTAGGCGGAGTGCTGCAGACCGCGCTCCACACGCACGAGTCCGGAGTGCTCGAGTTTGTCGAGTGCACGCTTGATGCCGGTGTGCTGTGCCGCCCCAGCGACCCTGGCGACCTGGCGTCCGGTCATGGCCGCGTCAGTCCGAGCGAGGACGCGGAGTGCGTCGGCCTGCGTGGGGCCGACGAGCGTGGCGAGGGGAGCGGCGAGTTGCATTCGACGAGTGTACCGCAGATCGGTACACGTGTACACAGACCGTGTACACGTCAGAAGGCATACCGGATCCGGCAGGACGGCAGGTTGTCGGCCACGAGTTGTCGGAAGCGCTCGATGTGCTGCGCTTTCATCGCTGCGCGGTACCGGATGTTGACGGCACCGTTCTGGGAGAGCTTCTGCTCCTGCAACTCGGGCCGCCACAGCAGGTCCTCGGCCTTCGGGTGCCAGCCCAGGTTCACCTCGTGCAGCTGCTCGTTGTGGGTGAGGAAGATGACCTCGGCAGCGAGCTGCGCCTTCGCGGCCGGGGACAGCACGTCGTCGACCTCCCGCAGCAGGGCCGCCCAGTCGGCCTCCCACGTCGGCGTGAGGATCACGGGCGAGAAGTTCAGATGGACCTCGTACCCGGCCTCGACGAAGTCGTTCACGGCGGCGAGTCGTTCAGCGATCGGTGATGTCCGGATGTCGGTCACCTTCGCCGTCTCGTGTGGCATGAGCGAGAAGCGGATACGGGTGCGCCCCATCGGGTCCCAGTCGAGCAGGTCGCGGTTGACGTACTTCGTCGCGAACGACGCCTTCGCCGTCGGCGTCATCCGGAACAGGTCGCACAGGTCGCGCACGTTGTCGCTGAGCATCGCGTCGACCGAGCAGTCGCTGTTCTCGCCGATGTCGTAGACCCATGCGTCCGGGTCGCACTGGTTCGGTTCGGTCTTCGGACCCTGCTTGTGGATGTTCCGGGCGAGGTGCTTCGTGATCTGCTCGATGTTCGCGAAGACCGTGATCGGGTTGCTGTAGCCCTTGCGTCTGGGGACGTAGCAGTACGCGCACGCCATCGCACAGCCGTTCGCGGTCGAGGGAGCGATGAAGTCCGCCGAGCGACCGTTCGGGCGCGTCACGATCGACTTCTTGACGCCGAGCACGAGCGCCTCGGTCTTGATCCGGACCCACCGGGTGACGTTGCGCTCGTCGCCGTGCACCTCGGGGATCTGCCAGTGCGACGCGACCGGGACGATCTCGGCGTCCGGCCAGCGCCCGATGATCTCCTGTCCGCGCGGCAGTTCGAGCGCCGCGGCCTCGGCGTAGATACGCGTGACGTCGAGCAGGGGGCGCACGCGGGAGTCGGTCATCGCCCTCCGTTCTACCCGTCACCACCGACAACTCGGACGTCGCTCGGGCAGACTCGGAGCATGACCGCCGGTGTGGAGGACGACCACTTCTTCGTCGTGGGCGGTCGGCGGTGGCGGCGGACCGACCCGGCGCTCCCCGAGGACCTCGCCGCTCGGCTCCGGTCCCACCTCGGCCGCGGCCGGAACGGGGTGAAACTGGCGAAGCGGGCCGGGGACGAGGACGCCGTCGCCCGGGCCCGAGACCGGAACGGCCTCGCCAAGCACGGACTCGGCGAGCGCGGGCCCGAGTGGTGGACCCGACCAGTGCCCGAGCGGATCGCGCAGGCCGAGCAGGCCCTCGCCGACCTCGACAGGCTCGACGAGTCGCCGTGACCGACGACACCCGTCAGCCGAAGCCGCACGACGGCCGGCGGAAGGTGCGACCGCCGGTCACCCGTCCGATGGACGTGGCTCGGACGGTTCCCCACCTTCCGGATGAGGCGCGAGGGATCCTCGCGCCGTAGGCTCGTCGCGGCGAGGACGCCGAGGAACGAGGGGGACCATGAACGACATCGTCACGCACACGGGCGCACTGGTGGGGCTGCGCACCGGCACGAGCACGGCCGGCGGCCCGGCCGGCGCCAGGGTCGGCGTCCTGCTGGAACTCTGCTCCGAGGACAGCGCCGGGGTCCGCCGCCCGTGGGAGCTCCTGGTCACACCCGCCCAGGCCGCCGCACTCGTCGAGGCCGAGCGGACCGAACCCGGGGTGCTCGTCCGCTTCGCCGGCGAACGACTGGGCGACCGCGGCGGTGTCCCGGTCGTGCGCGTCGGCCGGATCGCGGTGCTCGTGCCGGAACCGACCTGCTGACCGACATCGGCTGACCACGACGTGACGAACGGCCCCGGGTGCCCCCGGGGCCGTTCGCGGTGCAGGCGGGTCAGGCCTCGGTGTGCCCGAGCGCCGGCTCGACGCACATGCAGACGGTCCGGGACGCCGATGCGTGCACCTCGAAGACGACGACCTCGTTCCGTCCGGGCCGGAGCACGGGTCCGGGGACGGCGAGCGTCGCCTGTGGGCCTCGTGACCAGTACCGGCCGAGACAGAACCCGTTGACCCAGGCGACGCCCTTCCGGAACCCGTCGAGCGCGAGGTAGCGGTCGAGGTCCGCGCCGCTCTCGGCCAGGTCGAACGACCCCATGGCGAACGCCGGACCGGCCAGGGTCTCCCCCGCCGACGTCGCCGCGGTCCGCAGGGCGTCGAGCGCGTCCTCCGGCACCGGGTCGAGTGCCAGGGGCGAGACGGTCCAGCGGGACAGGACGTCGTCGTCGATCCGGACCGCTCCGATCAGTCCCTTCGACTCGCCGATGCGCGGCCCGTAGTCGACGCGTCCCTGGTCCTCGACGAGCAGTTCCAGGAGGCCCGTCACCGGTGGCAGGGCGATGGCACGGTCGTGGTGCTCCCGCTCCAGGACGCCGACGGTCCGACCGTCGACGCGGACGAGGGCACGGTCGCGGACCTCTTCGGCGACGGTCAGCACGCCACCCTCGGGCAGGTCGACCTCCGTCCGGTACAGGACGAACCCGGAGGCGGCGCCCAACTCGTCGAACGTCGGCGGCGTCTCGTGCGTGGTCCAGGACGTGATCGTCGGCAGGAGGCCAGCGAGCGGGAGGACGCGGTCCAGGCGGACGGCGACGTCCCAGGCGGGGGTGGGGCGTGCCTCCAGGCCGGCGACGGCGTCCGTCGTGAGCCGACCGGACCCGCCGGGCTGCATCGACGCGGGCAGGTCGGGGACCGGAGCGTGACGGGCGATGACCTGCCGGAAGGCGTGGAACTTCTCGGTGGGGCGACCGGCCTCGTCGAGCGGGGCGTCGTAGTCGTACGACGTCGCGATCGGCCGGTACACGCCCTTGTCGTTCGCGCCGTTGGTGAACCCGAAGTTCGTGCCGCCGTGGAACATGTAGACGTTCACCGAGCCGCCAGCGGCGAGCAGGTCGTCCAGGTCCGACGCCGAGGCTGCGGCCGAGGTGGTGTGATGGTGCTCGCCCCAGCTGTCGAACCAGCCGTCCCAGAACTCGGAGCACATCAGCGGACCGGTCGGCTGCGCCTGGCGGAGGCGTGCGAGACGTTCCGTGGAGCGGGAGCCGAACGAGCCGGTCTTGTGCAGCGACGGCAGCGACCCGTCCTCGAGCATCGAGCCCATCGGCTGGTCGACGCTCGTGAACGGCACGGTGAGCCCGATGTCGCGGTGCATGCGCTCGAGCTTCTCGAGGTAGACGGGGTCGGACCCGTACGCGCCGTACTCGTTCTCCACCTGCACGAGCACGATCGGGCCGCCGGCGTCGATCTGCCGCGGAACCAGGATCGGGGCGAGGGCGTCGAGGTAGCGGCCGACCGCGGCGAGGAACTGCGGTTCGTCGCGGCGGATCCCGACCGTGCGGTCGGTGAACAGCCAGAACGGCAGGCCGCCGTTCGTCCACTCGGCGCAGATGTAGGGGCCGGGCCGGACGATGGCGTGCATGCCCTCGGCGGCGACGAGGTCCAGGAACCGGCCGAGGTCGAGCCCTCCGGTGAAGTCGAAGGTGCCTGGGGTGGCCTCGTGCGCGTTCCACGCGACGTAGGTCTCGACGGTGTTCAGACCCATGAGCTTGGCCTTGCGGATCCGGTCGGCCCACAGGTCGGGGTGGACGCGGAAGTAGTGGATCGCACCGGAGAGCACCCGGTGCGGCTGCCCGTCGAGCAGGAATTCGGTGTCGCCGATGGCGAAGCGCATGTCACGTCTTTCTGGTGGGAACACGTCTGGTGGCGACGCGTCTCGTGGGAACGCGGCCGTGCGGAGAACCCGCACGGCCGCGTCGATGTGGTGGGGCTACTTGGTCGAGACCGTGAAGCCCTGGTCCTTGCCGTACTTCACGAGGGCGTCCTGCCAGGCGGACAGACCCGACTCGAGCGACGTGCCCTTCTCGTACGACTGCCCGACGGTGTCGGCGTAGACGCTGTTCGCGTACACCTGGTACGGCAGGTAGGTGAAGTCGTTGTCCGACGCCTTGGACGCGTCGACGAGCACCTTGTTGATCTGCTGGCCACCGAAGTAGTCCGGCTTCTCGTCGAGGAACGCGGACGACTCGAGGTCGGCGGTGGTGGACGGGAAGCCGCCGGACTCCATGAAGACCTTGGTCGAGGCCTTCGACGAGTTCAGCCACTTGAGGAAGCCGGCGGCGAGGGCCGGGTTCTTCGACTGCTTCATGACGACCTCGGCGCTGCCGCCGTTGTTCGCGGTGGCCGCGGTGCCGCCGTCGTAGGTCGGCATCGGGGCGACGCGCCAGTCACCCTTGGCGTCCGCGACGCTGGCCTCGAGGTTGCCGGGCATCCAGGCGCCGGTGATCAGCGTGGCGATCTGGCCGTTGCCGAGCTGCTTGTACCAGTCATCCGTCCAGCCGACGGTCTTGGACAGGAGCTTCTGCTCGACGAGCTCGTCCCAGGTCTTGGTCCACTTCTTGGTGCCCTCGTCCTGCAGGTTGATCGTCACCTCGTCACCGTCGGTGGTGAACGGGGTGCCGCCGGCCTGGGCGATCATGCTCGTGGTGAAGCCCGCGTCGCCGGAGTCGGCCGCCAGGTACTTCTCGGGGTCGGCCTGGTGCAGCTTCTTGGCGGCTGCGACGTACTCGTCCCACGTCTTCGGCACCTCGATGCCGTACTCGTCGAAGACCTTCTTGTTGTAGAACATGGCCATGGGGCCCGAGTCCTGGGGCAGCCCGTAGACCTTGCCGTCCATCGAGACCGAGTTCCAGGTGCTCGCCGCGAACTTGCTCTTCAGGTCGCCGAAGCCGTAGTCGGACAGGTTGAGCAGCGACTCGGAGAGGGCGAACTGCGGGAGCGCGTAGTACTCGACCTGGGCGACGTCGGGGGCGCCCGAGCCGGCCTTCACAGTGTTCTGCAGCTTCGTGTACTGGTCGGCGCCGGTACCGGCGTTGACGAGCTTGACCTTCACCTTCGGGTAGGCCTTCTCGAACGCGGCGACCTGGTCCTTCGCGGAGGGGGTCCACGACCAGTAGGTCAGGGTGCCGCCCTGATCGAGGGCCTTGTCGATGTCCGAGGCCGAGCCGCCGGAGCCGGAGCCGCCGGACGCGCAGGCGGCGAGGGCCATCGCGGCGGTGACGCCGATGGCGAGGGCGCTGAGCCCGCGCCGGAGACGCTTCTGCATGGTGGTGCCTTTCACTTCATCGTGAAGAAGGTGCTTCTTCGTGGAGGAGGGACTGCTCGGTGCCGGTGCGGTCCCCGCGGGGCCGCGCCGTGCCTCCCGGCCGGGGTCCGGTGCTGCTGACCGGGGCCGGAGGGCGGGATCAGGCCTTGACGGACCCGGCCGCGAGGCCGGACTGCCAGAAGCGCTGGAGGAAGAGGAACGCCACCACGATCGGGATGATCGTGAGGAGCGAGCCGGTGACGACGAGGTTGTAGATCGGCTGCGCACCGGAGCCGGTTGCCTGCGCGTTCCACTGGTTCAAACCGACGGTCAGCGGGTACCACTTCGGGTCGCTCAGCATGATGAGCGGCAGGAAGTAGTTGTTCCAGGTAGCGACGACCGCGAACAGCAGGACCGTGACGACACCGGGTGCCAGGAGCTTCAATGCGATGGTGAAGAAGATCCGGAACTCGCCGGCACCGTCCATGCGGGCGGCCTCGATGAGTTCGGTGGGGATCGCCTCGACCGCGTAGGTCCAGATCAGGTACATGCCGAACGGGCTGATCAACGAGGGCAGGATGATCGCCCACGGGGTGTTCGTCAGGCCCACCTGCGAGAAGAGCAGGAAGGTCGGGACGGCCAGGGCGGTGCCCGGGACGGCGATCGCGCCGAGGACGATGGCGAACACCGCGCGACGGCCGGGGAACTGGAACTTGGCCATGCCGTAGCCGGCGACCGTCGCGAGCAGGGTCGCTCCCCCGGCACCGACCACCACGTAGAGCAGTGTGTTGCCGAGCCACTGGACGAAGATGCCGTCGTTGTAGGTGAGCGTGTCGACGATGTTCTGCCACAGGTTGAAGTCCCCGCCGAACCACAGGCCGAAGGTGGAGAGCAGTGACGCCTGCGTCTTCGTGCTGTTCACCAGCAGGTAGAACAGCGGCGCGAACGAGTAGACGACGAACACGACCATGACCGCGGTCAGCAGACCGGAGCGCTTCACCCTGCGTCCGTCGACGGGCTGCGCAGCCTTCCGGGAGGCTCGGGTGCGGCGTTCGCGCGGGTCACCCTGCGTCGTGGTCGCCTCGGTCACCGTGGCCGGCCCGGCGGGACCGGTGGCGGGGTGCTGCAGGGTGCTCATCGGTTCTCCTGTCGGGTGCCGCGGACCTGCACGACGTAGGCGATGACTGCGGTGATCACGCCCATGACGATCGCGACGGTGGCGGAGTAGTTGAACTGCTGGCCGCTGAAGGACAGCGAGTAGGCGTACATGTTCGGCGTGAAGGCGCTGCCGATGACGTTCGGGGCGAGGGTCTTCAGCAGGTTCGGCTCGTTGAAGAGCTGGAAGCTGCCGATGATCGAGAAGATCGTGGCGATGACCATCGGGCCGCGGAGAGCCGGGAGCTTGATCGAGAAGACGGTGCGCATCGGGCCGGCGCCGTCGAGCTCGGCGGCCTCGTACAGGTCGGCGGGGACGGTGCGGAGGGCGGCGTAGAAGATCAGCATGTTGTAGCCGAGGAACTCCCACGTGACCACGTTGCCGATGCTCGTGAGGACCCACGACGAACTGAACGGCTGCAGCAGGTCGATGCCGAGGGCGTCGTTCGCCGCTCCGGTCAGGCCGAACTGGTTGCCGTAGATGAAGCCCCAGATCAGGGCTGCGACGACCCCGGGGACGGCGTAGGGCAGGAACACCGCGATGCGGAAGAACCCGGTGCCCCAGAGGCGGGCGCTGTCGAGGGCCAGGGCGGCGACGAGGGCGAGGCCCAGCATGATCGGCACCTGCACGACGAGGAAGATCGCGACCCGTCCGAAGCCGGACCAGAACTTGGCGTCCTGGAAGAGCTGGACGTAGTTGGCGAACCAGACGAACTGGTTGCCGCCGATGAGCTGGTCGCGGAACAGGCTGAGCCAGAGGGCGTAGCCGATCGGGACGATGAGCATCAGGACGAGGACGGCGACGAACGGGCCGACGAAGAGCCAGCCGGTCATCCGCCCCCGGGGCTTCCCATGGCGACGCGGTGCGGGCGTGGTGCCCGGGCGTCGCGGCGCGGCCTCGGGGCTCCGCGCGGTGAGCGTGCTCATGTGACTCCTTCGTCGTGTCCTGACTGACGTCGACGGGTCTCCCAGCGCCGGTGGTCGTGCTGCGACCGGCCCTGATGTTGACGTCAACATCGAACGCTGGCGACCATAGCATGGCAACGTCAACATGCACTAGCGTTCGCAGGAGTGGCCGTGCGCAGGCGCCGACCCGAACCGTTCCGAGGAAGGCAGCGCGTGACCATCTCGACGACCACGGACGCTGCGGCTTCCGCCCGCCGCGCCCCGTCGCTCGCCGCCGTGGCCGAGGCTGCCGGTGTCTCGATGCAGACCGTCTCCCGGGTCGCCCGCGGCTTCGACAACGTCAGCCCCGAGACCCGCACCCGCGTCCAGCAGGCGATGGCCGAGCTCGGCTACCGCCCCAACCGTGCCGCGCGGGCCCTGCGCTCCGGACGGTTCCGGACCATCGGCGTGATCATGTTCACCCTGGCGTCCTACGGCAACATGCGCACGCTCGAGGCCATCGCCGACGCCGCCGGGGTCGCCGACTTCACCATCACGCTGCTGCCGATGGCATCGCGGACCGAGGAGGGCGTCCGCTCCGCGTTCTCCCGCCTGCACGAACAGGCCGTCGACGGCGTGGTCATCATCATCGAGTCCCACGTGATCGACACCGCCGAGGTCGAACTGCCCGACGGTGTCCCGATGGTCGTCGTGGACTCCACCGGCACGACCGACCACCCGGCGATCGACACCGACCAGGCCGACGGTGCCCGACTGGCGACCCAGCACCTGCTCGACCTGGGGCACGACACGGTCTGGCACGTGGCCGGCCCCGCGTCGTCGTACTCGGCGGCGAGGCGACAGGCCGCGTGGAGTGCCACGCTCACCGCAGCCGGACGGACGGTCCCACCCGTGCTCGAGGGCGACTGGAGCACGTCGTCCGGCTACCGGGCCGGCCTCGAGATCGCCCGTCGCCCCGAGATCACCGCGGTGTTCGCGGCGAACGACCAGACCGCGCTCGGGGTCCTGCGCGCCTGCCACGAGGTCGGCCGCGCCGTCCCGTCCACGCTCAGCGTCGTCGGCTTCGACGACTCCCCCGAGTCGGACTCGTTCTGGCCGCCGCTCACCACCGTGCACCAGTCCTTCGACGAGGTCGGGCGCCGCGCGGTCGCCACCCTCCTGCGCCAGATCGAGGGCGGTGCCGCCACGGCGGCGACCGACCTGGTGCCGGTGCGGTTGGTCGAGCGGGCGAGCACGGCGGCGCCGCTGCGGTAGCGGCGCGGCGCGGGGCGCGCGCGGCGGGGCGGGGCGGCGGCGCGCCTCCCGGCCAGCCCCGTTTCGTGCTCAGCGACAGGCCACGCGGCAACCAGCCCGAAATGTGTCGCTCAGCGCGAAGCGCGCCCGCCGCGCGGACCGCGGCCAGGCCGCGCCGCGCCCCGCGCAGGCCGAGCGGCGTGCGCCCAGCCGAGCCTCGCCGGACGGGAGGAACGGGGCGGGCCCGGCAGGTGCCTCCCGGCCAGCCCCGTTTCGCGCCCAGCGACAGGCCGCGCGGCGGCCAGCCCGAAACGTGTCGCACAGCGCGAAGCGCGCCCGCCACGCGGACCGCGGACAGGCCGCGCCCCGCGCAGGTTGAGCGGCGTGCGCCCAGATGAGCCTCACCGGACGGGAGGAACGGGGCACGCCCGACACGCGCCTCCCGGCCAGCCCCGTTTCGCGCCCAGCGACAGGCCGCGCGGCAACCAGCCCGAAACGTGTCGCACAGCGCGAAGCGCGCCCGCCACGCGGACCGCGGACAGGCCGCGCCCCGCGCAGGTTGAGCGGCGTGCGCCCAGATGAGCCTCACCGGACGGGAGGAACGGGGCACGCCCGACACGCGCCTCCCGGCCAGCCCCGTTTCGCGCCCAGCGACAGGCCGCGCGGCAACCAGCCCGAATCGTGTCGCCCAGCGCGAAGCGCGCCCGCCGTGTGGACCGTGGACGGCGCCTCCGCGACCGACACGCGCCTCCCGGCCAGCCGCGTTTCGCGCCCAGCGACAGGCCGCGCGGCGACCAGCCCGAAATGTGTCGCCCAGCGCGAAAAGCACCCGCCGCGCCGGTCCCGCCGGACGCGCAAGACGCGCCGGCCCCGGCCCCGCCGGACACGCAAGACGCCGGGCCCCCGAAGGGACCCGGCGTCCTCTGCTCACTCGACGCTCGCCGCACGCAGCGCGCGCCGAGGCGTCTACCCGATCGAGAGCGCCGTCCAGGAGACCGGCGGCAGCTCGATCGTGATCGTGTCACCCTCGCGGCGGACGGACTCGTTGGTCCGCAGTCCGACCCGGGAGGTGTTCGACAAGTCGTTCACGGCGTGCAGGTCATCGTCCCAGATGCCCTCCGCGTGCACGTCACCGTCGACGTCGAGCCCGGACAGGTCGATGGTGACCGTGGTGCTCTCGGTCTGGTGGCGGTTGACGAGGAACACCGCAGCGCGGCCGTCCTCGACCGTGGCGGCCGAATCGACGACCGGGACGGTGCCGTGCTTCCCGCCGTCGACGGTGTCACCCGAGGCGACGACGTTGAGCGAGGTCCCATGGGCCAGGCGCGAGGTGACCGAGAACGGGAAGAACGTGGTCTGCCGCCAGGCCTCGCCACCGGGCTCGGTCATGATCGGGCCGATCACGTTGACGAGCTGCGCGATCGACGCCGACGCGACTCGGTCGGCGTGCCGCAGGAGCGAGATGAGCAGCCCGCCGAGGACGACGGCGTCCGCGACGGTGTAGACGTCCTCCAGGAGGCGCGGGGCGACCGGCCAGTCCTCGAGCGTGAACGTCTTGGCCATCGCCTCCCACTTCGTGATCGACCAGACGTTCCACTCGTCGAACGAGATGTCGATCCGCTTGTCGGAGCCCTTGTGCGCCTGCACGTGGTCCGCGGCGGTCGTCACCGTCTTGATGAAGTGGTCCATGTTGGCGCCGGAGGCGAGGAACGAGGTGAGGTCCTGGTCCTCCTCGTAGTAGGCGTGCGCCGAGATGTAGTCCACGTCCTCGTACGCGTGCTCGAGGACGGTGCGCTCCCACTCGCCGAACGTCGGCATCGACGCTCCGGAGGACCCGCAGGCGACGAGCTCGAGGTCGGGCTGGATCTGCCGCATCGCCTTGGCGGTCATCGCGGCGAGCTTGCCGTAGTCCTCGGCGTTCTTGTGGCCGAGCTGCCACGGGCCGTCCATCTCGTTGCCGAGGCACCACATGGTGATGCCGAAGGGCTCCTCGCGGCCGTTGGCCTTGCGCTCCTCGGAGCGGGCGGTGCCACCCCGGATGTTCGCGTACTCGAGCAACTCGATGGCCTCGGCGGCCCCGCGGGTGCCGAGGTTCACGGCGAGCATGAGCTCCGAGCCCACCGAGTCGAGCCACTGCTGGAACTCGTGCAGGCCGACCTCGTTCGTCTCGGTCGAGTGCCACGCCAGGTCGAGTCGGCGGGGACGCTGCTCGACCGGGCCGACGCCGTCCTCCCACTTGTAGCCGGAGACGAAGTTGCCGCCGGGGTAGCGGATGGTCGTGACGCCGAGCTCCTTGACGAGTTCGATGACGTCCTTGCGGAAGCCGTGCTCGTCGGCCGACTCGTGCGCGGGTTCGTGGATGCCGTCGTAGACGTGGCGGCCGAGGTGTTCGACGAAGCCGCCGAACAGTCGGCGTCGCACGGGGCCCACCGTGAACGCGGAGTCGAGGACGAGGTGTGTGCGGGGCATGGATCTCCTTCGATCAGGCTGTGCGTCGAGCACGGGTGTTCCGCGGTGTCACGGAAGTGAGCGCTCACCTACGGGAAACGGTATCGGGTGTCGACACGGGACGGAAGGGCTGGCGCGCAGGTCGGCGCGGCGCTAACGTGAGCGCTCACGGGGCACCGACGCCCCGCGATCGGGACGACGTCCACCCGGATGGAGTCCCGCTTCGGCCCGTCCCGATGGAGTGATGCCATGCCGAACCGATCCGTCCCACCCCTCCGCGGGTCAACGTTCACCCGCAGGAGCCTGCTCGCCGCCGGAGCGGCGGCCGCAACGGTCCTCCCCCTCGCCGCGTGCTCGAGCCCGCTCTCGGCCGGTCTCGCCGGCAGTGCCCTCAATCCCGAGACCCTGGTCTTCTGGAACCTCTTCGGTGGTGGCGACGGTGTCCGCATGCAGGCGATGGAGGACGGCTACGCCAAGCAGCACGGCGGCTCGTCCGCCCTGCAGGCGACCACGTTCGCCTGGGGCAACCCGTACTACTCGAAGCTGACACTCGCGACCGTCGGGAACAAGCCGCCGGACGTCGCGATCGCCCACCTGACCCGGGCGAAGCCGCTCTGGGACGGCGACCTGCTCGACCCGATCACGGCAGAGGACCTCGCCGGCGTGGGACTGAAGGCGAGCGACTTCAACCAGAAGGCCTGGGCCGCGCAGAAGACCGACGGCGCCAACATCGCGATCCCGCTCGACACGCACCCGTTCGTGCTGTTCTACAACGTCGACGTCTGCCAGAAGGCCGGGCTGCTCGACAGCAACGGCGAGCTGAAGAGCCTCGACGGCATGGACGCGTTCGAGAGCGCGCTGGCGGCCGTGTCGAAGGTCACCGGCGGCACCGCGCTCAACGTCGCCAACGTCGTCCCCGAGACCGCGACCCCGTGGCGGTTCTTCTGGACGATGTACAACCAGATCGACGGTGCGACGCCGTTCATCAGCGACGGCGGCGGGAAGCTCACCGTCAACGAGGACGCCTACAACGAGGTCACCAGCCGCACGCAGAAGTGGGTGAAGCAGGGCTGGATGAACAAGGCCCTGGACTACGCCACCGCACAGTCGCTGATGTTCGACGGCAAGGCCGGCTTCTTCATGCAGGGCGAGTGGGAGATCAGCACCGCCCAGTCGATCAAGGGGCTGAAGTTCGGCATGGCGCCGATCCCGACGCTCTACGACAAGCCCGCCACCCAGGCCGACTCGCACACGTTCATCCTGCCGAAGAAGGACCGCTCCCCGGCGCAGAAGAAGGCCGCCATGCTGTTCATCAAGCAGATGCTCGAGCAGAGTCTGACCTGGGCCGAGGGCGGGCACGTCCCGGCCTACATGCCCACGTTCGACAGCACCCAGTACAAGGACCTCAAGCCGCAGTCGAACTACGCCGCCGCCGCCGAGACCGCGGTCTTCGACGACGCCGCCTGGTACGGCGGGTCGGGCTCCACCTTCGAGGGCACGGTCGGCGCACAGCTCGCACTCGTCCAGCAGGGCAGCTCGAGTCCCGCGCAGGCACTCAGCGCGATCAAGAGCCAGCTGGCCACCTACCTGAACACCCCGAGCCCGCTGTGACCGGGCACGCGACCACCGGCCACCTGCACACCACGAACGACGTGAACACCGCGCGAAAGGCACGATGACGTGACCACAGCACCAGTTCTCGACCGGCCGACGGACGCGACCCTCGCGCCGCGGCCGCGCCGCTCATACCGGACCAGCCTCACCCGCGGGCAGGGCCGCAGCGGGTGGCTCTTCCTCGCCCCCTTCGGCCTGTTCTACGTGGCCTTCCTGCTCGGCCCGACGATCTGGATGATCGTCACGAGCTTCTTCAACACATCGACCGTGCGCACCGGCCTCGGCAGCTTCGCCGGGTTCGCGAACTACGCCGAGATGCTCGGACGCTCCGACTTCTGGTCCTCGCTCTGGCACACGCTGCAGTTCACGCTGTACACGACACCGCCGCTGGTGATCCTGGCGTTCGTCTTCGCGGTGCTGACGAACCGGATGAACAAGGGCCAGTGGTTCTTCCGCCTGGCGTTCTTCCTGCCGTTCATCCTGCCGTCCGCGACGATCTCGCTGATCTGGGTGTTCATCTTCACGCCGGCCACCGGCCTGTTCGCGACGATCCAGTCCGCGATCGGTCTGACCCCGGGTTCCGGCATGTTGTCCAGCCCGAACACGGCGATGATCGGCGTCGCCATCGCCACGGTCTGGTGGACGCTCGGCTTCAACTTCGTGCTGTACCTGGCCGGCCTGCAGGAGATCCCCCGCGAGCTGTACGAGGCCGCCGCCGTCGACGGTGCCTCGAACTGGCAGCAGATCAAGTCGATCACCCTCCCGCTGCTCGGTCGCACGACGACGCTCGTCATCCTGCTGCAGATCATCGCGAGCCTGAAGATCTTCGACCAGGTGTACCTGATGACGAACGGCGGCCCGGGCATCTCGACCCAGGTCTCGCTGCAGCTCATCACCGGTGTCGGGTTCACCGACAACCGGCTCGGCGCCGCTTCGGCTGCGTCGGTCCTGCTGTTCATCGTGATCGTCGCCATCGCGGTCATCCGGCAGCTCGTCGAGCGCGCTGCCGCCAAGCGTGAGATCGGAGCCTGACATGACCGCCACCGAGAGCATCACCACCGGACGCGCCAAGCTCCGCACCGGCGTCTCCTCGGCCGCTCCGACGAGCGCCGCGAAGATCGGCGTCAGCGGCCGCGGCTTCACGATCGCGTCGGCCGTCGTCCTGACGGTGTTCGCGATCATCTGGCTCATCCCGAGCCTGTTCGCGCTGAAGACCTCGCTGTCCGACAACGGCGTGGCAGCGCTCGGCGCGAAGTCGATCCTGTCGAACTGGAACCCGACGCTGCACTCCTACGCGTCACTGTTCCAGTCCGGCGACATCTGGAACTGGTACCTGGCCAGCGGCATCACGAGCGTCGTCACCGCGGTGCTCACGGTGATCTTCGCGTCGATGGCGGCGTTCGCTCTGTCCCGGCTCGTGTTCCGCGGTCGGAACATCGCGTTCCTGCTCATCATCCTGGGCATCATGATCCCGACGCAGGTCCTGATCATCCCGATCTTCCAGGAGCTCAACGCGGTCAACCTGCTCAACACCTACTGGTCGGTGATCTTCCCGCAGGTGCCCGCCGTGATCGCGGTGTTCATCTTCAAGCAGTTCTTCGACGGCATCCCGAAGGAGCTGGAAGAGGCAGCCCGCATCGACGGCGCCGGCATCTGGAAGATCTACTGGTCGGTCATCCTGCCGCTGTCGCGTCCGGTGATCGCCGCGGTGACGATCCTGACCTTCGTCGGGGTCTGGAACAACCTGCTGCTGCCGCTGTTCGTGCTGTCGAACCCGGACCTCATGACGATCCCGGTCGGGCTCGCCACGGTCCAGGGCAGCTTCGGTCAGCGCTACGCGGACATCCAGGCGGGTGCGATCCTGGCGGCGCTGCCGCTGATCATCCTGTACCTGATCTTCCAGCGGCAGATCGTCGAGGGTGTCACCGGCTCGGGTCTGAAGGGCTGAGGTCCGGCCCGGACGACGCGTCCGGACCACGTGACGGACGGGAGGCTCCCCACCAGCTGGTGGGGAGCCTCCCGTCCGTCGTGGGTGCGGTCCACGCCTGGTGGAACCGGTTCCGTCAGCCGGCGAGCGGCGCGAGCCGTGACCGCAGGAGGCAGAACTCGTTGCCCTCCGGGTCCTGCAGCACGTGCCACGACTCCTCGCCGGTCTGCCCGACGTCCGCCGGGCGGGCACCGAGCGCGAGCAGCCGTTCCAGCTCGGCGTCCTGGTCGCGGTCGACCGGGTTGACGTCGATGTGCAGGCGCAGGGGCTGTGTCTTCGCGTGCGGCACGCGGGACAGGATGATCGTCGGCGTCGCGCCGCCGAAGCCGGAGGCGGGGCCGATCTCGATGCCGTCCTCGTCCTTGCCGAGTTCGACGTAGTCGAGGACGGCGCACCAGAAGCGGGACAGGGCCTCGGGGTCGTCGCAGTTCAGGACCAATTCGCTCAGGCGGCAGCTCATGGCGAGAGGATACGCGGGGCGGGGTCGGTCCGTCAGGCGAGGACGGGCTGGCGCGCCTCGTGCTTCCAGAACCCCGAGAAGGTGATGCGCGACTTCGGCAGCCCCGCTCGGTGCAGGTGGCGGCGGCCCTCGGTGGCGAGCCGGGACTCCCCCACGACGAACGCGTAGCCGAGGTCGTCGCAGGGCACGTGCCGCTGCAGTTCGGCGAGCGCCGCACGTCCGGGCACCGCGTGGGCGTCGCCGCGGACGAGCCAGGTGACGGTGACCCCGACGGGCGCGTCCAGGTCGCGGATGTCGAGCGCCGAGGGGACCTCCTGGATGATGCGGCCGATGGTGTCGTGCGGCAGGGACCGGGCGATGCCGACGACGGCGGGGAGGCCGGTCTCCTCGGCGGCGATGACGACCTCGCTGGCGTCGTCCGGGCAGTCGAAGATGCAGCCCTGGTCCAGGAGTGCGAGTTCGTCGCCGGGGCGGGCGGCGCAGGCCCAGATCGCGGCGCGGCCCTCGAGCTGGCCGTCTGCGGTGGTGTGCACCACGAAGTCGATGTCCATCTCGCCGAGTTCGGGCCGGTGCCCGGCGACGGTGTAGTTCGCGCAGTGCGGGCGCGAGGCCTCGGGGATGCGCAGGTACTGCGGCCACCACTTGGCGCCGTCGATCTCGGGCATCACGAAGGTGTCCTGCTCGGGGCGCTGCAGGAACAGGCGGAACCAGTGGTCGAAGCCCAGGAACGGGAAGGCGCGGATCTCGTCGCTCGCGATGGTGACGCGGTGGATCGACGGGGTGTGCCGTTCGGTGCGGACGACACTCGCCCGGAACAGCCGCGGGTTCTCGGGCATCAGCCTCGGGATCTTCGCCATGAGGGAAGGCTAACCTAATATGGCTTCCGTGCCACCCCCTCCCCTCGCTGTCCCGACCGCGCCGGCCGCCCTGCCCGGAGCGGTGATCGGCGCCTCCGGGGTGCACCGACGGACGGCCCGACGTCGTGTGGCGGTGCTGCTCGGGCTGGCCGTGCTGGTCCTCGCCGCGGCGGTCGCGAGCATGCTCCTCGGCAGCAACCACATCGGTGCCGACCGGGTGTTCGCCGGCCTGACCCGGACCGGATCGGGGACCGACGAGGCCATCGTCTGGGGCTCCCGTGTCCCGCGCACCCTGATCGGCGCGAGCGTCGGTGCCGCGCTCGGGATCGCGGGCCTGCTCATGCAGGGGCACACCCGGAACCCCCTCGCCGACCCCGGCCTGTTCGGCGTCTCCGCGGGCGCCGGCCTGGCGGTCGTCCTCGGCGCGTTCGTGTTCGGCGTGACGAGCACCAGCGCCTCGGTCTGGTTCGCTCTCGTCGGCGCGGTCGTCGCGAGCGTCGTGGTCTTCTCGGTGACCGTCGCTGGCAGCGGGACCGCCAGCCCGGTGCCGCTCGCCCTGGCGGGGGCCGCCGTGTCCGCCCTGCTCGGCGCGCTGACGTCCTTCATCGTGCTCACCGACCAGGATTCCCTCGACGCCTACCGCCTGTGGGTCGTCGGGTCCCTGTCCGGTCGGCAGCTCGACGTGCTCGCTGCGGCATGGCCGTTCATGGCCGTCGGCCTGGTGCTCGCGATCTGGAACACCCGCGCCCTCGACGCACTCGGCCTCGGGTCGGAGCTGGCGAAGGGCCTCGGCGAGGACCTGCTCACCGCGCGGCTCGTCGGCCTCGGCGGCATCACCCTGCTGGCCGCCGGCGCCACCGCCGCGGCCGGTCCGATCGCCTTCGTCGGCCTGACCGTGCCGCACGTCGCCCGCGCCGTGGTCGGGACCGGTCACCGGTGGACCCTGCCGGCGTCGGCACTGCTCGGGGCCGTGCTCGTCCTGGCCGCGGACGTCGTCGGGCGGCTGATCGGCGGGTTCGCCGAGGTCGAGGTCGGCATCGTCCTGGCCGTCATCGGCGGTCCGGTGTTCGTCGCCGTCGCCCGCCGCCGATCGCTGGTCTCACTGTGAGCGCCACCACGCGGGTCGACACCGGCACGCCCACGAACGCGCCCGCGCCGACGCCGGGTCCCACGCCGACCGCCACCGCCCCCCGTCGCGGCATACGGATCGGCCCGGTCGGCCTCGCCTGGCGCCCCCGCGTCCTCACCACCTCCGTCATCGCGGTCGTCGCGGCACTGCTGCTCGTCGTCCTCGGTGTCGCGATCGGCTCGACGTTCATCGCCCCGGGCACCGTCGTCCGCGCCCTGCTCGGCCTCGAGTCCGGGCCGGACCAGTTCATCGTGTCGACCCTGCGCCTCCCCCGCGTCCTGACCGGTGCACTCGTCGGCCTGACGCTCGCGGTCGCCGGAGCCCTGACGCAGACCTTCACCCGCAACCCGCTCGGGACGCCGGACATCATCGGCGTGACCTCCGGCGCGAGCGTCGGCGCGGTGGCGGCGGTCGTCCTCGGCGGCGGCAGTTCCTCGGTCAGCGCGCTGGTCCTCGGCGGCGGCATCCCCGTCGCCGCGACGATCGGTGCCCTGGTCGCGGCGACGATCGTCTACGGTCTCGGCTGGCGCGGCGGCGTGCAGAGCCACCGGCTGATCCTGGTCGGCATCGGGGTCAGTGCGACGCTCGACGCCGTGACGAGCTACCTGCTCGTCCGCGCGAAGATCACCCAGGCCACGGCCGCGTCACAGTGGTTGGTCGGCAGTCTGTCGAGCACCTCGTGGACGACGGTGTGGCCGCTGCTGGTGATCGCCGCGGTCGGGGTGCCGATCGCCCTGGCGACCTCGGCCGCACTCGGCATCGGGCAACTCGGCGACGAGGTCGCCACCGGCGTCGGCCTGGGCGTCCAGCGCCACCGGTTGCTCGTGATCGGGCTGGCGGTCGTGCTCACCGCCGCTGCGGTCGCGGCCGCCGGCCCGGTCGGCTTCGTCGCCTTCGTGGTCCCGCAGATCGCGCTGCGGATCGCGGGGACGAACCGGCCGCCACTGCTGCTGTCGGCAGCGCTCGGCGCGGTCCTGGTCCTCGGCGCGGACCTGCTCGCCCGCTCGGCCTTCCCCTGGCAGGTACCGGTGGGCATCGTCACGACCGTGATCGGCGCCCCCTACCTGATCTGGCTCCTCATCCGTCACCGCAAGGAGATGTCCCGATGACCACGACGACCCCCTCGGTCGCGCCCGCGACGCCAGCCGCTGCTCGCGAGCACGCCGCCCCCGTCCTGGAGGCCCGTGCTCTGTCCGTCGGCTACGACCGGACCGCGGTCATCCGGGACCTCGACCTGACGATCGAGCGTGGCACCGTGACCACGTTCCTCGGTGCGAACGGGTGCGGCAAGTCGACGCTCCTCAAGGCGCTCGGCCGCGTGCTCAAGCCGCAGGCCGGCGAGGTGCTCCTGGACGGCTCGCCGATCCGGAAGGAACCGAACCGGGCCGTCGCGCGGAAGCTCGCGATCCTGCCGCAGTCACCCCTCGCTCCGGCCGGGACGAGCGTGCTCGACCTGGTGATGCGCGGCCGGAACCCGCACCAGTCCTGGGCCCGCCCGTGGACCGCCGAGGACGCTGCCGTGGCCGAGGACGCCATCGCCGCCACCGGCCTGACCGACGTGGCGCACCGCGACGTCGCGAGCCTGTCCGGCGGACAGCGCCAGCGGGCCTGGATCGCCCTGGTGCTGGCGCAGCGGGCGGACACGCTCCTGCTCGACGAACCGACGACCTACCTGGACCTCGCGCACCAGCTCGACGTCCTCCGGCTCGTCCGACGGATCAACCGGGAGCAGGGCTCCACGGTCGTGATGGTCCTGCACGACCTGACGTTGGCCGCGCGCTACTCCGACCGGCTCGTCGTCCTTCACGACGGCGGTGTCGTGGCCGACGGCACACCCGCCGAGGTCCTCACCCCGGCCGTCCTCGAGCGGGCGTTCGGCCTGCACGCCCGCGTGGTCCCGGACCCGGTGACGGGGGCGCCCATGGTGGTCCCGGAGGCCGACGAACACGACGTGTGACGCGCCTCTCGGCCGGGAACCGTCCCGGAACTGGTGGATCCACTCAGGTTAGGTTAGGCTCACCTAACGTGAACACTCTCCGCCGCGGCACGGTCCGTGCCGCCCTCCTGACCGCCGTCACCGCGACGGCCCTCATCCTCACCGGCTGCTCGAGCACCGGTGGATCCGACGACGCCGGCGACCGCACGAGCGCGTCCTCCCGCGCCTGGTCGTACGAGGACGCCACCGGAGCGACCGTCAAGGTCGACCACACCCCGAAGCGCGTCGTGGTCCTCAACGACATCGCGATCTCGTTCATCGAGTACGGACTGCGCCCGGTCGGCACCTTCGGACAGCTGACCATGGCGAAGGACCAGCGCTTCGAGGGCCTGGCCACGAAGGGCATCACCCAGCTCGGCACCGGCTACGGCGACATCGACCTCGAGAAGCTCGCGGCCCTGAAGCCCGACCTCGTCGTCACCTCGGTCTACCCGACGGACGCGAAGGGCACGCTCGACACCACGCAGCCGGCCTACGGCTTCAAGGACAAGGAGCAGGAGGAGCAGGTCGCGTCCATCGCACCGATCGCCCAGGTGAAGTGGGGCGGCGAGGGCGAGGACGTCATCGAGCACATCGCCGACCTGGCCGAGTCGCTCGGGGCGAAGGAAGACACGGTCGAGGCCGCCGAGCAGGACTTCGACACCGCCAAGGGCGCCCTGCAGAAGGCAGTGCAGGAGAACGACCTCTCCATCGTCTCGATGTACGCGGACGGCGACGGCGCCTACGTCACCCGCCCGTCCGACGAGCCGACGCTGCAGATGTACACCGACTTCGGCGTCGACTTCGTCGTCCCGAAGCCGAAGGGCTGGTACTGGGGCATCTACAGCTGGGAGAACGCGGGCCAGATCTCGGGCGACATGATCCTGCTGTCGCAGCAGGGGTACCAGGTCTCGGACCTCGAGAAGCAGCCGACGTTCGCGGGCAACGCGGCCCTCGAGGCCGGCCAGGTTCACAGCTGGACCTTCCCCGCCCTCGACTACGCCTCGCAGGCCGACTACATGACGAAGCTCGCGGGCTGGATCGACGACAGCAAGCCGGTCTCCTGACGCAACCGGACGTCGGACGGGAGGCTCCCCACCAGCTGGTGGGGAGCCTCCCGTTGTGTCGTCCGCGCGCGCCCGCGCGCCGCGCGTCGGCGTCAGCCGTGCAGCGCCGCGACGGCCGTCCGGGTGGCCGCGGCGACGAGCGCGTCGTCCGGCTCGGCGTCCGCCGTCGACCGGCTGGTCATCACGACGAGGACGATCGGGGCCCCGCCGGGTGGTGTGACGATCCCGACGTCGTTCCGCACCCCGTGGGAGCCGGTGCCGGTCTTGTCCGCGACGGTCCAGCCCGTCGGCACCCCGGCGCGGATCGTCGCGTCGCCGGTGGTGGTGCCCGCCATCGTGTCGACGAGCAGCTCCCGGTCGTCCGGCTGCAGGGCGTCGCCGAGCAGGACCGTCCGCAGGTCCGCGGCGAACTGGGCCGGCGTGGTCGTGTCACGGTCGTCGCCCGGGGTGGCCTCGTTGAGGTCCGGCTCGATCCGGACGACCTGTGTCACCTGGTCACCGATCCCGCGGAGCCACTGCTGCACGACCGACGGGCCGCCGACCCGCGCGACGAGCAGGTTCGCGGCCGTGTTGTCACTGGAGCGGAGCATCGCGTCGAGGAGCGCGCGGACGGTCATGCCCGAGCCGACGTGCTGCGAGGTCACCGGGGCGTACGAGAGCAGGTCGCGCTGCTCGATCGGCACGACGGCGTCGAGGTCGGCGGGTGACGCGTCGTCGAGCACGGTCGCGGCGATGAACACCTTCGCCGCCGATGCGAACGCGAAGCGCTCCCCGGCCCGGTGCGTGACCGTGGCCCCGCTGCCGGTGTCGATCGCGACGACACCGAGGCGGGCGTCGTGCGCGCCCTCGAGCCCGTCGAACGCCCGCCTGGTCGCGGCACTCATGGTGGCTGCCGGCGCCGGCGAGGCACTCGCGCTCGGCGTCCGGTCCGCGACACCCACCGGCGCCGTGGCTGTCGGCTGGCACCCGGCGACGCCGAACGGCAGACCGAGCGCGAGCCCTGTGACGACGGCGAGCGCGACGGAACGCCTCACGGTCGCTCCGGCCGGGTGGTGGTCCGCAGGGCCAGCGACCAGGGAGCAGTGGGCGCCTCGGTCACCTGTCCGAGCGCGAGCAGGGCGCACTGGGTGCCCTGCTCCTCGAGCGCCTGGTGCACGCTCGTCAGCCCGTGCTGCGCAGCCTCCGGGGAGTCGTCCCAGCCGCTCACCGCGACGTCCCCCGGTGTGCTCCGGCCGGTCTCGGTGAGGACGTCGAGCACCGCGAGGGCGAGTTGGTCGCTCATCGCGACGACGGCGTCCGGCGCGGACTCCTGGGCGTCGGCACCGCCGAGCAGTTCCTCGATGACGGGTCGGGCGTCCTGGCGGTGGTTCCGTCCGACGACCGCGACGGGGACGTCGGCCCAGCGGTGTCCCGCGGCCTCGACCGCGTCCCGGTAGCCGCGGAGCCGCTGACGGGCCCCGGGGAACCGGACGTCGTCGAGGGCGGGACCGTGGACCACCGTGGCCTCCTGCTCGTCCTCGAGGGCGAAGCTGACGACGGCCGGACGTGCGGCGCCGGCGAAGGTGGCGGTGGCGACCGCTGCCGCCGCTGACCGGTCGTCGATCGTGACGACGTGCACCCGACCCGCGACCTGGTCGACATCGGGCCGCGCTCGGAGCGAGTCCGGCTCGGCGCCCTGGATCGCGACCCGCCGCCCGGAGGCGACGACGGCGTCGAGCAGGGGTCCGTCGGACACGCCGGTCCAGAGGACGAAGGCGTCGGCGGCGGACTCACGGATCCGATCGGCGTCCCGGGCGTCACCGTTCACCGGCACCAGGGTCAGGCTCTGCTGGAACTCGACGCACACCGACGCGACGCCGGCCAGGAACCGGCTCGACTCCGGGTCGTCGAAGGCGTAGGTCAGCCCCTCGCCGACGACGACGGCGATGCTGTTGCTCCGACCCTGGCGCAGGGAGCGGGCGGCCGGGTTCGGTCCGGCGTACCCGAGGGCCGTCGCGGAGGTCTCGACGCGGGCCCGGGTCCCCGGGGAGACCCGGTGCGGGGCGCTGTAGGCGTAGGAGACCGTCATCACGGACACGCCCGCAGCACGTGCCACGTCGGCCATCGTCACCCTCGTCCGGTCCGGCACCTTCCCACGATAGTGCGGGCCGCCTGCCGGTCCCCCGTGGGCTGTACCGCGTGCCGGAGCGGCACCTGCCGCCGGACCGTCGGTCCGGCGGCCGGTCGTCACTCGTCCCCGCTGCCCGGGGTGGCGCCCTCACCGCTCATCCGGCGCCGTCGGACCACGGCCGCCGTCAGACCGGCGGCCAGCAGGACGGCTGCGAGCACCGACAGGGGCACCAGGAGGTCGCTCCCCGTGAAGGCCAGTGATCCGGGCCTCCCGTCGGGGACCGTGCCGCCACCCGTGCCGGCACCCGGGCCGGTCCCGTTGCCCGCGCCCGGGTCGGTACCGCCGCCGGCGCCGCCGCCGGCGCCACCACCACCGGCACCGGCGCCGTCCGTCGCTCGGGTGATCGTGAGCGACCGCGAGGTCGCGGTGCCGTCCTCGGAGCCGGCACGCGACGCGGTGACCCGGACCGCGATCCGGTGTCCGGCGTCGGCCGCGGCGACCAGGTAGGTCGCCGGCGACGACGCCGCCCGCGCCCGCGCCGCGGCGACCGGCTCGCCGTCACGGAGCCACTGGTACCGGAACGTCAGCCCGTCGGTCGACCACGTACCGGGGTGCGCGGTGAGGGTGCTGCCCACGGTCGGCTGACCGGAGATGGTCGGCAGCTCGGTCGCCGTGGGGGCCGGCGTCACGGTGGCTTCTCCGAGACCGATCGTGACGGACTCCGTGCCCTTCGGCAGCGTGACCGTGCCGGCGGCCCGGTCGACCGTCGCGCCCGGGACGTCGACGCTGGAGATGTTCCCCTCGAGGGCGAGGAGTTGCACGCTGATGCTCGGGACCTCCTGCAGGTCGCCCGAGAACCTCAGGTGCACGGAGTCGTCGTCGGCCGTCATGGCGTATCCGACACGGCCGCCGTCCCGGACCGGGAAGCGGTCGAGCGCGACCTGCTTGCCCGTGGAGACCCAGTCGGCCGGGACTCCGCGGCCGACGATGAGCGAGCCGTCGGACTTCAGCGAGAGGAGCGAGTCGAACAGGACCTTCGTGCCCATCGCCTGACCCCACATGTGCTGGTCGGACCCGCCGCCGCCGGACGCGTGGTCGATGTCCCACGGGGAGTCGGCCTTCGGGTGGTCCACGCCCTCCCACCAACCGAACGGGCCGCTCTGGGAGTGCTCGATCATGAACTGGTAGGCCTTGATCCCGATGTCGCGGTGGTCCTCGCCGCGCAGTGCCGCCCCGCCGTACCCGGCGTTGTACGCGCTGGAGTAGTAGCCGTGCGGGTACCCGCCGAAGTTCGCCGGGGAGTCCGACACCTCCTTCCGTCGGTCGATGCCGTAGGCGTAGGTCTCGTCGATGCTGTCGAGCATCGTGCCGGCCTGCGGCATGTCGTAGAGGTAGCTGTCCCACGCCCAACCGCCGAACAGGAACATCGACGCCCAGTTCGCGTCCCGCGGGTCGCTCCGGGGGCCGGTCTCGTTCGGCTCGTCCATCGCCATCGGCATGTAGTCGATGCCGAACTCGCTGCGGGTCGCGTCGAGTCGTGCGTTCGCCGCCGCCATCAGGCTGTCGTACTCGGACTGCGCCCAGCTCGCCTCGGCGTCGTCGCCCAGCCGCTCCGCGAGGTAGCGGTAGGTCGACAGGCCGTAGAGCGCCGACCAGTTGTCGACCGTCCAGTGGCCGTCGGAGTCGATGGCGTTGGTGATCTTGATGATCCCGGTGCCGTCGTCCTCACGGTCGCTGGCGATCGTGTGGGTGTTCGCCCGGATCGTGGCGAAGTGGTCGCGCACGAACGTGTCGTCCCCGGTCCGCTCGAGGTACATCGCGTACGGCGCGCTGTACTTCCACTTGGCGTCCTGGTACTGCAGCTCGGCGGGCAGCGTCGCGAGGTAGTCCTTCGCGTACGCGAAGTCACCCATGTTGAGCAGGTTCGAGACGATGCCGATCGTGTCGTGGTCGAACATCTCGTCGTACCCGTTCTCGCCCACGTGCAGCTGCTTCTGCCCGTCGACGTCGTCCCGGATGATCAGCGTGTAGATGTAGCCGGCCTTGTAGGCGTCGATGAGGCTCGGGTCCGGCAGCGCCGTGATGTCGGCGACGGTGGCGAGCCGGTCGTTCCAGTAGGTCCGCATGTGGGCGTAGTGGTCGTCGTAGCTGCCGAGCCCGGCGATCTGCGCGTCGGAGGGCCAGGCGTACGTGCCGCCGAACCGGTCTGCTCCGACGGCGTAGTCGCGGACGACGGTGGCACCCGGATCGACGGTCGTGGCCCGGCTGGAGCCGTCGAGCGGCACCAGCGCGGACGAGACCCGGGGCAGCGTGGCGGCGGTGTCCGTCGTGTTCGTCACGGTCATCCGCGAGTACGCGACCTCGTACCGGTTGCCGCCGACGGTGGCCTCGTCCGCGAAGCTCTGCACGGAGATGTCGAGCCCGGCCTTGGCGTAGCGGCTGACGAACGCCGGCAGGTAGCCCTCCGCGTTCTCCCAGCTGATCTTGCCCGGGATGTCCGGCACGCCGAAGGTGATCATCGTGTCGCCGTGGTCGCGGAGGCGGTAGCTGCCGTCGATGAACGCGATCGGAGCGTCGACGTCTCCTTCCCACCCGAACGAGCTCGTGAGCCCGGGGTGGCTCTGCCAGGTGTACCGGGCGCCACTCGCACTCGCGGTGACGGCGGCCAGCGCCGCTCGGAGCATGTGTGTCGCGCTCTGGACGTCGGCGTCGCTCGAGCCGGGGTCGTCGAGCAGCGCCGAGGCCGTCGCGGCCTCCGCCTCGAGTTGCGCGACGCTCGGCTCGTCGGCGGTGGCCAGATCGACGGTGCGCGCCTGCTGCACCAGGTCGGTCAGTTCTGCCCGGTGGTCCTGCGGAGCGAGGGCGACCCCGGCCAGGGTGACGTTCCCGTTCCCGCCGGACTCCGTCGTCGCGGTGAGCTGCGCGCTGACGCGTGCCGCGGACCCCGCGGGGATCATCAGCGTGTACAGGTGGCTCACCGCGGAGCCGCCCGCCGTCAGTCCGGTGTCGGTGAGGACGGGCTCTGACGTGTCGTCGAGGGCGACGCTCAGCCTGGCGCTGGCCTGCCAGACACCGGCGATGAACTGCAGGGTCCGCGGTGCCCGGTCAGCCCGCACGGTGAGGTCCCAGCCGGACGGCTTCGTGGCGTCGTCGCCCGGAGCGAGGAAGACGCCACCGGTCCGGGTACCGTCCTGCGTCGCCGTCGGGACGCCGTTCGTCCAGCTGTACGTCGTCGGGTTGTCGCCCTGCTGCTTGATCGTGCCCGCCGGGTCACGGTTCACCACGCCCAGGGAGCCGTCGCCGTCCCGAGCCCGGTCCACGGTGGCACCGTCGAGGTGCAGCCAGTCGCTGGTGCCGGCAGCCGTGAGGTCGAGCCGCTGCGGTGTCGGTCCGGCCGTCAGCTGCGGCCCGTCGTCCAGCGAGCGCAAGGCCGCGCCCATGAACGAGACGTTGCCGTCCCGCCCGGTGATCGTCCGCAGGGTCGCGGTGACGACCGCGCCCTCCCCCGGCCGCATGGTCACGGTGGTGCGCTGGACCGCGGCGGACCCACCGGCCGACAACCGGCTGGTCTGGACGGTGGCGCCGTCGGTGGTCGCGACGGTCAGGTCGGCGTCGGCCTGCCAGATCCCGCCGACCAGGGTCAGCTGGCGGGTACCCTGGCCGCTCGGCACGGTGAGGCGGAAGCCCGCGTCGTGCTCCGTGGCGTCGCCGACCGTGGTCAGGTCGTAGCGGTACACGGCTCCGGTGGTCACCCCCGTCGCGGTCTCCTGCCGCGCTCCGTCGGACCACGCGAAGGCGACCGGGCTGTCGGAGAGCGCGACCGTCGGTGTCTCGGGACGGAGGCTCGCCAGCGTCATCGCGTCGATGCGGTCCCGCTTCGTCTCGGTCGCACCCCCGTCGGCGTGCACCCAGTCGAGCCCACCCTGCGCGGTCAGGTCCGTCGTGCCGGCGGCGCCGGCTCCGCCGGAAAGTCGTTCCGCGCCGACGACGAGGGGCTGTGGCGGCTGCGCTGCCGCCGTCGCGGTGAGGGCGGGCGACGCGATCGCCGCCACCACCGCTGCCGCCGTCGTGATGGCCGCGAACGCGCGTCCACGTCTGGTCGTTCTCATCGTCATCTGCTCCAACACCGTCGTCGGGGACTGGCGAGGCAGACGTCGTCGTCCACCCTCCCGGCCCCTCGACGGGGGTCGGCACCGTCACGCTAAGCGGGTCGGAGGCCGGAAGGCAAGCGATTTGTGTATCGATACATGGCGGGCATGAGAACGGGCCGTTCCGGATGGGATCGGAACGGCCCGTTGCCCGGAGCACCAGATCCGGGTTCACGAGCATCAGCTCGCCGGTGCGCCCCTCCCGGCCGAGGACCGGGAACGGCGGGCGACGTCAGGTCAGTTGGAGCGCCCGTTGCCGTCGCGACGGTCGTCGTCGTCCTCGGGCTTGCGCACGCCGGCCTTGGCGATGCCGCGGCTGAGGATGTAGGCCATCGTCACGAGCGCGACGTAGAACCAGGCCTGGTCGGCACCGAAACCGGTGTGGCCCTCGTCGGCGTTGTCGACGACCGCCGACGCGATGAGGATGGCAAGCGACACCACGATCCACGCGTAGAACTCCGTGGTCTTCAGTGCGGACTTCGTCTCGTTCCAAGTGCGACGGACGACGTTGTCGTGTCGTGCGGGGTTTCCTGCCGTGTTCGACATGGGTGTCTCCTTCACATTCTGTGCCACCGGACCCCGGCGGCATCGTTGCGGTCCACACTTGTCTCGCGTCGCTGATTACCAACCCAGTTCCACTTCCCAGGGACCGGTGGGAGCATCGACGGAACGACGAGGGCGGTGTGCCGATGGGTACCGACGACAGGACCAGCAGTTCGCAGCACCTCTACGCCGCGCAGCCGCGGACCGCTGCCGGTGCGGCAGCGCTCGCGAGTCTGCAGTCGCTGAGCGACAGCGTCCACGACGCCGACGAAGGCGCCCTCCGCGCGCTGCAGATGCGCCCGATCGACGCCTTGGCACTGATGCACCTCGTCGACGCAGGCCGGATCGAACGGTTCCTCAGCCCGACCGACCTCGCGCTCAGACTCCGCTTGTCCACGGCGGGAGTCACGAAACTCGTGGACCGCCTCTTCCGGGACGGCCGCGTCGAGCGCCGTCCCCATGTGCACGACCGCCGGCGCGTGGTGCTCGTCCCGACCGCCACGGCGAGTGCCGACCTCGCGAGGGCCTACGGTCACATCCACACGCCCGTCACGGCCGTGATCGACGAACTCAGCGACGACGAAGCCGCCGTCGTCGGGCGCTTCGCCGCACGTCTCGCCGATGCACTCCGTCGTGAGAACACGCCGTCCACGGCGACGCTCCCGCCCGTCTGAGCCGGAGCACGCGGTCAGTCCAGCCCGTTGGTCGTCTCGAACCCGATCCCCAGGACCTCGGCGAGTCGTCGACCCGACTCCTCGGCTTCCGCACGGGTGTCCACCCGGATCAACGGCGTCTTCCCGACCGACAGCAACCACTGCGTCCCGGTCGACCGCGCGCTGATCGAGTTCCGTCCCACGGCTACGCCACCCCTCGGAGTGCCGTCGGGTGGTACCCGCCCACTCCGCGGAAGCAGGACTCACCCAGGTCCTGTGCCAACGGCGAGGAGCGGAGGCGCCGGACGCGGAGGCCCGCGGACCACTCCGGGAGACCGAGCGAGCGGTCGGAGACGGGAGCAGGGGCGAGATGGGAACTGTCGACTTGGAACACGGGTGCCTTCCTGAGGCTGTGTCGTGCGCATCGAACCGGAGTCAACAGTGCTCGATGTGGCTGACGGGGGCTGGGCCAGCTGTTCCAGGGTACGGATCCACACGCCCCCGACCAGGGGGTGGACGGATCCGCGATCATGTGTTTTCATCCACACCTCGGCGAGCCTCGTGCTCGGCCATCGAGGGTCGAACCTGTGGATCACCCCGGTCTGGATGCACCCAGTGCATCGTTGCACCTAGTGTCTTCTCGTGACCCTCTCACCCGACCGCCGTGCTGCCCTCAAGGCGCGACACCGGGAAGCGATCCTGCAGGCTGCCCGCGATCTGATCGAGGAGCGCGGGGAGTTCAGCGTCGACGAGCTCGCGGCCCGCGCCGACGTCGCCCGCCGCACGGTCTTCAACCACTTCGCCTCGCTCGACGAGATCCGCCTGTCCGTGTGCGAGGAAGCCCTGTCGGTGATCATCGACCGGTTCCTCGCGGAGATCGCGAACACCCCGATGGGGGACGGCTCACGCGCAGCGATGTTCGACGAACTCGAGTCCGCCGCCCGCGGTACCGACCTCGCCGGCGCCATCGTCCGGCTGCACCGGATCCTCGGCGAGCCGGAGGAGGACGACCCGAAGGCGGCTGCCCTCACACAGACCGCGTTCGCCCGGGTCACCGGGCGCCTCCGGAGCGAGGTGGCCCGACGGCACCCCGCAGCTGATGCCCTGGACACCGCACTCCTGGTGGACTCGCTGATGAGCGGCATCGTCGTCATCGCCGAGCACTGGTTGGTGACCACCGGCCCCCGCCTGGACGAACAGGCCCGGGACGACTGGGACGCCCTGCTCGGACGGCTCGTGCACAGCGTCCGCAGCGGGTACCTGCCCGACCACTGACCACATCGACGTCCTCCTTGGGGTCCACCGGCGCACCCCGTTCGACAGCACACCCACGACGAAAGGAACGGGGCCCAGCATGGCCGGTCTCCTCTACCGCCTCGGTCGCTTCGCGGCCCGCCGACACTGGACGGTGATCATCGCCTGGATCGTCCTCATGGCGATCGCCGGTGTCACCTTCAGCCTGTTCTCGGGCACCATCTCGTCCTCGATCACGATCCCCGGCACGAAGACCAGCCAGGTACAGGACGAGCTGGCCGACAAGTTCCCGAGCGCGAACGGCGGCAACGGCACGCTGGTCTTCCAGACGACCGACGGCAAGGCCTTCACCGACAGCCAGCAGGACGAGGTCAAGTCGTTCCTCACCGACCTCGAGGACCTGCCCGGCGTCAAGGGCACCACCGACGGGTTCGCCACCCAGCAGCGGCTCGACGACCAGCGGCAGAAGATCGTCGACGGTCGCAAGGAGATCGCGGACGGCCGTCAGGAGCTGGAGGACGGACAGAAGGAGCTCGACGCCCAGAAGGCCCAGCTCGCGTCCGGCCAGCAGCAGATCGCGGACGCCCAGGCCCAGCTCGACGCACAGAAGGCGCAGGCACAGGTCCAGACACAGGCCGCGGGAGCCGCCGCGGCCGCCAGCGCCGCAGCACAGGCACAGGCGCAGGCCGGCCAGCAGCAGCTCACGCAGGCGCAGGCGCAGATCGACGCCCAGAAGCAGCAGCTGACCGCGGGTGAGCAGCAGATCGCCGACGCCCAGAAGACCATCGACCAGAACACGCAGAAGCTCGAGGACAGCGAACGCGACCTCGAACAGGGCTCCGACCTGCTCGACCTGTCGAAGGACATCCGGTTCGTCTCGTCGAACGACTCCGCGGCCATCGGCACGGTGCAGTTCACCAAGTCGACCTACGAGGTGCCGCAGACCACGAAGCAGGAGATCTCGGACCGTGCCGATGCCGCGAACATCAGCGGCGTCGACGTCTTCGTGTCGAACGACATCGCGCAGGGCGTGCCCTCGATCCTCGGACCGGGCGAGATCATCGGCGTCATCATCGCCGCCCTCGTGCTGTTCCTCATGCTCCGAACGGTCATCGGCGCCGCGATCCCGCTGCTCAGCGCCGTGCTCGGTGTCGGCGTCGCGACCCTCGCCTCACTGTCCTTCTCCGACCTGGTCGAGTTCATCTCGGTCACGCCGGTGCTCGGGGTGATGCTCGGCTTGGCGGTCGGTATCGACTACTCGCTGTTCATCCTCAACCGCCACCGGACCCAGCTGAAGCAGGGCATGGACGTGCACGAGTCGATCGGGCTCGCGAACGGTACCTCCGGCAACGCCGTGGTCTTCGCCGGTACGACGGTCATCGTCGCGCTGCTCGCGCTGAACATCACCGGCATCCCGTTCCTCGGCCTGATGGGCACGGTCGGTGCGGTGGCGGTCCTGTTCGCCATCCTCATCGCGACCTCGTTCACGCCGGCACTGCTGTCGCTGCTCGGCTTCCGGATCCTCCGGAAGAAGGAGCGTCAGCAGATCGGGCACACCGGCTCGGTCCAGGTGCCGAACAAGCCGATGTCGACCTGGCGTGCCGTGATCACCCTGGTCGCGGGCGTCGCCGTCCTCGGCACGATCGCACTGCCCGCGACGCAGATGCGCCTCGGCCTGCCGTCGGGTTCGTCCGAGGCCGTCGAGTCCAGCCAGTACAAGGCGTACAAGACACTCGAGAAGGAGTTCGGCGCCGGCCAGAACGGCCCGCTGCTCGTCGTCGCCACCCTGCCGAAGGCGATCAGCGAGGACGACGTCACCGGCACCGAGGTGACCATCGGCCAAGCGCTCGCGAAGAACGGCGACGTCGACGCGGTCCTGCCCATCGGCGCGTCGAAGGACCGCACGATCATCGCCTTCCAGGTGAAGCCGGACGGCGGTCCGGACAGCGTCTCCACCGAGGAGCTCGTCAAGGACCTCCGCACCCAGAGCGTCTCGACCGACGACGGAAGGGTGGAGCTCGGCGTCGCCGGCAACGCCAGCGCCAACATCGACGTGTCCGAGAAGCTCGCGAACGTGCTGCCGCTCTACCTGGCGGTCGTGGTCGGACTGTCGCTGATCATCCTGATCATCGTGTTCCGGTCGTTCCTGGTCCCGATCACGGCGACCGCGGGGTTCATCCTGTCGGTGCTCGCCTCGTTCGGTGGTCTGACCGCGATCTACCAGTTCGGCTGGCTCGGCAGCGTGTTCGGCGTGCACGACCCGGCACCGATCCTGAGCTTCCTGCCCATCATCGAGATCGGCATCCTGTTCGGTCTCGCGATGGACTACCAGCTGTTCCTGGTCTCCGGCATGCGTGAGGCGTACGCGCACGGCGCCAGCGCGAAGGTCGCGGTCCAGCGCGGTCTGCACGCCGGCCGGGCGGTGGTCACGGCGGCCGCGATCATCATGATCTCGGTCTTCGCCGGGTTCATCTTCTCGGAGTCGTCGACCATCAAGCCGATCGGCTTCGGCCTGGCGTTCGGTGTCCTGCTCGACGCGTTCGTGGTCCGCATGCTGCTCATCCCGGCCGTGATGCACCTGCTCGGCAAGAGCGCCTGGTGGATCCCGAAGTGGCTCGACCGGATCCTGCCGGACGTCGACGTCGAGGGCGCCAAGCTCGAGCGCATGCAGCCGGCCGCGCAGCACGGGTCGTCGGCCCCGACGGGCGACCGCGGCGCCCACCACGGGTCGCACGCCGCCCCGGCCGAGCCGGACGCGCCGACCCACGACTCGGGTCACTCGCCGTCGCACCGCGCGTAGGCGCCAGCGTCACCGACGGGAGGCCCGGTGCCGGTCCACGAGACCGGCACCGGGCCTCCCGTCCGTCGTCCACCCCGGCATGACAACGGTGTCCGTCGGTCACATCGCGCAGATGCGCGGCGCAACCGACGAACACAGGTGTTCCGCAGCCCGGATCGCGACCAGTTCGTGCACGAAGGGTACGGTGGGGCAATGCTCGCGACCGACCCGCTCTCCCTCGACCGGCAGCTCTGCTTCGCCCTCGCCGCCACGAGTCGCAGCGTGGTCGGGCTCTATCGGGAGTTCCTCGAACCGTTGGGTCTGACGCACCCGCAGTACCTCGTGATGCTCGCCCTGTGGGAGCGCGACCCGCGGTCGGTCCGTGAGATCGCCGGCGAACTCCGGCTCGAGTCGGCGACCCTCAGCCCGCTGCTCAAGCGACTGGAGGCCTCCGGCTACGTCCGCCGCAGCCGGAGCACCGAGGACGAGCGCCAGCTCGCGGTGTCCCTGACGACCGCCGGACGGTCGCTGCGTGACCGTGCCGAGGCCGTCCCGGTCGCGGTGGCCGCACGGCTCGGCTGGCCGGTGTCCCGGCTCGAGGCGCTGAAGGACGAGCTGACGGCACTGCTCGAGGTCGTCGACCACCCCTGACCACCGATGACGAGTACACTAACGATGAGGGCACGAACGGAAGGGTCGTCATGGGACGTTTCGCAGACTGGTACGGGCGCTGGAACACGACGCTCATCGACAAGATGGGCCCGTCGCAGATCGGTGCGGGCCACCCCGAGGGCCTCGACGACCGCACGATCGACCGCGGCTGCCCGATCTGCCACCAGCCGCTGTCCCTGCACACCGTGATCCGCCCCGAGGGTCAGGTCCGCTCCTCCACGCTGGTGTGCCCGCGCCCCTGACCGTCCTTCCGCCGAAGTCGGAATGTGCAACACGCACTCGACGTTCCCGCCCGACGTGAAGCTCTTCGAACCCACCGCGCTCGGCGCCCTCCGACTCAGCAACCGCGTCGTCATGGCCCCGCTCACCCGCACCCGCGCCGGTGAGCACGGGGTCCCGAACGACCTGCTCGTCGAGCACTACGCGCAGCGTGCGACGCTCGGCATGATCATCACCGAGGGCACCTGGCCCGTGCAGGAGGGCCGCTCCTACCCTGGACAGCCCGGCATCGAGACCGACGAGCAGATCGCCGGCTGGCGCCGCGTCACCGACGCCGTCCACGAGCGCGGCGGCACGATCGTCATGCAGCTCATGCACGGTGGTCGCGTCTCGCACCCCTCGATCTCCCAGACCCCGCGGATCGTCGGCCCGAGCGCCGTCGCCGCCCCCGGTCAGACGCACCTGGCCGACGGTTCGAAGGCCGAGATGCCGGTCCCCCACGCGCTGACCACCGACGAGGTCGCCGAGGCCGTCCAGGCCCACGTGCAGGCTGCTCGCAACGCCATCGCAGCCGGGCTCGACGGCGTCGAGGTGCACGGTGCGAACGGCTACCTGGTGCACCAGTTCATGTCGCGCCACTCGAACACCCGCACCGACCAGTACGGCGGCTCGCCGGAGAACCGTGCCCGCTTCGCCGTCGAGGTCGTCACCGCCGTCGCCGCGGCCGTCGGCGCGGACCGCACCGGCATCCGCCTGTCGCCCGAGCACGGCATCCAGGGCGTCATCGAGGACGACGCCGCCGATGTGCGTGCCGTCTACACGGCGATCGCCGAGGGCCTGGCACCGCTCGGCCTGGCCTTCATCGACGTCCTGCACGCCGAGCCGGCCGGTGAGCTCGTGCAGGGCATCCGCCGCACCGCGGGAGCGCCGTTCGTCGTCAACTCGGGCTTCAGCGTCATGACCGACCGCGACGAGGCCATCGCCGTCATCGAGGGCGACGTGGCCGATGCGATCGCCGTCGGCCGTCCCGCCATCGCCAACCCGGACCTCGCGGAGCGCTGGGAGCAGGACGCCGAGCTCAACCAGCCGCGGCCGGAGCTGTTCTACGGCCAGACCGGCGAGGGCTACACCGACTACCCGACCCTCACCGAGGTGCGCGCGTCGGTCGCGTAGTCCACACATGACGGGAGGCCCGTGGCGAGTCCGCCACGGGCCTCCCGTCGTGTCCGGGTCAGGTGACGCCCACCCCCGCGCGGTCCTGGTCGGCTCCGTCCCAGAGGTCGCTGCACTCCACCGGCCGCGTGCCGGCCGACCGGAGCCAGTGCCCGGCTCCTCGGTCCTCCCCGGCTGCCGAGCCGAGGGACTCCCGGAGCGCGTCCCAGTGGTCGCGCCCGATGAGCACCGGGTGCCCGGGCCGGCCGCCGTGCACCGCCCGTCGGAGTGACGCGCGGTCCGCAGCCGCGCGACCGCGGTCGTCGAGCACCCGACGCACCGCCCCCGCCGGCAGCCCCGGCAGGTCCACGAGCGTGACGAGCACGGCGGTGACGTCCGGGTCCTCCGCCGCGGCCACCAGGCCGGTCAGCAGTGAGGCGGACGGCCCGCGTTCCCAGTCGGCGGCGACCACGGTGCGGACCGCCGGCCGCTCGGGGACCAGGGCACGGGCCTCCCGGCTGGCGGCACCGAGGACGACGACCACCGCGTCGCAGCCGCCGTCGAGCAGGGCCGCGACCGCCACGTCGACCCATGGTCGACCGTCCGGTCGACGCACCAGTGCCTTCGGACGGCCCATCCGGGTGCCGGCGCCGGCCGCGAGGACGACGCCGACCACCCGGCCCGGTCGCGTGTCGGCGGCCATCACGTCGGATCGTCAGACGAAGCCGGGCACCGCGAGCCAGGCTGCGGGAGCCTCCTCGACGCCGTCCCGGACGACCGTGCCCGAGATGAGGCCGTAGGGGCGGTCCGCGGCGAAGAAGACCTCGCCCGGGTTGTCGAGGCCGAATGGTGCCAGGTCGACCAGGAAGTGGTGCTTGTTCGGCATCGAGAAGCGCACCTCGGCGATCTCGGGGAACGCCTCGATCGCGGTGCGCCCCATCGCGAACAGGGTCTGCTGCAGCGCGAGCGAGTGCAGGTCGGCGAAGGTCTCGAGCATCCGCGCGAGGACCCCCGCGTGCACGGCGCCGTAGTCGATGCCGGCGGCGACCGCGTCCGGTAGGTACCGCCAGCGGGCCGTCACGGAGGTGGCGAGGATCCGGTCGTCGGTCTCGGCGAGGGTCGTGTACCCGTCGCGGGGGAAGCCGTGGAACTCGCTGCCGGTCGACTTCAGCACGGTCAGGTCGGTGACGCCCGCGATCACGTGGACGTCCTCGCCGTCGACCTGCACGACGGCGGTGCGCGTGCCGGCGCCGGCCCGGACGAAGGCGTGGTCGTGCTCGCGGCCGGCGACCGCGATGCGCTCCCAGGTGTGCTGCTCGGCGGACAGCGTCGCCCCGTCGTACCAGTCGAACGCGGTCGTGAAGTGCCGGCCGAGGCGGAGCAGGAACTCCTCGGGGCTGTGCACGCCGTGCTCGCGGGCGAAGGCGTAGACCGTGTTCTTCTGGCTGTCGGTCGCCAGGACCTTCGCGTTGTCGCCGTCCGTGTACGAGTCGACGAGCGCCGTGCCGCGCAGCTGGGTCGTGACGGTGAGGTCCTCGATCTCGTGGCGGTCGGTGTCGCGGGTGATGCGGACCAGGCGGACCTCGGCCTTGCCGTACTGGTTGGCGCCGAGGTGGACGGTGGTGGGCACGGCGGTGCTGGTGTTGGGTGCGGTGCTGGTGTCGGTCATGGTGGGTCAGCTCCCTCGGTAGGTGGAGTAGGCGAACGGACTGAGAAGAAGGGGGACGTGCAGGTGCGGGGCGGGATCGTCCGGTGTCAGCCCGTCCGGCTGCTCGGGCACGGTGATGGTCACGGTGACGCGGGGGTGGAACGTCCCGGTGTCGAGCGCCGCCCAGTACGCGCCGGTGGCGAAGGACAGCGTCCACTCGCCCGGCGTGAGCAGATCCGGCCCGAGGCTGCTGATCCGACCGTCGCCGTCGGTGCGCCCGGAGGCGACGAGCGCCCCGTCGGCGTCGGTCAACGAGACGGCGACCCCGGCGGCCGGCCAGCCGTTCGTCGTGTCGAGCACATGGGTGCTGAGGTGGCTCATCGGACGCTCCTGTCGAGTCGGAGGAGGGCGATCTCCCGCAGTTGGTCGGCGACCTCGGCACGCTCGGTGGTGTCGTCGGCGTCCAGACGGCGGTGCAGTTCGGCGAGCACCTCGTCGGCACTCCGGCCGGCTGCCCGGATGAGGAACACCCGGTCGAAGCGCGCCTCGTAGGCGGCGTTGCCCGCCCGGAGCGCGGCCGCGGTGTCCGCGTCCGGGTCCGCCGAGGCGGCCTGCTCCAGCCGGGAGGCTGCTGCCGCGGCCCCGTCGCCCACCGGCCGGTCCCCGATCCGTGGATGTTCGGCGAGGGCGGCCTCCACCTCGTCGTCGGTCCAGGTCCGCGCGAGCCGGTCGGCCTCGGCCGTGAGGGCGTCCGCTGACCTGTACGGACGGCCGGCGAGGACGGCGTCGATCCACCGGGGCACGGCGGCCCACGACGTGACGAGTGCCCGGGCAGCTTCGTCGTCGAGCCGGTCGAACGCGAGCACGCTGCCGGGGTCGCCGGCGGGTCCGGGCGACGCGGCGCCGGTGTCGGGCGGTGGAACGGTCATGTCCCGGAGGATGGCACCCGCGTGTTTCGGGGAGAGGTCGAGCAGGTCACGGGTCCGGTGCACCGCCCGACACCGGCTGTTGCTTCCCCGTAACGACGCTGAAACACCGGTTCCCTAGCGTGGCGACATGGCATGGAACCGGGGCATGATCGCGCACGGCCGACGAGTCGGTGCGCTCGTCGTCCCCTGCCGCCCTGCCCCGATCGGACCCGTCCATGGACCTCGTCTCCGTCCGCACCGTGCGGACACCGTCGCACCGCGACGACCTCGCCTTCGCACCCGGTGACCGCCCACTCGGCGGCGGCACCTGGCTCTTCTCCGAGGAACAGCCCGGCCTGACCGGGCTCGTCGACCTGACGACCCTCGGCTGGCCGGACGTCGAATGGACGCCCGGCACCCTGACGATCGCGGCGACGTGCACGATCGCCGCGCTGCTCCGCGTGCAGGCGGACGCCGCTTGGACCGCCTGGCCGCTGGTGGACCGGTGCGCCAACGCGCTGCTCGCCTCGTTCAAGGTGTGGAACGCGGCGACCGTGGGCGGGAACGTGGCGGTCGGACTGCCGGCGGGCGCGATGACGGCGCTGCTCGTGACACTCGACGCGACCGCGGTGGTGTGGACGCCCGACGGCGGGGAGCGCCGGATCCCCGTCGAGCGGCTCGTGCTCGGGGTGCGGACGCTCGACCTCCGGCACGGCGAGGTGATCCGGGCGTTCGACCTGCCCGAGCGGGCACTCCGGGCGACGACCGGGTTCCGCCGGGTGTCGCTCAGTCCGCACGGTCGGTCGGGCTCGCTCGTCACCGCTCGGTGGTCGGCCGCGGGCTTCGTGCTCGTCGTCACGGCGGCGACCCGGCACCCGGTGGTGTTCCGCTGGCCCGTGGTCCCGACGGCCGACGAGGTGGACGCGGCGCTCGAGCGCGTGCTGGGGTCCGACGCGGACTGGTACGACGACCCGCACGGATCTCCCCGGTGGCGACGGGCGGTGAGCAGCGTCTTCGCCCACGAGCTCCGGGCCGAAGCAGCCGGAGCAGCCGGAGCGGGTACACGATGAGGCTCGAGGTGGACGGCGCCCCGCTGGACGTCACCCCGCAGCCCGGCCAGGTCCTCCGCACGCTCCTCCGCGAGCACGGCGTGACCTCGGTGAAGAAGGGCTGCGACGCCGGCGACTGCGGTGCCTGCACGGTCCTCGTCGACCAGGTGCCGGTGCACTCCTGCATCACGCCCGCGCACCGGCTCGACGGCAGCACGGTGACCACGGCCGCCGGTCTCGGCACCCCGGAGCACCCGCACCCCGTCCAGCGGGCGTTCGCCGAGGCACCCGGGTTCCAGTGCGGCTTCTGCACGGCGGGCTTCGTCGTCACCGCCTCGACGCTGACCGAGGACGACCTGGCCGACCGGCACCGGAAGCTGAAGGGCAACCTCTGCCGCTGCACCGGGTACCGGGCGATCGAGGACGCGCTCGACGGCGTCGTCAACACCACCTGTGCAGCACCGGGTGCGGCGATCGGCACCTCGGTCGCGGCACCGGCAGCCCGGCGCATCGTCTCCGGCAGCGAGGAGTACACGCTCGACGTGCCCGACGGCCTGCTCTCCGGCTCGGACGACGGGCTCCGGCGGACCCAGGCGCTCCTGCACCTCGCCGTCCTCGGCAGCCCGCACCCGCACGCCCGCATCAGGTCGATCGACACCGTCGCGGCCGAGGCCCTCCCCGGCGTCCACGCCGTGTTGACGTACCGGGACGACCCCGGCGTGCTGTTCTCCACCGGCCGCCACGAGTCCCGGCTCGACGACCCGGACGACACCCGCGTGCTCGACCGGGTCCTGCGGTTCCGCGGCCAGCGCGTCGCAGCCGTCGTCGCCGACAGCGTGCGGATCGCCGAGCAGGCGTGCGCCCTGGTCCACGTCGACTACGAGGTCCTCGACAGCGTGCACGACCCGGACGCCGCACGCCGACCGGGCGCCCCGCTCCTGCACGGCGACAAGACGACGGCCGAGCACCGGATCGGCGAGCCCGCCCGGAACGTCGTGGCGAGCCTCCACGGCGGCACCGGCGACGTCGAGACCGCACTGTCCGCGTCGGCCGCGACCGTCGACGGCGTCTGGACCACCGGCCGCGTCTCGCACGCGGCCCTCGAGACGCACGCCACCCGCGGGTGGGTGGACCCGGACGGGAGGCTCGTGCTCCGGACCGCCACACAGGTCCCGTTCCTCGTGCGGGACGAGATCGCCCGCGTGTTCTCGCTGGACCCGGCCGGGGTACGCGTCGTCGCCAAGCGGGTGGGCGGCGGGTTCGGCGGCAAGCAGGAGCTGCTCACCGAGGACCTCGTCACCCTCGCGGTACTGCGGACCGGCCGCACCGTGCAGTTCGAGTTCAGCCGACGTGACGAGTTCACGGTCGCCCCCACCCGGCATCCGATGCGCGTCCGGGTCCGGCTCGGCGCCGACGCGGACGGCACGCTCACCGCCCTGCACGTCGACCAGACGATGGACACCGGGGCGTACGGCAACCACGGCATCGGCGTCATGTTCCACTCCGTCAGTGAGTCCGTCGCGGTGTACCGGTGCCCGGTGAAGCGCGTCGACGCGGAGTCGGTGTACACGAACAACCTGCCTTCGGGGGCGTTCCGCGGGTACGGGCTCGGACAGGTGGTGTTCGCGATCGAGTCGGCCATGGACGACCTCGCCCGTGAACTGGGCATCGACCCGGTCGAACTGCGACGGCGGAACGTCGTGGTGCCCGGCGACCCGCTCGTCGTCACCGACCCGCACGAGCAGAGCGACCTGCGGTGGGAGGGCAGCTACGGGCTCGACCAGTGCCTCGACCTCGTCGAGGACGCCCTGGCCGGACCGCTGCCCGAGGTCCCCCGGATGGACGGCCCGGAACTGAGCGGCCCCGGCCTGGACCATGCCGCGGACTGGGCGTTCGGGACCGGGATGGCCCTCGCGGCGATCGCGACCATGCCGCCCCGCGGACACCACGCGCACACGTCCGTCGAGCTGCTGCCCGGCGGACGGTACCGAATCGGCGTCGGCACGGCGGAGTTCGGCAACGGCACCACCACCGTGCACACGCAGCTCGTCGCCACCGCGCTCGGCACCACGCCAGACCGGGTCGACGTGCACCAGTCCGACACCGACGCCGCCCGACACGACACCGGGGCGTTCGGGTCCGCCGGGGTCGTCGTCGCCGGTCGTGCGCTGTACGCCGCCGCACAGGCACTCCGGGACGACCTGACCGCCCGCGCGCTCGCGCTCGTCGCGGCCCGGACGCCGAGGACCGCGTCGGGCGTGCTCGGTCCGGCGGTGGTCGTCGAACCCGAGGGGGTGCGGGTCGGCGCCGAACTCGTGGGCCACGCGGAACTCCTCGCCGAGGGCCCGCTGATCGCCCACGCCAGCCACGACGGCACCCCGCGCTCGCTCGCGTTCACCGTTCACGGGGCCCGGGTCGCCGTGCACCGGCCCACCGGCGAGGTCCGCGTCCTGCAGAGCGTGCAGGCCGTCGACGCCGGCACGGTCCTCAACCCCGAGCAGCTGCGCGGCCAGGTCGAGGGCGGCGCGGCGCAGGCGATCGGGTCGACGCTGTACGAGGAGGTCCTGCTCGACGCCACCGGCCGGGTCACCACCGACGCCTTCCGCTCCTACCGGGTGCCGAAGATCTCGGACGTGCCGCGGACGCAGGTGCTGTTCGCAGACACCCACGACCCGCTCGGACCCCTGGGAGCGAAGTCGATGAGCGAGGCCCCGTACAACCCGGTCGCCCCGGCGGTCGCCAACGCCGTGCGGGACGCGATCGGCATCCGGCCGTACCGGCTGCCGATGACCCGCGACCGGGTGTGGGCGCTGCTGGCGGACGCGACCGACGGCGGGGGTGCCTGATGTTCGAACTGGCACCGCGCCTCCTGGCCGTGCTCGAGGCAGGCGACCCCGTCGTCATCGCGACGGCCGTCGACGTCCGGGGCAGTGCACCGAGCGGGACCGGCACGTCGATGGCGGTCTTGCCCGGCGGGGACGTCATCGGGACGATCTCCGGTGGATGCGTCGAGGGGTCGCTGTACGGCACCGCCGAGGAGGTCCTGGCGACCGGCGTCCCGGTCCTGGAACGCTTCGGGTTCGAGGACCCGTCCGACCCGGCCGCCGACTGGGCACCGGGTCTGCGCTGCGGGGGCCGGGTCGAAGTGCTCGTCCACCGTGTCCTGCCGGCCGACACCGTCGTGCTCGACGCGCTCCGCACCGCCGCCGCCGGGACGCCGACGTCGCTCGGTCTGTCCCTCGACGCCGCCTCGCTCGGCACGGTCGTGCCCTCGTCGGACGGCTGCCGCACCCGCGTCTTCACCGAGTACGCGGGCGGCCGGGCGCGGTGCATCGTCGTCGGCGCGGTCGAGTTCGCCGTCGCCGTGACGAACACCGCGGCGATGCTCGGCTACGCGGTGACCGTCGTCGACCCGAGGCCGGTGTTCCTCACCGACCAGCGATTCCCGGCGGCGCAGGAACGTGTCGTCGGGTGGCCGCCGCGGGTCCTCGCCGACACCGCGATCGGACCGGACACCGTCGTCGTCGTGCTCACGCATGACGACCGGTTCGACGCCGAGGTGCTCGACCTCGCGCTCCGTCGGGGCGCCGGGTACGTCGGGGCGATGGGCTCCCGGGCGACGCACGAGCGGCGGATGGCAGTACTGCGCGGGCTGGGGACGCCGGACACCGAGCGGCTGCGGTCCCCGATCGGTCTCGACATCGGGGCGGAGACCCCTGCCGAGATGGCGCTGTCGATCATGGCCGAGGTGGTGGCGGTCCGCCGGGGCGCTCCGGGCGGGGCGCTCGTCGACGGGAGCGGGCCGGTGCACCGGCGGGCGGTGCCGGTCCTCTGAGGGTCAGGTCTCGTCGTCGTCCCGGAGGAAACCGGTGGTCGGGTCGATCTCCGCCAGGAAGGCGTGGATGTTCCGGCGCATGTGCTCGTCGTCGCCCACGGTGGCAGCGACGACAGCCTCGATCGACTCGGCACTCATCCCGCGGCTGCCGCCGAGCGTCCCGCCGTAGCCGTATCCGGCGTTCGGTCCGCTGAGCCACGTGACCTGGTGGCTGGTGCCCTGCACGGACACGAGGAAGACCTCCCCGTCGACCACGAGTTCCCGTTCCGCGGGTACGGGCAGGGGGCCGTCCGGACCGACCGGCCGCCCTCCGTCGTGCCAGCCGAACGGGCCGGCGAGTGCGTGGAGCCGGGCGTGCTCGACCTGGTCGGAGAGCCGCCACCCGTAGTTCTCAGCGATGACGTGACTCGCGCCATCGATCGTCGTCCTGGCACGTGTTCCACCCAGACCGTCGGTGTCCACCTCTTCGTCGGTCCAGGTGATGAACTGACCCGCCCAGTCCCCGGCGTCCTCAGGAGGGGCGTGCAACCACCACTGCGGTGCCCCGGTCGAGGGCAACCGGACCCGCAGGTGCGCCTTCTGCCCACCGGCCTGCTCGATCACCATGCTCGCGACACCGTCGACCGCCTCCACCTCGGCGATCGTGTAGTCGCGAGTGTGGGCCGCTCGGAGCGCGGCGACGATCTCGTCATCGGTGAGCACGCTCGATATTCCCACGCGACCACGCGGGGCGGCGCTCCCCCCGGGACGCGTCAACCGAGGACGCCGGTGTGCTCCAGCACGATCTGCACGCCGATGAGGATGAGCACCACACCACCGGCGATCTCGGCCGGCTTGCCGAAGCGGGCACCGACGCGGCGTCCGACGGCCACCCCGACGAAGCTCAACACCGCCGTCGTGATGCCGATGAGCAGGACCGCCCACCCGATCGACACCGGCAGGAACGCGAGCGTGATGCCGACCGCCAGCGCGTCGATGCTCGTCGCGATCGCCAGCACCGACAGTTCGCGGATGCGCAGACGGTCGGTGTCCTCGTCGGTGTCCTCGTGCCGGCTGAAGGCCTCCCAGAGCATCTTGCCGCCGACGAGCGCGAGCAGCCCGAACGCGACCCAGTGGTCGTAGTCCTCGATCGCTCCCGCGAAGGTCGTGCCGAGGAGCCAGCCGAGCAGTGGCATCACCGCCTGGAACAGGCCGAACACGACGGCGATGACGACGGCTCGGCGAACGGCGAACCGCCGCATGTGCAGGCCCTTGCCGAGTGCGACGGCGAACGCGTCGGCGGAGACACCGAGCGCGATGAGGAAGAGGGCCCAGAACGACATGGGATGGAGCCTTTCGGGATGACAGCGGAGACACCGTCGTCTCGGAACTCGACGATCCTGCCACCTCGATCGCGCCCTCTGGGCCGGGAAAGACCTGATCAGAGGGATTCGGGACGACGAATTCGGGCGTTCGCTCCGCCGCCACTCGGTGGCCGGTTGTCACAGAACGGTAACGAGGACAAACCGACCCAAACCGGTTCGCGGGTGGCCCCGAACCACTGTCACAAGCCGGGAAACACCCGCAGCGCTCACCAGCAGCTCACCGCTGGTTCTCCACCCCTTC
>NZ_QKLI01000013.1:0-94886 GCF_003224255.1 Curtobacterium sp. MCBD17_030 | reverse complement strand
CGACCGCGGAACACGTTCTCGAACGCGCTCGTGACGGACTCGATCCACACCGGGAACAGCGCCAGCGAGTACTGCTGTCCGCGCCATGTCGGTCTGCCCGCGGCGACCACCCAGAACAGCAGCTGGTTCAGCACCAGGAACGGGATGAGCCGGGCGAAGAAGTCGGAGCTGTAGGCCTGGACCGGCACGACACCGAACGACAGGCAGAGCACCGGGGCGGCGATGTAGACCACGGCGGCGAAGCCGGACAGGTAGCTCCACATGGTCGAGAAGTACATCAGGCGCTGCCCGAACGACAGGCCCTTCTGCACCAGGGGGTTCTCGCGGAAGAAGACCTGCATGGTGCCCTGCGCCCAGCGGAGCCGCTGGACGAGCATGGTCTCGAGGTCCTCCGGCGCGAGCCCCTTGGCGAGGATCTCGTCGTGGTACGCGGAACGCCAGCCGAGGCCGTGCAGGCGCATCGCGGTGGCCATGTCCTCGGTCACGGAGATCGTGGCCAGCGGCATGATCGCCTGCGCCTCGTCGTCGCGGTCCACGTCGAGGGCACGGGCGAGCACTGCGATCGACTCGATCGCCGCCACCGGGGACGCACCCCGCTGTCCGAGGACGTCGAGCGCGGCGTCGTCGAGACCGGCGAAGGTGTTCGCGTCGGTCGACATCGCCGCGAGTTCCTGCAGGTCCGCTCGCACCGACTCGAGGTCGGCGGCGGCGAACCGGAACGCGATCGCGTCGATGCCGCGCTGGAACCGGTAGGTCACGTCGCCCAGCGGCTCGCCGGCCGCGACCTCCTCACGGGCCCGGTCGACGACCGCCTCGGCATCGTCGAGGGCGACGAGGACGCGCTCGTCGGTCTCGTTCTCACGGGAGCGTCCGAGGAGCTTCTTCGCGGTCTTGATGGTGCGCTGGACACTGGTCTCGACCTCGCGCACGTACCGCGTGATCCCGAGTTGCATCAGGGCCTCGCGCCGGAGGATAGCGTTCGACCCGCAGAAGAACGCGGCGTTCCAGCCGTCCTTCGACTGCTGGATCGGCCCGTAGAACAGGGGTGCCTGGCTGCCGAGCGGGTCCGAGTCGGGGACGTTCTCGAACCACTGCGGGGTCTGCACGAGGGCCATCCGCTCGTCCTTGAAGTACCCGAGGGTGCGGTCGAGGATCGATGGTTCCGGTACCTGGTCGGCGTCCAGGATGAGCAGGAACTCCCCCTGCGTGGCGAGCAGGGCGTTGTTGAGGTTGCCGGCCTTGGCGTGCCGGGGGCGATCGACCCAGTCCTTGCCGCGGGTGATCACCCCGAGTCCCTCGGCCTCGGCGGCGGCACGCATCTCAGGGCGGTTGCCGTCGTCGAGGATCCACGTCGTGTGGGGGTGCGTGATCGCCTTCGCGGCCAGGGCGGTGCGCATCACCAGGTCGATCGGTTCGTTGTAGGTGGTGATGAAGACGTCGACCGTCACGTCGGTGCTCGGCTTCGTCGGTGGTTCCCCGCGCTCGCGGAGCTTCCACGCCCCGAACGCGAACAGCACCGAGTCGATCACGCTGTACGTCTCGGCCAGGATCAACGGCACGGCGATCCACCACGAGTGCCAGTTCACCGATGCGACCCAGCGCCATCCGACGTAGTTCAGGCCGGACACCGCGGCGAGCACGGCGACGGTCCGGACCGCCAGGAGTCGGCGTCGGGGCGTGCCGACGGTCAGTCGACGACGGTCGCGTCGCCCGATGTCCAACGCCGTCATCGGCGCACCCCTGTCGAACCGTCCCTGCGGTGCACGGCGTCCCCTCCTGATCCCCGAAGCCCCGTGCACGCGGTCGCCGCGCACGGGTCTGGCAACGGTGTCATCGGCGGATCCAGGGTCCACGGGCGGCACCGTCCGCTCGGCGTCGTTCGGGTCGACTCCGGCGTGCTGTCTTGTCTACCGCAGCGGGGCGGCACCTGTCAGCACGACGCCCCGATCTGGGGACGCCGCCACCCCGACTCCGAACGGTGAAGGACAGGGTCGTCAGAACGGGAAGTGCCGGAGCCACCAGGCCTGCGAACGGATCCGGCCGACCAGTTCGGTGAACCGCCCGGACCGCTCGAGGTCCGGGCGGCCGTCGTCGTGCACCAGGTACCGGTCGGAGAGCCGTCCGGACCCGGCTCCGAGCAGTGCCTCGAAGTCCCGGAGCGCCGCGTTCCGCTGAGAGCGGGTGAGCTCGTCCCTCCGCAGCCGGTCGGCGTGCCCCTGGAAGCGCTCCGCGGCATGGCCGCCGACGTCGTCGACCTCGCGCACCAGTGGCACGATCGCGTCGACCGCGTCCGCCAGTCGTTCCAGCCGCCCCCGCACACCGCGAGCCTAGACTCGCCCCATGTTCGGACGAGCACGACGCGACACGGAACCGGTCGATCTCGGCACGCTGGCGCCCTGGCAGTCGGACGGCGTCTCGGCGCAGTGCGTCCCGCTGCCGATCGGCCGCAAGGGCAAGACCATCCCGGGCGTCATGCTCTTCGACGGCACGGTCTCACCGGTGTTCGCGGTGCGTGAGGTCCAGCAGCTCGTCGACCACGACCTCAACACCGCCGAGAACGTCAACCAGCCGCCGATCGCCTTCCTGATGTGGCCGGACGACGCCGCTGACGACTCACCCGCCGGGCGTTGGCTCCACGATGCTCCCGCGGAGAGCCTGACCCTGCTCGTCGATCCGCTGGAGACGCCGCCGACGGTGCAGCTGCTGGGACCAGCACTGAACTCGTTCCGCGAGTGGGTGCACACGCTCCCCCGCTGACCTCAGGTCAGACGCGGCGACGTTCCACCATCCACCGCAGGTGCGCGCCGAAGACAGACCCGGCAAAACTGCACGTGATCCACGGCAGCAGGGCCGCATCCCACCCGTCGAGGACACGGGTGAAGAGGACCATCGCGCCGAAGATCCCCACGACGAGGAGCAACGACGCCGTCACCGGTCGGAGCAGTGCGAACACACTTCCTCCCCAGACGAGTCCGGCGACGAAACCCACCGCCAGGTAGGGGGCGAGAAGAGCGGCGTGCCCGCCCGCGACGCCGACTGGGACACCGATACCCACGACCAGCAGGCACACCGCCGCGATCACGTTCACCGGATGCTGTCGCTGTCCACGCCAGCGCTTCGTCTGCGTCATTGCGGGTAGTACCCACTGTTCTGGAGAGTGAGGTGCGCGGTGTCGGTGACGATGCCCGTGACGCCGCCGACGCTGGCCGACACGTTGAGCCCGAGAGTCGCTGTCCGCGCCAGCGCCTTGTCTGCGACTGCTGCCGCGCTGGCCATACGTGACGCTGAAGCGGCAGTGGCGGCCCGCGCTACGGCGCGGCCTGAACCTCCATCCCGCCGCAACCGGGGCGCCGCTGATCCCGCCGACAGCGGTCTTCCCCTCTCCAGACCAGTTCGATCAATCGGGGCAGACGCCTATGCTGAAGCGGTGTTCGATCGTCTCCGGCAGATCAAGAGCCCAGAGCCGCCCGCGTGGGCGCTGACCGAGGTTGCGCCATGGCTCGGCACGTCTGCCCGAGCTGAGTGGGCACCACTCGCCGTCGGTCGACGACGACGCTTGGTTCGTTCCGTCGTCGTCCGTACTGTTCAGTTGAGTGCGCAGTTCCGGGTCTCAGATCTCGATCGTGTCCTGCGGAAGCAGCAGGGAATCGCCGAATCGTCGAGCTCACCACTGATGTTCTTGTGCTGGCCGGAGGCCGCTGGTCCGTCGTCAGCAGCGGAGCTGTGGACGACTCAGGTGCCGGCCGAAACTCTGCTGATGCTTCCGGCTGCTATGGACACGCCGCCCCCACTCATCCTGCACGATGAGGAACTCCGCGGTTTGACCCGCTGGGTACAGTCCCTTCCGGCCTGACTGCGACATGCAGCGGATGAAGGTGCGCTGACTGCCGAACACCGCTCACTTTGCTCATCGCCCGATGTACTTGCAGCTACCACACTTTGTCACGTCGCGGCCACGACACGACACGACACGAGACGACACGACACGACACGACACGACACGAGACCTACGCTTCGCCGCTCGGATCGCTCGATGTTCGGCGGAGTCGGCCACGTGCAGATCTGCCGTACTCGACGGCAACCGCCGCCGTCAGGAGCCACATCATCGATGATGCGCGGAAGACACCGCCGATTCCGACCAAGACGATGAAGCCAGCGGGGATCGTGAAGGGGATGATCGCTCGTATCAGAGCCTGACGAGGTTCGAGGAAGCCCAACAAGAACCCGTAGGCCAACCCGATCACCCCTGCCGCCGCTGCTTTGGCCACCGGGACTTGAGCGATCCAAACGGTCAACCAGGTAGCCACAATGACGACGAACACCAGCGTCGTGACCCGCCACACCAGCGCGTGGTCCTTCAACGGTCGCCTCGCAGTTCTACTGCCCGGCATCAAGATCAATCTCCACCCGTCAGGGCATTGCTCAGCATGTCGAACCCACCACCGGTAGTCGCACCCAGGCCTGCGCTCCCCCACAAGGCACGCGTGTTGGTTCGCATCGGGTTCAACGCTCCCTTGAGCGTCCCCGGGTGGAACAACGGCACTTGCGCGAGCGTGTCGACGCCGTGCATGCTCGGCGTCCACTTGGCGAATGCAGCCGAGAGCGCTGTCCCGGAGACACCACTCGTCGCTATCTTCGACGGGTTCAGGTCGTCGCCTGAGATGATCTCCTTGGCAGCTTCGCCGACGGACGAGGACACCCCAGTGATGGCCAGAGCGCTGGCGTTCGCAACGTGCCCCGTCACGTCGTGTCCGAATCTCGCCGCGATCGTTCCACCAGCGGGTCCCGCCAATCCGCTCGCGCCGGCGGCTAGCCCGCCGCCGACCGTGGCACCGGCAAGCTCCCACCAGTTCTCCACTTTGCCGCCGTGCTCGGCGAGGTAGGTTCCTGCGCCTCCTAGGGCTCCGACCCCGCCATTGACGGCCGCGTTGACGGCAGCTGCTCCAGCTGCTCGACCTGCCGGTGCCGCGGCCATGGCTGCCTTGCCGAACATCGCGGCACCGCCGCCTAGCGCGCCGGTGACCGCACCGACCGCCGTGTCGAGACCGACCTTGCCCCAGTCGACCGACCCGTGCTGGGCCTTCTGTGAAGCCGTGGACAGCGCACCGCTCACGAGCCCTCCAGAGGCGGCCATCAGGGCGATACCGGCCGGGCCACCGATGCCGGTCATGAGCAGTCCCACACCGAGGATCACCCCTAACCCACCGGCAGCTCCGGCCACGACGTACTCCCAGTGGCTGCCGTGCTCGTCCTGGTACGCCTGCAGGTCGGCGTCCGTCGCCGGCCGGAGCCCCAGCGGATCGACGGCGTGCAGCGGATCGTTCCCCGCGTAGGCGTAGGGGTTGCCGGACCACGCCGTACCCATCACCGGCGGCAGCGGGTCGACCGACAGGAACCCGCGGGCAGACGGGTCGTACACACGTGCGCCGAGCCATTCCAGGCCCGCGACGGCGAGCCCGCCCGTCACCGTCAGGTCGACGCCGGTCGGTAGCGCGGGTGCGGCCTGGAGGCCCGTGGCCGCGCTGAGCACACCCCACGGGTCCGCCGTGTCGGTCGCGCGCGCAGCCCGCCAGGTGGGCTGCGCCCAGTCGTCGCCGAGCGCCGTGATGCCGCCCGGGAGGCCGAGGACGTGCAGGCCGCCGATCGACAGCAGCGACGGGGTCGGGGACGCGCTGTCCCACCACGTCTCGGCACCGTCGACCTCGAGCGGTTCGCCGAGGACGTCGACGCGGAGTCGGTGCGCACCGGTCTCGGCGTACGCAGCGTCGCGGTCGACGAAGGCGGCAAGGTAGCCGAGATCATCCCACGCGTACTCCGTGGTCGTACCGTCGGTGGCCGTGCGACGGACGCGGCGACCGAGCCCGTCGGAGACGTACTCGACGCGTTCGCCCGTCGCGTCGTCGGTGCTCGCGAGGAGCGTGCCGGCGGCGTCGTGCTCGTGGCGCAGCAGGCGGTCCGCCAGCCGCTCGGCGACGAGGCGGCCGGCGGGGTCGTACTCCCATGCGGTGGCGGTGCCGTCGGCGTGCTCGGCACGGACGAGCTGTCCGGCGTCGTCGTGCACGTACGACGTCGTCGCCCCGCCCTGCACCACGGCACGGATGCGGTCGTCGGCGTCGTGCTCGATCCGGGTGGTGTCGACGCCGTCGGTCGTCGTGGTGGTGTGGGCGACCAGTCGGCCGTTCTCCCAGCTCCAGGCGTGCACGACGTCGCCGACCGCGGCCTGGACGGGGCGTCCGGCGGGGTCGAGGACGAACGAGACGAGCGGGAGGCCCACCCGCTCCACGCCGACGAGCCGGCCGGCAGCGTCGCGACGGTAGGTGGTGCGCGTGCCGTCGGGCTCGGTGCGGGCCGTGCGGTTGCCGTCGGCGTCGTACTCCCACGTGACGGACCGGTCACCGCGGCTGCGTCGGACGAGCAGTCCCCGGCCGTCGTGCTGGAGTTCGTGGTCGAAGGCGCGGCCGTCTCCACCGCTGTGGTCGGTGACCACGACGGTGCGGGCGGCACGGTCGAAGCGGACCTCGGACACGGTGCGGCCGTCGACCGCGACGGTGTGCTGTCGCCCCGAGGAGTCGAAGGACCACGTGGTGGTGTGCCCGTCGGGGTCGGTCTGCCCGGTCTGGCGGCCGGCGGCGTCGTACGTGGCCGCGGTCTCACGGCCGAGCGGATCGGTCACGGCGACGATCCGGTCGGCGCCGTCGTACCGGTAGGTCGTCACGCCACCGAGCGGGTCGGTGACGCTCGTCACCCGACCGCGGAGGTCGTGTGTGAACCGGGTCACGCCTCCGAGTCCGTTGACCGCCTCGACGAGCTGCCCGGCGGCGTCGTAGCGGAACCGGCGCTGCCCGGATCGGACGTCCTGGACGCCGACCAGTCGGCCGGCGCCGTCCCAGCGGTAGCGGGCCGTGCCGGCGCCGGGGGTGATCCGCGTGGTCACCCGTCCGACGGCGTCGTAGGTGGTGCGTTCGACGTCACCGGTCGGCAGGGTCCTGGTGACGGTGCGCCCGTCGGCGTCGTACCCGAGCTCGGTCCGTCCACCGAGCGGGTCCGTGCTGGCAGACGGTCGACCGCAGGCGTCGTACTCGTAGGTCGTCCGGGCGCCGGTGGGGCTGACGACGGCGGTCACCCGGCCGGCCAGGTCGCGCTCGAGTCGGGTCAGACCGCCCTCGCCGTCGACCAGTTCCACGGGCCGACCGCAGCGGTCGTAGGTGACCAGTTCAGCGCCACCGTCGTCGCCGGTGGTCTCGACCGGTCGGCCGTACTCGTCGTGGCGGACCGTCGTGGTGCCGAAGGCGTCCCGCAACGTCGTGACGCCCGTGGCGACGTCGGTGGTGCCCTCCACGCTGACGCCCGTGGGGTCGGTGATCCCGGTGAGTGCACCGTTCCGGTCGTGGTCGCGGCGCCAGACGTTGCCGTCGGGGTCGACGGTCGCACGGAGGCGGGAGAGCGGGTCGTGCTCGAAGGTCCAGCGGCCGCCGTCGGGGAGCTCGAGCGCGGCGACGTTGCCGAGGTCGTCGAACGTGCGGGTGACGGTGCGTCCGAGCGGGTCGGTGGTGCGCTCGGCTTCACCGTTCGCCCCGTACCCGTAGGCCGTTCGGGCACCGGTGGGGTCGGTCACGGCGACGATCCGGGAGCCCTCGTGTTCGAAGGTCCACTCGGCGCCGTCGGCGTCGCGACGGGAGGTCAGGCGTCCGGCCGCGTCGAACCGGTACTCGGTGCGGGCACCGGAGGGGGTGGTCACCGCGGTCGGTCGTCCGGCGGCGTCTCGCTCGATGCGCAGGACGTCGCCGAGGGCGTTCCGGGTCGCCACGAGTTCGCCGTGCTCGTCGTGTTCGAGCTCGACGGCGACACCCGTGGGGTCGACCGCGCGCCGGAGCAGTCCGCGTTCCCAGGTGAGTTCGCTGCGCCCGCCCTCGGGGTCGACGACGACCGACGGGTCACGGTCGTCACCGGTGTACTCGTAGGTCACGACGGAGCCGGTCTCGGTGACGACGGTGGTCACGCGGTCCTGGTCGTCGTACCCGTAGGTGATGTCCGCACCCGACGGCGTGACCGTCCGGGTCCGGCGGCCGCGGTCGTCGATGGCATGGACGGTGACCGAGCCGTCGCGGTCCGTGACCGAGACCAGGCGACCGCGTGCGTCGTAGTGCATCGACTGGCGGGCGTCGTCGGTGTCCACGACCCCCACGAGTCGGCCCTTCGCGTCCGCGATCCACGTGTTCGACCGGGAGCCGTCCGGGTCGGAGACCACGGTGACGCGTCCGGGCAGGTAGGCGAAGCGCACGGTGCGGCCGTGCGGGGTGACCTGCTCGACGACGCGGCGGCGGTCGTCGTAGGTGTTGCGGGCCTCCACCACGCCGTGTTCGTCGACGACCGCGACGACCAGGCCGTCTACCCACTCGTAGGTGCGGGTGCCCGCCGGAGCGTGCACGTGCGTGAGCTGTCCGGCGTCGTCGTACTGGTACTCGACCCGGCGGCCGTCCGAGCCGCGGGCCACGACGACCCGACCGTCCAGCGACTCGACGTCGATCCAGCGTCCGCGCTCGTTCGCGAGACGGGAGACGGTGCCGTCGGCGCTCCGCTCGACCCGGACCGTCGTACCAGGACCGGTGCCGGCGGCGAGCCAGGTCCCGGACGGGGAGAACGCCCACCATCCACCGTCGGAGTCGCGGACGACGAGCTGGTCGCCCTCGTGCGTGAGTCGGACGTACTCACCGACGGCGCGGTCCCAGCCCTCGCCGTCCCGCGGGAACCGGAGCACCCGGCCGTCGGCCTGGGTCAGGGTCGCACCCTCGTCGTCGACGGCCAGACCGGTCTCGAGGACGGAGGCCCATCCGCGGCCGAACACCCCGACGCGGTCGTCGAGCGAGTTGTACATGCGGGTGAGCCGGAGCTGCTCGGACGCCCCGGTGAAGCCGAGGTCGAGTTCCGACTCGAGGAAGTTGCCGGTCGCGGTGTTGACCGGGTCCAGGGAGTAGCCCGTCGTGGGCGGCGCACCGAAGGCCTGCGGGGGTTCGATCGTCAGGCCGGACCGCTCGGCGGAGACCCCGGCCCCCTGCAGCGCGGCCGCGAGGGCGACGTCGGACACCGTCGACACCGAACCGCTGCCGCCCGCTGCCTCGAACGCCGCCGCGACGGTGTTCGCCCACGTCACGTCGGCGTCGTTGGCGGTCAACCAGCCGTCGATCGCGGTGGCGACCCCGTGCGCGCTGATCGACCCCCACTTGCAGCGGCTGGCGAAGTCGTCGAGCTTGCCGCGGAGCGCCGAACCGCGGCCCGTCAGCTGCCCGTTGAGGTCGGATGACCCCGTGGCGAAGGAGCGGAGGTCGGCCGGCCGGGCGGAGGACGTCCCGCCGCTCCCGCCACCACCGGAACCCGGAGTGGGCGTCTGACGCGTGCCGGCGGGTGGTGGGCTCGCCTGGAACACCGGCTCGGGCTCCGGGGCCTCCGACGGCGGCTTGTCCTCGCCGAACAGCCAGTCGTGGCCGACCTCGAGCAGGTTGCGTTCGTCGTGTTCCTTCTGCCAGTCGCGAGCACGCTTGCGTCGGGCGTTCTCCTGCTCCGCCGCGGTCTTCAGGATCCGGACCCAGCCCGCGACGTCGCGGAGGGTCCCGGTGAGCCGGGTGGCGTCGGTCGCGGCGGTCGTGGCGTTCTGACCGAAGAGGTCGGCGAAGTGTCCCCGGAAGTCCGTCGCCGCGGTGGTGACGTACGACGAGCGGCTGGCGGACTGACCCTCGATCGCATCGGCGGTGGACGTCAGCTCCGCGATGAGCGCATCGGCCGTCCCGTTGTCGAACTCGAGTGGTGCTGCCCCGTGCAAGTCGCTCATGTGCCGTCCCCCGGTCGTCGTCCTGATCGTCCTGATCGTGCTGGTGGTGCTGGTCGTGGTGGTGCTGGTCGTGGTGGTGCTGGTCGTGGTGGTGCTGGTCGTGCACGTGACACGACCCCTGCAGACGACAGCAGCCCGGCCCGTCGAACTGGTCGACGGCCCGGGCGCTGTCCGAGCAGCTGCTTACGCGCCGCCACCCGCGGTGAAGATGTCCTGCGAGATCTTGTCGAGCTGCGTGCGGAGCTGCTCGAGTTCGGTCTTCGCCTTGTCCAGCGCAGCCTTCGTCTCGGGCCAGGTCGACCCACGGAAGTTCGACGCCAGCGGGCCGTCCCACACGTTCGAGTCGGACAGGATGCGCCCCTGGGCGTCGAGCTGCGAGATCTGGTCCGTGAACCCACCGTTCACGATGGACTGGATCTGACGGATGGCGGTCTTCGCCTGTTCGGTCGAAAGCACACGCGACATGGTGAACCCCTCATTCTCTTCGTACCTGCACCCCCGCGCAGAAGATCCCCCGGAGGCTCTGACGTCGTCCACCATACCGGCTCGCAGAGCCGACGGACCAGGTTCTCCACAGACATGACGGGAGGCCCGCCACCAGATGGCGTCGGGCCTCCCGTCAGGCGGATGCGCGCATCAGCGCGCGACCGTCTCAGTCGCGGTCGTCGCGGGTCTGCCGTGGCTTGCGGGTGTCGCCGTAGCCGCCGCGGTCGTCTCGCGAGCCCCGGTCGCCGTAGGGGGCGCCGTCACGACGCGTGCCGCTGTCGCGACGGATGCTGCCACGACGGTCCGGCTGGATCTCGATGAGCTTGCCGCTGATCCGGGTGTCGCGCAGACGGTCGAGGACGTCCGAGCCCATGTCCGACGGCAGCTCGACGACCGAGAAGTCCGGGCGGATCTGGATCGCACCGAAGTCGTCGCGACGCAGCCCGCCCTCGTTCGCGAGTGCGCCGACGATCTGGCGCGGCTCGACGCGGTGGCGACGGCCGACCTCGATGCGGTAGGCGGTCATCGGCACCGAACGACGACGACGGTCACCACCGTCACGCTCGCGGTCGCCGTCCCGCGCGGGGCGGTCGTCACGGCTGCGGCGCTCGTCGCGCTCGATCTGCTGGCGGGCACGGTCGTCGGCCGGGTCGAGGAGCAGCGGGGTGTCGCCCTGCGCGACGACGGCGAGCGCCGCGGCGACGTCGGACTCCGGCACGTCGTGGTGTTCGACGTAGTGGGCGATGATGTCGCGGAACGCGCTGACGCGGGTCTGCTGCTCGAGCGCCGCGGTGATGGCGTCGTCGAAGCGGGTCAGACGCGTGGAGTTGACGTCCTCGACGCTCGGCAGCTGCATCTGCGTGAGCGGCTGACGGGTGGCCTTCTCGATCGCGGTGAGCAGGCGACGCTCGCGCGGGGTCACGAAGCTGATCGCGGCACCCGAACGGCCGGCACGCCCGGTGCGACCGATGCGGTGCACGTAGGACTCGGTGTCGATCGGGATGTCGAAGTTCACCACGTGCGTGATCCGGTCGACGTCGAGACCGCGGGCGGCGACGTCGGTGGCGACCAGGATGTCGAGCTTGCCGGACTTCAGCTGGTTGACGGTCCGCTCGCGCTGGGCCTGGGCGACGTCACCGCTGATGGCGGCGGCGGCGTACCCGCGGGCCCGGAGCTTCTCGGCCAGGGTCTCGGTCTCGCTCTTGGTGCGGACGAAGATGATCATGCCCTCGAAGTCCTCGACCTCGAGGATGCGGGTGAGTGCGTCGACCTTCTGCGGGTACGACACGACGAGGTAGCGCTGCGTCGTGTTCGCCGAGGTGGTGGTCTTGGCCTTCACCGTGATCTCGGCGGGGTCGCTGAGGTACTGCTTCGAGATGCGTCGGATCTGCGCGGGCATCGTGGCCGAGAACAGCGCGACCTGCTTGGTGTCCGGCGTCTCTGCGAGGATCGTCTCGACGTCCTCGGCGAAGCCCATCTTGAGCATCTCGTCGGCCTCGTCGAGCACCAGGTACTTCAGCTCGGACAGGTCGAGCGTGCCCTTCGCGATGTGGTCCATGATGCGACCGGGCGTGCCCACGACGACGTCGACACCGCGACGGAGGGCGGACAGCTGCACGCCGTACGCCTGGCCGCCGTAGACGGGGAGGACGTGGACGTTCTTCATGTGGGAGGCGTACTGCTCGAACGCCTCGCAGACCTGGAGCGCGAGCTCACGGGTCGGGGACAGCACGAGCGCCTGCGGCAGCTTCGCGCCGGACTCCATGCGGGACAGGACGGGCAGCGCGAAGGCGGCCGTCTTGCCGGTACCGGTCTGGGCGAGGCCGACGACGTCGCGGCCCTCGAGCAGGATCGGGATGGTGGCCGCCTGGATGGCGGAGGGGGTCTCGTACCCGATGTCCCTGACGGCCTTGAGGACGGGTTCGCTGAGCCCGAGGTCGGCGAAGGTGATCACGGGCTCCTCGTCGACGGTCTCGGTCGGTGTGGTGTTCTCGGTGCTCATGGGAGTACGGTATCCCGTTTCGGCCGGCTTCCGCATTCGGACGGGAGGCCCGTCGCGGCGCCGCCACGGGCCTCCCGTCCGGTCCGGGGTCGCGTCAGACGACCGACCAGCCGCCGTCGCTCGGCAGGACCGCCCCGTTGACGTTCACGGAGTCGTCGCTGAGCAGCCAGGTGATGGCGGCGGCGAGCTGCTCCGGCTGGGCGACCGGCGGGATGGTGGTCTGCATGATCGGGCCGACCCGGCGGGCCGCGTACTCGCTCTTCATCGGCGCCTCGATGTTGGTCGCGACCGCACCCGGAGCGACCGCGTTGGCGCGGATGCCCTGGGGGCCGTGGAAGAACGCGACGCTCTTGGTGTAGCCGGCGATGGCGTGCTTGGACGACGTGTAGGCCGCACCCGCGGCAGAGGCCTTGAGCGCCGCCTCGGACGCGACGTTGACGACGGAGCCCTTGCCGGCCGCGATCATCAGCGGCAGCACGGCGCGGGTCAGGCGCATCGGGCCGGTGACGTTGACGCTGAAGACACGCTCCCAGGTGGCGTCGTCGACCTCGTCCGGCGGCAGGAAGGCGTCCATGATCCCGGCGACGTTCGCGAGCCCGTCGATGCGGTCACCGGCGGCGGCGATGAGCGCGTCGATGGTGTCGCTCGCGGCGACGTCTCCGACGACGGTCTCGACGTCGAGACCCTCGAGTTCGGTCCGGAGCGCGTCGAGGCGGTCGGCGACGACGTCGGTGGCGATGACGCGGCCGCCCTCCTGCGCGATGCGGGTGGCCGTGGCGCGTCCGATGCCGGATCCCGCTCCGGTGACGATGATGGTCGAGCCGGCGAACCGTCCGGCGGTGGTGTCGGTCATGGTGTCTCCTCCTTGCGTGGCGCTGCCTGCGCACCACAGTTGTAGCACTCAGTGCCGAAAGGGAGCCATGAGCGACCGAACCACGGGCCGTCCCCGCACGATCGACCCGGACGTGGTGTCCCTCGTCGCGCTCCGGATGTTCGACGAGCGCACGTACGACGCCGTCTCGATGGACGACGTCGCGACCGAGGCCGGGATCAGTCGACGCTCCCTGTTCCGGCTCTTCCCCACCAAGGGCTCACTGGTGTGGGGCGGCCTCGACGCCTTCCGGGAACGGTTCGAGGACGCCCTCGACGAGCGACCGGACGACGAGCCCTCGGCGACCGCTCTCCGCGCCTCGTACCGGATCGCGGCGACCTTCCCGGAGGACGCCGTCGAGGTGACGCGGCGACGACTCCGCGTGATCCGGGCGAACCCGAGTCTCGCGCAGGAGGGGGCCTTCTTCGTCACCGAACTCGAACGGACGCTGATCACGTTCGTGGCCGGGCGGGACGGGGTGTCCGAGGACGACCTCGACGTCCGGGTGCGCTGCGCGGTCTTCGCGGCGGCGGCGGACGCCGCGCTGACCTGGTGGGCGCAGCACGGCGAGGGCGGGCCGGCCGAGGTCGTCGACCGGGTCCTGGCCGGCCTGGCCTGAGCCGAGGACTCCGCTACGGAGCCGGTTCGCCGTCCGCGGTGTCGGTGCCCGCGATGTCGGTGCCCGCGGTGTCGGCACCCCCGATGCCCCCGCCCTCGCCGCCGGCGCCGAGCACCTCGGCGGCACGGTCGTTGAACCGGGTGAGGAGCCGGGCGAAGTCGCGCAACTCGTCGCCGTGGAAGACGCTCGTGACGTCGTCGAACACGGCGTCCCCCTGCGCGTCGAGCCCGTCCAGCAGGGCGCGTCCGGCCGGCGCCAGGCCGAGCAGGGCCGCGCGGCCGTCGTCCGGGTCCGGCGCGGTGCGGACGTACCCGGCCTCGACGAGCCCCGCGATCCGCCGACTGACCACCGGACGGGACAGTCCGGTGCGTTCCGCGACGGCGGTCGAGCGGACCTCCCCCAGTCGCTCGACGGCTCGGAGGATCACCCGCGCGGTCGGGTCGAGGCCACCGGACTGCTCGATGAGCACGGTCCGCAGGGTCTGCCGCACCCAGAGCCGGTCGAGCTGTCGCCGGAGCAGCCGCTCGGCCTCGGCTCGGTCGTCGTCGTTCCGGTCGTCCTCGGGCACGGCGACATCGTACGACGCGCCAACTAGTTGCTTGCAGAACGCAACGGATGTAAAGTTGCGGAGCCTGCAAGGTTTCAGGTTGCGCAGCGGCCCCTCCGTGGCCCACGCACCCGCCTCGCCTCCGCCCGACGGCGCACTCGCCGTCCGGCACGTCGAACCAGAAGGACCCGCATTGTCAACAGCCACCGCACAGACGCCGGTGCCGGGCCGGAGCGCCACCACCCCCGGTGCGCCCGGTCAGCAACCCCTGATGAACCACCGTCAGATCCTGCTCGTCATCTACGGGCTGATGGCGGGCATGTTCCTGTCCTCCCTCGGACAGACGGTCTTCGGCACCGCGATCCGCACCATCGGGGACGACCTGCACGGTCTCGACCAGCAGGCCTGGGTCACCACCGCCTACCTGATCACCTCGACGATCGCGACGCCGATCTACGGCAAGCTCTCCGACATCTTCGGCCGCCGGCCGCTCTACATCTTCGGCATCGTGGTCTTCATCGTCGGCGCCGTGCTGTCGTCGATGTCCACGTCGATGCTCATGCTCGCCGCCTTCCGCGCGGTCCAGGGCATCGGGGCCGGCGCGCTGATGTCGCTGCCGCTCGCGATCATGGGCGACATCCTCGCCCCGCGTGAGCGCGCCAAGTACCAGGGCTACTTCCTCGCCGTCTTCGGCATCTCCTCGGTCATCGGCCCGCTCATCGGCGGTCTGCTCGCCGGCGCGTCCGAGATCCTCTTCATCACCGGCTGGCGCTGGGTGCTCCTCATCAACGTGCCGATCGGCATCGCCGCGCTCGCCATGGTGATCGTGTTCCTGCACCTGCCCAAGGTGCACGACAAGCGGGACAAGCCGGTCGTCGACTGGTGGGGCGCGACCTCGGTCATCGTCACCCTCGTCCCGCTGCTACTCGTCGCAGAACAGGGCCGCACCTGGGGCTGGGGCTCCCCCGCAGCACTCGCCTGCTACGTCATCGGCGCCGTCGGCCTCGTCGCACTGCTGCTCATCGAGTCGAAGATGGGTGACGCGGCGATCATCCCCCTGAAGCTCTTCCGCTCGGGCACGTTCTCGATGGCGACCGTCATCGGCTTCCTCGTCGGTTTCGCGATGTTCGGCGCCATGCTGACCATCCCGCTGTACCTGCAGATCGTCGTCGGTCTCAGTCCGACTGAGTCCGGCTTCGCCACGCTCCCCCTGGTCGGCGGCCTGATGATCGCCTCGATCACCTCGGGTCAGATCGTCGCCCGCGTCGGCCGCTACCGGATCTTCCCGGTCATCGGCACCGCGCTGGTGTCCGCCGGCTACGTCGTCCTGACCTTCATGACGATCGACAAGCCGCTCTGGTTCCTGATGATCGGCATGTTCCTCATCGGTCTCGGACTCGGTTCGGTCATGCAGTCCCTGACGCTCGCGTCGCAGGGCTCGGTCGAGGCCAAGGACATGGGCGTCGCGACCAGCTCTGCGACCTTCTTCCGTCAGATCGGTGGCACGCTCGGCACCGCCGTGCTCCTCTCGATCCTGTTCTCGGTGATGCCCGCCAACATCGTGCACGCCACCGCGAACAAGGCCGACCTGACCGACGCACTCGACGCGGCGCTCAACCCGACCGTCGCCAGCGCGAAGGCCAACCAGGGCGTGATGGACCAGATCTGGGACCCGATCGTCGACCCGATCCAGGACGAGATCGACTCCGGGCTCGCCCGCGGCACCACCGCCGCGAAGCAGGCCGCCGACCAGGCCGTCACCCAGCAGGTCACTGCCGCGGTCCAGGCGCAGGTCACCGCCGGGACGATCCCGGCGGCCGCCGCCCCGACCGTGATCGCCCAGCAGGTCGCCGACGCCACCCCGCAGGCCGAGGCCACCGCACTCGCGACGGCTGCCGACCGGGCGCACGCCAGCGTCGTCGACGGACGGCTCGCGGTCGACTGGACGGACGCCGGACAGCGCACCTACTGGGTCGACCAGGTCGTTCCCGACCTCGTCAAGCAGATCGACAAGGGCGCGAACGGCGACTCGAGCGCCTCGGCCACGAACGACACCTCGTTCCTGACCGGAGCCGACTCCCGGCTGACCCGCCCGTTCATGGCCGGCTTCAACGCCTCGTCCGTCACGATCTACTGGGTCGGACTCGGCGTGATCCTGCTCGCGTTCGTGCTCACCTGGTTCTTCAAGGTGCCGCCGCTGCGCCAGCGCTCGGCGCTCCAGGAGCAGGCGGACATGTCCGCCGAGGCACAGCTCGAGGCCGACGCCGGCCTGGCCGCGGCCGAAGCAGGCTCCTTCACCGGTCCGATGACCGGCTCCACGCCGACCCAGCGTCGGTGACCACCCGGGCCGCCCGCGCACGCCGGTCCCCACCGGCAGCGCGGGCGGCCCGTCCCACTTCTCCCCACCGGAGGTCGCCCGTGTCCCCCACGGCAGCACCCGCACACGACAGCACTGCGGTCGACGGCAACAGCGAGCCCTGCACGCTCCGCGAACGCAAGAAGCAGCAGACCCGGCAGGCGATCCACGACGCGGCTCTCACCCGCATCACCGACCACGGCCTGGACGGCGTCACCGTCGAGCAGATCTGCGCCGACGCTGACGTCTCCCCGCGAACGTTCTTCAACTACTTCTCGTCGAAGGCCCACGCCGCGATCGGTCTTGACACCGTCGACGTCCCCGACCCCGTCCGCGACCGGTTCGCCGCCGCCGACGGGCCACTGATCGACGACGTCTGCGACCTCGTCGCCCACACCGTCCCGCTCGCCGCGGACCGCGCCCGCACGAAGGAGCTGCTGGTCCGCCGCCCGGAGATGGCCCCGATGGTGATGCGCTGGATGGCCGAGTCCCGGAAGTCACTCGTCGCCGCCGTCACCACGCGGACCGACGAGGACACCGCCCGGACCGCCGTCGCCCTGGTGATGTCGGCCCTCACCGAGGTCGCGCACCGCTTCACCGTGCTGGACCAGGCGGACCTGGCCACGCGCCTCCGCGCCGTCGTCGCCGAGATGGTCGCGCTCGTCACCGGCCGCTGACGGCCCGAGACGTCTGCGGAACGACCGGCCGGTCGGGGACGCAGCCCGCACCGAGGACGTCGCGGTCGGCCGTACGGCGGACGGGAGGCACGTGGCGGCCGTGATCCGAGCCTCCCGTCCGGAGTCGGTCGCCCCCTGACCGACACCCGAGAGCGCTGCTCAGGAGCGGTCTCCGGACCGATGGAGCGCGCGCAGGTCGCGGAGGAAGGCGGTCGGCGTCGTGCCCCGTTCCTCCTTGAAGAGCTGCTGGAGCCGCCGGGGACGCAGACCGGCGGCCGCGGCGATGTCGGCGACCGTGCAGCCGTCGTCGAGGTGCGCCTCGATGTAGCCCACCGCCTGGCGGATCCGCCACGAGGACCGGCCGTCGGGGCGCTGCGCGGTGGCCGCCCGGAGCGTCGCCGAAGGGCCCTCCCCGAACCGGGCACGGTAGGCGGTCGCGAAGCGGCTGGGGTTCGTGAAGCGCCAGCGGCGTGCGACTTCGAGGACGCTGTTCGGCGACGCTCCGCGGAGGAGCTCCCGCCGGACCTCGTCCAGCCGTTGGTCGCGGAGGAACCCGTTCGGCGTGACGCCGAGCGTGCGCGCGAAGACCTGCTGCAGGCCGCGCTCACTCAGGCCCGCGGCGGCGGCGATGGCGGGCACCGAGGGTCGGTCTCGGACGTGCTCCTCGACGAAGGCGATGGCGTCCCGCAGGCGACTGGCGGTCGGGACCTCGTCGCCGCGGTCGCGGAGCGGGAAGGTGTCGAGGACGACGGTCGCGAGCCGTCGGTTCAGGGCCGTCCGCATCGCGCCGCGGACCCGGTCGTCCATCAGGGTCGGACTGACCTCGCCGAGCAACCGACGGAGCGGCTCGCGACGGGCGACCCGCTCGTCCTGCTGGCCGAACAGGACCGGCCCGTCGGGCATCGGGTAACCGAGTTCCCCCGCGGTCTTGCGGAGGAAGGCATCGGAGATGTGCACGCCGTTGTAGACGGTCTCCTCGGATGCGAAGCGGTACGCCTCGGACGCGGACGCGATGTAGGGGCTGCCCGGTTCGATCACGCGTGACCGGTCCGCGAAGTGCATCTCGAGGCGACCGCGCTGCAGCCAGAACACCACGTGGTCGTCGCGGGGTCCGATGACGCCACCGCGACGGCCACCGCGGGCGTTCATGGTGCGGAGTGTCAGGTCGTCGTCACCGATGACGGAGTACTCGTACCGTGTGCCCTCGGCCGCGAAGGTGTCGGTGGCGACGGTCGTGTCACGCCCGAGGTCCTGACCGGAGTACTCGGAGCGGAAGATCGCCGTGTAGTCCGAGCCGCCCGCGTCCGTGAACCGCTGTCTGCGGAACCCGTTGTCGTGGTGGATCGGTGGCACGCAGCCATCATGTCATCCGCAGAACGCGGAGGTCCGGGCTGTACCCGGACCGTGGAGAGGACCGCTCAGGCCCGGATCAGCGGTGCCCAGAACGCGTCCGGGCCGTCCTGCTGCACGGCGTCGCCCTCGAAGCGCCAGCCGTACCCGCCGACGAACTGCTGCGCGGCCGCGAGCTCGTCGACGCCGTCGTCCTGCGACCGGTCGAACAGGTGCACGCCGTGACCGATCGCGACACCGCTGTCGCTCACGAGCGTGAGGTCCCACCGGCCTTCTTCGGAGCGTTCGATGCGGACGACGGCGGCCTGGTCTGCGGAGAAGTCGGACATGTCGTCGAGCCTACGCACGCAGTCGGAGGCCGGTGCGGGGGGTCTGGGTCAGACGACGGTGAGGAAGTCCGCGTAGGTGGGCTCGGCGGGTGTCGACCCGGCCGTGCGGCGGGCGACCATCGCGTCGATCTCGTCGGGGTGGCTGAGCCCGCGGCGGTGCCATTCGCCGGCCTGCAGCCGTTGTTCGTGGAGGGAGGGTCTGACGCGGTCGTTCACGGTGCGCTCTTCCTGCTGGTGCGCCCGACCCGAAGGGTTCGGAGGCGCAGGGACAGCATCCCCCGCGCACCCCGCCGGACCGAGCCACGGGGTCCGTGGAGTACGCCCGCTGGACACGGTGTCCGATCCGCGCACCGGCAGCGCTCCGGGCCTGTCGGACGGCGGCGGCGCGCCGGCGGTGACGACGAACGATCCGACCGAGCGGGCCGAGCCGACGGGTGGCCCGTCACACGCTCCGACGGCGGCGGAGCGTCGCCGAGGGCGGCTCTCCGAACGTGGCCGCGTAGGCGCCCGAGAACCTGCCGAGGTGCCCGACGCCCCAGCCGACGGCGATCTGCGCGACGGTGGCGGTCTCCGGGTCGGCTGCGCTGAGCTCGGCGCGTACCCGGTGCAGCCGGACCTGGCGCAGGAAGTGCATCGGGGACGCTCCGGTGTGCCGACGGAACGACGCCTGCAGGGACCGCACGGCGACCCCGGCGGCGACACTGACGTCCGTGATCGTGATGGGACGACGGGCGTTCGCCACCATCCACTCCTGCGCGAGCCGCATGGTCGCCGGTCCGTCGCTGAGCAGCCCCGTCGGCGGGACGGGACGAGCGTCGAAGGTGCCGACGACGGCCTCCGCGACGGTCGTGTTGAGTGCCGAGCGGCGGTCGCGACCGGTCGTGGGGTCGAGCAGCGCCCCGGCCGACGCTGACACCACCGCGCGGAGTTGTCGGAGCGCCGCGGGGTCCGGGTGGCGTGCGAACTGCAGCGGTGTTGGCAAGTCTCCCTGTCGCGCGGCGGCGACGGACTGCAGGAACGTCCGGTCGAAGCGGATGACGTGCTGCACGGTCGGTGCCGCGCTGAACGCGAAGTCCCGGCCGGCCGGGTACATCACCGGGACGCCCGGCAGCATGTCGACGGGGTCGGACGAACCGGTGTCGAGCAGGATCCCCGGCGCGGAGGCCCATGCCAACACGTAGTCGTCGCCGGGGTCGATCGTCCCCCAGCGGCGGGCAGCGACGGACGAGGTCCCGACCGTGACGTGGTCGTCCCCGACCGCCCGGTACCGCCACGAGAACCCATCGGGTGCAGGGTCCCCGATGTGGATGTCCTGGCTCGAGTAGACGTCTTCGTAGAACGCGACCGCTTCGTCGACGGCGATGCCGCGACGGTCGACGTGCACGAGGGGTTGTTCGACTGAGTCCATGCGCGCCCAGCCTGCCGCGGACCACCGACAAATGCGCCACCGACGACGAAGAGCCCCACACCGGTCGGTGCGGGGCTCTTCGTTCCCGGCGACGAGCGCCGGGAGAGAGGTCAGGCGCGGGCGCCGCGACGACCGGTGATCGCACCCCAGATGAGGAGGACGATGATCGCACCGACGATCGCGATGATCCACGACTGGATGCTGAAGAAGCCGTCGTAGCCCACGTTGAAGACGAGGCCGCCGAGCCAGCCGCCGATGAGGGCGCCGATGACACCGAGGACGAGCGTGGCGATCGTGGAGCAGGTGTGCCGCCCGGAGGGGCAGCGGAGCGGTCGTGATCGACGCTCCCGGATGGGCTGTGCCGATCAGATGCTGTCGAGCAGACCGTCTCGCGACTGCTCTGCGAACAGAGCGGTCATGTCGATGGCTTCGGTCGGGGTGTCCCCGTCAACGAATGAGTTGCTCGCGGGCGTCGAGTGCATCTGACCGGTCCTTCCGTGGTGCTGCGTGTACCACTCCACCATGCTCTCCGGAAAGTAGTTAGGCACACTACACAGTTGATGATGCGTTCAGCGGACACGACGTGGTCGGTCAGCTCTGCGAGCTCGGTGAGGGGGCCCCGACCTGCGAGGAGCGGACCTCGGCGGCGACCGCGATGACGGGGGGTGCGTAGCTGACCACGTTCGTGCGGTCGAGCAGTCGGCCGCGGTGGCCTGGTGGCGGGGGGGGGAACTGGTGCTGGTGGCGCCGTCGCGCAGGGCCGTGGCACGTCCGTCAGACGACGCGCTTGGCCTTCGAGATGGCCGAGCGGGTGCCGCCAGTGAGGTGGACCAGGATCGGTACCTCGCGACCGAGAGTCCGGTCGAGGGTGGCGATCGCGGAGTCGACGGCGTCGAGGACCGTGACGGCGTCCCCGCCCCGGCGGACCGCGACACGCAGCCGTGCGGCGCGCTGCTTGCGCACCGTGTACATGTCGACCTTCGACGAGACGACGTCGTGCACGCCGGCCAGTTCATGGTCGATGACGTCGCGGACGAGGGCCACGTTGACGGTGACCTCGTCATCGCCCTGGGCTTCACGGACGGCGACGGCGGTGCCGCCGCGGCCGCGTGTGACGACCCAGACGACGGCGAGGACGACCACGACGAGGCAGGCCGCCGCGACGATCCACAGGGACGTCGCGGGGACCTCCACGCGGTCTGGGAACGTCAGGGAGGGCTGCAGCGCATCACGGACGACCGGCAGGACTCCGGCGCCCATGGCCAGGCCGACCACGACGGCGACGAGTCCGAGCACGAACAGGATGATCCGGTTCAGGGTGCGGTTGCTCGAGGTCATGACAGCGCGCCCTTCTCGCTGACACGGACGGTGACGTGGCGGACGAACCGGTCGTCCAGGCGGCCCAGGCGTTCGGCGACGGCGCGCTCGACGGCTGCCGAGTCCACCGGGATGCCGGACATCGGGACGACGTGCACCTCGGTGCGGGCGCCACGGACGCTCGCGGCGGTGTGCGCGTCGGGCACGCCCGCGGCGACGCCGGCGGCGTTCCGGGCGGTCGACGCGATGATCGACGAGTCGATGACCACGGCGCCGCGGTCGTGCGGCACCACTGCGCGGTGCTGACGGCCGGGCTTCAGGGCCAGGACGACGAGGACCACACCCGCGATGACGAGCACCGCGGCGATGACCTCGATCAGGGTGACGAAGGTCGGGTCCGGCTGGAGTGCGGCGTCGACCGCGGTCTGCGGGTCGGCCAGCAGTGGCGCCGCCCCGATCGCTCGGAGGACCGACTCGGTGCCGATCCACGCCGCGACCAGCACGAGCACCACCAACGCCGCGGACACCGCCCTGGAACGGGAACGGTACACGCTGCGGCGACGCAGCCGACGTTCGACGGAACTGCTGCTCATGGGGTTCTCCTCGTCAACGGACCCGGGCATCGCGCTCGCGCACGATCCCGGTCAGTTCGATGCGCGCCGACCCGACGCGACGTCCGGTGAGGGCGCTGACGCGACTCCGGACCTCGGCCGCTGCGGTCGTCGCCGCCTGGACCAGGTCGGTGCCGGCGGCGACCGGACCGGTGATCTCCAGGGCCAACGCCCCGTGAGCGTCGCCGAGCTCCACCCGCACCCGCTTCGCGGGCGCGCCGAGCCGCTCAGCGGCGACGGCGCGCGCGCACGAGGTCAAGGCGCGCGTGGCGATCTCGACCCGGCCCGGCACGGTGCCCGGGCCGCCGGTCACCGGGAGCTCCGACGCCCGGTCAGCACGTCGGTCAGGGCGTTCCGGTCGATCCGGCCGGTGACGAGTGCTGCGACGAGCGCTCCGACGGCGGCGAACACGACGACCAGGACGAAGCCCCAGAAGCCGAACTGCAGCGCGACGACCGCGAGGACGGCGCCGATCAGGGCACCGCTCAGTGTGGCGCTCATGCGACTCGCGACTCCTTCTTGTCGTCGTCCTCGTCGTCGTCACCCGGGATGAAGACGTCCTGGATCGTGACGTTCACCTCGGCGACCTCCATGCCGACGATCTGCTCGATGGCGCGGGAGACCGACGCTCGGACGCCCTCGGCGACCTGCTGCAGCGGCACCGGGTACTCGGCGACGATGGTGATGTCCGCGGCGACCTGCTTCTCGCCGACCTCGACCTTGACGCCCTGCGAGAGGTCGCGCTGGCCGATGGCGCCCCGGAGTGCGCCGATGGCACGGGCTGCGCCGCCGCCGAGGCTGTGGACGCCGTTGACCTCGCGGGCGGCGATGCCGGCCACCTTCGAGACGACGGTGTCGTCGATGAGGGTCTTGCCGGTGGCGCCGCGGTCGCCGGTGTCCATCGACGTCGTCGCGCTGGTGGCGAGGATGGTCGGGGTGGTCGTGGTGTCGGCCATGGTGGCTCCTTCCGAGTGGCCCGCCGGGTGTTCCCAGCGGGTGCTGTTCACGGATGAGACGGGCTGGGGAGGACGTTCGTCACGGCCTCGTCGCGACTTCCAGCCGCATTCCAGGAACGCGCCGTTCCCGCGGTCAGACCTGTACCCCGAACCGGATTCCGTGCCGATGTCGACTCCGACGGTGCGCGGCGCGCGGGAACCGGACCGGGTGCCCGCAGTCAGCGGTCGCTTCCTTACCATTTCTATGACGAGAACGTCAACCCCTGAACGCCTGACGGACAACTGGGTACCGTTTCAGTCAGCGAGTTTCGCTCGGCGTCCAGTGCATCGAACGTCAACGGAGCGCTGACAGGGACAGCAGCGACCCGACCGCCCTCCGGTGGTCGACAGGGAGACGATCATGACCAGCACGCTCGACGTCACCGCCCGACGGGCGGAGACCAACACGTGGGCTACCGACACGGTGCGACCCGTGCGGATCGAGGCGTCCGGGACCTCGAGCGACGCGGTCGTCGCCGACATCGGTCGTCTGTACGACGGACGCGAATGGCAGGCCCGGACCACCAGCCATCCCTTCGCCTACCGTTACAGCGCGGTGGGCGACCGGGACGTGACACTCCGCCGGTCCCAGATCGGTGGACACATCCGCGGAGCGATCCCCCGCTCACCTGACTACGTCGTGCAGTGGATCACGTCCGGGCAGGGGGTTCCTGACGTCACGCAGGACCGGGTGCCACTGCAGCTCGACGTGCCGATGCTCTTCCCGACCTGCCGTGAGTTCGTCTTCGAGTACGAGGACTACGACCAACGGCTCGTGCACCTGTCGCGCCCGCTCGTGCACGAGGTCGCGGACGAGATGTTCCACACCGGTCAGGTCACCGACCTCGGCATCGACCACCTCCGCACGCTCGACCCCACAGCCGTCACCCAATGGCGGAACAGCCTCGCGCTGCTCTCCCGGGAGCTCCGGACCGGCGGGGTCGACACCCTGCTCTGGCACACCCTGACGCGTGGGACCGCGGCTGCGTTCCTCCGGATGTACCCGCCGACGGTGACGGCCCTGCCGCCCGCCGTGCTGCTGCCCCGACGGGCACGTCTCCGCGCCGCCGTCGAGTACATCCACGAGCACGTGGCGGAGCCGATGAGCGTCTCGGACATCGCCGGCGCCGCCGGACTGAGTGTCCGTGCCACCCAGGAGGCGTTCCAGCGGCACCTGGACCAGACGCCGATGACGTACCTGCTCCGGACCCGACTCGAGCGGGTCCGCCGGGATCTGCTGCAGGCCGATCCCTCCGGCACGTCCGTCCAGACGGTCGCCCGCCGCTGGGGCTTCGCGCACCTCGGCCGCTTCTCGGCGGCCTACCGGAACGAGTTCGGCGAGTACCCGCGGGCAACGCTGCGGAGCTGAGCGGGTCCCACTCCGGCAGACGGCCGACGGGCCCGGTGCAGTCGCACCGGGCCCGCCCGTCGTTCGTCGTCTAGCGGACCGACCGCACGGTGCTGACCCGCAGGTCCTCGAACGTGCTCGTCGAACCGGCACCGCCCAGGGAGATGAGCCCGACCCGCGGTGTCGACCCGAGGTCCGCCGTCCAGGTGCCGCCGCGCACGAAGTGCCGACCGTCGACGCTGGTGTACGCCGTGTACCGGTGCTCACCGTCGACGAGCCGGTGCACGATCCGGAGCGTGGTGGCCCCACCGACCGGCCCGACGACCATGTTGCCGTAGGTCGGCGCGCCCTCGGGCTGCCCGCTGACCTGCTTGCCGAACTCCGTCTGTCGGGTGTTGAAGATCGAGTTGGAGACGAGTCGGACGTAGTTCCCGTCATCGCCGTAGACCACGAGCCCGCCCTGCCGGTAGTTGAACGAGTCGCCGGTGGCCGGGGTGTCCATCCGTACGCGGGTCTCGACGACGTAGTCACCGGCGGGTGCCGCTTCGGTCAGCACCGACGCGAGCGGGGTCTGCGGTGGGTGCAGGTCCGCGTCCTGGGTCTGCCATGAGAACGACCCGCCCCCGACCCGGTAGGTCGACGGATCGGGCTGCCGCGTCCAGGTGAGCGTCGGCGGCAGCGCGTCACCCCGGAAGTCGGTGGACAGGGACCGGATCGTGCGCGCCGGCACGTCGACCGGGGCGAGGCGCGGACGGTACGCCGATCGCTGCCCCGGCTGCGCAGCCGGAGCGGGCTGCACCGAGTCCGACGGTCCTGCTCCACCGCGGACGACCGGCCAGCCGCCGATCCAGTCGAGTGGGTCGATGAGCGCCGGACGCTTCGTGTACCCGGTCTGCCCCGCGTAGTACGGGTCGTTGCGGTCCACGGCGTGGTAGATCATCCAGTCCTGACCCGCGAAGTCGGTGACCACCGTGTTGTGACCGGTACCCACCCAGCGGTTGCCGTTCTGTGCGAGCAGGGGCGAGCCTCCGACCCGGGTGTCCGTGATCGCGACGCCGTCACGGTCGCGGAAGGGTCCGAGCGGGCTCTTCGAGCGGGCGACGAAGACGCCGTACCCGGTGAGCGAGCCGTTGCAGCAGTTCGTCGCGGAGCCCATGTAGTACCACCAGCCGCCGTGCCGCATGAGGTACGAGCCCTCGTAGCGGTTGTCGATCGCGATCTGCCGCTCGGTCTCCGGCAGCGAGCGCAGTCCGTCCGCGGTGAGCTGTCGGACGTGCACGCCGCCGAAGTAGCTCCCGAAGTACAGGTAGGTGTGACCGGAGTCGGTGATGACCTCGGGGTCGAACGACCACCGGAAGCCGTCTCCGTTCGGCGCGGTCTGCGGTGCCACGACGGGACCGCCGGAATCCGTCCACGGGCCGGTCGGGCTGCTGCTCGTCGCGACGCCGATCGCCGATCCGCCGCCGGCGGGGCCGGTCGCCGACGGGGTGTCCGACGCCGTGTAGTAGAGGAACCAGGTGCGGCCGCGCTGGACGACGTCGGGCGCCCAGATGCCGTTGGCGTCGCCGACCCAGGCCGGCTTGGTGGTGAACGCGTCGCCGACGTACGTCCAGTCCGTCAGGTTCGTGGACCGGTAGGTCGGGACGCTGTGCTGCACGAGCTCGCCGGTGGCGGTCTCCTCCGTCGCCGTCAGGGCGTCGGTCGTGCAGTACAGGTACCAGTTGCGGTCGCGGCCCACCCCGTGGATCGCGGTCGGGTCGGCGCAGCTCGCCGCCGTCTGGCCGTCCGGGAGGCGCAGTGCCATCGGGTTCTGGTGGGTCGCCGCCGGCGCGTGGCCGCGTCCGGCGGTGGCAGCGGCGCTGGTCACCGCACTGGTCGACGGAGTACCGGTCGAGGCAGCACTGGTGGTTGCGGTGGTCGGTGGTGGTGCGGCGGTCGCAGGTCCGGCCAGGGCCTGCGCCCCGACGATGGTCACGGCCGCGAGGGTGATCGCGATGGTTCGGCGCACGGGACAGCCTCTCGTCGTTGAGGAGGTGGTGTCCGCGAGCGTAGCCCCGCCGCGCTCCGGAGGCCAGGGGCATCGTCCGGATCCTCGCGCCGATCGCACGGGCCGACGTCCCAGCTGGTGACGAGCCTCCAGTCCGTCGGTTCCGACGGGTAGAACTGGGGACATGACCCGACGCAGCCCGAGCCACCCCACCCCCGACGTCCCCGGACCCGGCCAGGAGTCGGTGTGGGACTACCCGCGTCCGCCGCGCATCGAGCGGACCGCATCCCGCGTCGTCGTGCGGCTCGGCGGCCAGGTCGTCGCAGACACGACCGGCGCGGTCCGCGTGCTCGAGACCAGCCACCCGCCGGTGTACTACCTGCCGATCTCGGACTTCGCGCCCGACGCCCTCGTCCCCACGAGCGGGTCGAGCATGTGCGAGTTCAAGGGCAGCGCCTCGTACTTCGACGTGCACGGCGGCGACCAGGTCGTCCGGCGTGGTGCCTGGACCTACCCGACGCCGTGGCAGGGGTACGGCGAGCTGCGCGACCTGGTGGCCGTGTACCCGTCGCAGATGGACTCGTGCGAGGTCGCCGGTGAGCGCGTCCGCGCGCAGGAGGGCGACTTCTACGGTGGTTGGATCACCGCGGACATCGTCGGGCCGTTCAAGGGCGAGCCCGGGACGCTCGGGTGGTGACGGGGGCTCCACTGCCGTCCGGCACCACCCGTCGTCGCGTCGAGCTCCGCCTGCACAGGCCGTGGTTCGCCTGGGGTGCGCGGCCGACCGTCAGCGTGGACGGCGTCGGACAGCCGGCGCAGTGGGGGTCCGGCACCTGGGTGCTGCCGGACGAGGGCACCGTCGAGTTCGCCGTCTTCTGCGTCAACCGCAGCTGGCGGTTCGGTGCCGCCTCGATCCGCCTCGACGCCACGACTGCCGCGGGCGCGGTCATCGCGTACCGCGCTGGCAGACTGCCCGTCGGGGCGGGGACGCTGGTCGTGGAGCGCAGCTGACGGAGCCAGTCAGGCCCGCTCGGACCGCCGCGCCGTCAGGAAGCGGGTGCGCTCGGCGAGGTCGTCGACGAACTCCTGGTGCTCGGGCTCGAGCAGGTCGTCCGCGGCGGGTTCCGCGAGGAGGGGGACGCCCGGGCCGAGGAACACCTCGACGGCGATCGGCACGCCCGCGATGTCGACGGCGGGGATCGCGACGAGGTCGCTGCTGCCCGTCTGCCCGAGCGCGACCGCGTACCGCATCACGGCGGAGGCGGCGGCACTGCTGGTGAGGACGGATGTCAGTCCGTAGACGACGTACTTCATGGCGAGCCGGTTCTGACCAGTTCGATGCGTGCACGGCGGAGGCCGGCGGTGGTGTGCACAGGTGTGGACCCCCAGGGGGGTGGGGCACCCGCAACCGAGTCAGGGCAACGGTCTCGTCGGGAACGCACGTATCGGGATGGTCCGTACTCGGCACAATGTACACCGGTGGTACGACTGCGACGGTGGCGGGCACCCAGCCACCATCCGGGCCGTCGTCGGCAGCGGCGGTCAGCCCGGTGCAGCCACGAGGACCACGAGCACGGCTGCCAACCCGACGGCGACGATCCCCAGGTCGAGGACCGCGAGTGTCACCAGGCGCGTCCGCAGGGGGCGGACGGCCCCGCGGACGACGACCATCGTGAGGAACAGGACCACGACCACCACCAGGGCCGGCCACCCCACCGCTGGCTGCCGGATGCCCATCAGGACCATGACCACCGCGACCAGGACCGTCGTGACTGCTCCCCACACGAGCCAGTTCGACCCCGAGCGCGTGCGGAGCGCCGGCTGGTCACCGACGCGCGTCGGGTCGGGTCGTGGTTGCTGGTCGTCGGACACGATCCGGACGGTACGCCGAGCGGGGTGACGACCCGTGCGGGGTCGGTCCTGTCGCGGCGGTGACGGGGTCGCGGCCGGACGGGAGGCGCGGGGCGGGCCCGCACCGCGCCTCCCGTCCGTCGCCCATCACCCGTCACCCGTCACCCGTCACCGGTCACCGGGCGCCCGTCCGAGAGCTGTCAGCTGCCGTCCGTCTCGAGCGCCGCGGTGAGCTTGACGATCGCGTCGGCCGCGTGGGCGAGGGTGGCGCGCTCCTCCGGGGTGAGCGCGCGTTCGGCGGCAGCCAGGACACGGGCGGAACGGCGGATCCGGAGCTCGTCGATCACGGTCCGGCCGGCGTCGGTCAACGAGACCAGGACCCCTCGTGCGTCGGTCGGGTCCGGGGTCCGCTCGACGAGCCCCTGCGCCTCGAGGTCGGCGACCGTGACCCGCATCGACTGGTGCCGCACCCGTCGGAGTCGCGCCAGCGCGGCGATGCTCTGGGCACCGTCGCGGGCCAGGAAACCGAGCGTCTCGACCTGGCCCTCCGGAGTGGCCTCGGAGCGGCGGACGGCGCGGGTGCTGTCCCCGATCGCGCGCCGCAGGGCGTTCGCGTCGTCGAGCGTGAAGTCGCGAAGGGCCATGAGCGGAAGTGTACAGGGTGGCTGTACACTTCCGCTCATGGAACTCACCAAGCACACCCACGCCACCGTGGTCCTCCGCGACGGCGACCGCAGCGTCCTCCTCGACCCGGGCGCCTACACGCCGACGTCCGCCGACCTCGTGGCCGCCGCCGACGCCGTGCTCATCACGCACGACCACCCCGACCACTTCGACGCCGACGTCCTCAGCGCGGCCCTCGACGCGCAGCCGGGCCTCCGCATCTGGGCGCCGGCGTCCGTCGTCGACGCGCTCGGCGACCACGACGGCCGTGTGGTCGCCGTCTCCCCCGGCGACACGATCACTGCGGGCGGCTTCGAGGTCCGCGTGTTCGGCGGCGACCACGCCGTCATCCACGCCGACGTGCCGCCGATGACCAACGTCGGGTTCCTGGTCGACGGCCGCGTCTTCCACCCGGGCGACTCGTACACGGTGCCGGGCGTGCCGGTCGAGACGCTGCTCGTGCCGACCTCCGGGCCGTGGGCGAAGCTCGGCGAACTCGTCGACTTCGTGCGGGCCGTGCAGCCGACGCGGGCCGTGCAGATCCACGACCTGATGCTCAGCGAGATCGGCAAGGGCTCGTTCGCGCAGTTCGCCGGTCAGCTCACCGGGGTGGACCTGGTGACACTGGCGGACGGCGAGACGATCACGGTCTGAGCAGCCCGGACGACGAACGGCCCGCGGGCCGACTCGAGGTGGTCGGCTGGCGGTCCGTTCGGTCATGCCGGCCGGGCGGCCGGCTCCGCCGAGGTCAGCTGATGCGGAGCTCGCTGGTCATCGGGCAGTCGAACGGGTCGCGGGCGGCGAGTCCGACGCGGTTCAGGTACCGGACGACGATGCCGTAGGAGCGCAGCAGCGTGGTCTCGGTGTAGGGCACGTCGAGGCTGTCGCAGTGGTCGCGGACCAGGAGCCGTGCCTGCTGCAACGCGGGGCGGGGCATCGAGGGGAACAGGTGGTGCTCGACCTGGTAGTTCAGGCCGCCCATCAGGAACGACACCCACCAGCCACCGCGGATGTTGCGCGACGTGCGGACCTGACGGGAGAAGAAGTCGACCTTCGCGTCGTGCGCGATGGTCGGCATGCCCTTGTGGTTCGGGGCGAACGAGGCGCCCATCATCACGCCGAACACGGCCAGCTGCACCCCGAGGAACGCACACGCCATCCCGAACGGCAGGAACACGAAGACCACGGGCAGGTAGATCGCGAACCGGGCGAGGAGCATGACGCCCTCGACGATGCGGTCGCGGCGGTCGCTCTTCCCGTCGACACCGCGGAGCACCGAGGTGACCGCATGCCGGTGCAGGTTGATGCCCTCGAGGGTCAGGAGCGGGAAGAACAGCCACCCCTGGTGCCGCACGAGCCAGCGCATCGGTCCGGTCGTCGCGGCCGCGTCCTCGGGGATGAAGACGACGCCGTCCGGCGCGATGTCCGGGTCCTTGCCGACGGTGTTCGGGTTGCCGTGGTGCCGGGTGTGCTTGTTCATCCACCACGAGTACGACAGGCCGACGACGAACGTGCCGAGCCAGCGGCCCGCACGGTCGTTCCACTTGCGGGAGTCGAACACCTGCCGGTGGGCCGCCTCGTGCGACAGGAACGCGAACTGGGTGAACAGCACGCCGAGCGCGCCCGCCACGATCAGCTGGAACCACGAGGAGCCGAGCTGCGCGAAGACGACCCAGCAGGCCGCGGACGCCACGACGAGGGCGGCGAAGACGGACCAGTAGAAGCCACGGCGGCGTCGGAGGAGCCCGGCGTCCTTCACCTGCTGCAGCAGTGCCGAGTAGGTCGACGTACCACCGGCGCGCGGCCCGTTCGCGGTGCCGGTCTTCCGGTAGGGGCTGGTGATCACGGACTCGGTGGACATTGGGGTGCTCCCGTCGACGGCGCTGGCGGATGCCCATCTCGCGATGTGGACAGATCGACCGTACTGAGGACCCGACGCCAGCCGCAAACATGCCCGTTCCTCAGGTCGATGCCCTCGAACGTCCCGATCCGCGGTCCTGCCCGGATCCGCGGGCAGGACCACCGCCGGCCGATCCCGGAACTCACGGACGACCTCCAGCGTCCGGACGTCGTCGTGGCCACGGCGTCCAGTTCGCACCCCTGTCCACCGCCCGACCGCCGACGCTCAGCGGGTGCCTTCCTCGATCCCGTACACCTCGCGCCGCATGCGGGTGAAACGTCCCTGGTTGCTGAAGCCCCACTTCTCAGCGACGGCCTTGATGGTCCGGGTCGGGTCGTGGAGCAGCTCCCGGTGAGCCTCGGCGAGTCGGGCGCGGCGCAGGTAGGTCATCGGCGTCATGTCGAGGTGCCGCTGGAAGCCGGCCTGCAGGCCGCGCGGCGACACCCGGGCGGCTGCGGCGATGTCCGCCATCGTGATCGCGTCGGCCAGGTGCGAGTCCATGTACGCGACGGCCCGGCGCACGGTCGCTTTCCCGGCCCCGATGCCCGGAGGGACGCGGGTGATCACCTCGAACGGCAGTGCGGTCGTCGCCAACGCCAACAGGTAGTCGAACGCAGCGGTGCGGATGATGTCGTTCTCGAACGCGGACTCGACCTGCACCACGCTCCGGTGGACGTGTGACACGGCCTGGACCCACAGGGCAGCGTGCTCGGGCCGAGGGTGGTGTCCCTGCAACCGGACGATGCCACTGTCCGCGCCGTTCGCTCGGACCGCGCGGCGGATGAGCGAGGCTTCGGGCAGGTTCACGACGAGCAGTTCCGAACCGTTGTACTCCGCGGCGGTCTCCTCCTGGCCGAAGATCACGCCCCCGGCGTTCCCACCGTCACCATGGATGGTCCGGAGGCGACCGCCGAGCAGCATCGCCGAGGTGAAGACACCTTCGGGCTCGACGGTCACCTGAGCATGGAACCCCATCGTGAGGCGAGCGAGGCTGAGCTGTTCGTCGCCGCGGATGTCGGCCTGGAAGTGCACCTTGCCCCGCGGGGGGTCGAACCGCACCTTCGGGTACATCTGCCCGAGCACGGACGCGACGGTGTCGATGTCATCCGTGTCGTGCTGCAGCGTGAGCGTGGTCATCGCGAGTGGTCTCCTACCTGCTCTGCTTGCAACCAGACCTCCCCACGCTAGACCCGGCGGCACCCATGCCTGCACCTCGGTCTTGCCGCCGGGCGGCTTCCTCCCGGCGCGCTCCGCGGATCAGGCGCGGAGCGAGCGCGTCACGAAACCGCGTTCCGGGGACTCTTGTTGAGCAGAGCCGCGGGCCTCCGTACGGTGGAGGAACCGGGCCAATTTGCGGTCTTGTCGTCACGATGGTCTCCGCGGCATGTGGAACGCTGGCACAGCAGGACGGTCCGGCAGCGATGAGGCCTTCACAGCCTCATGGAAGGCCGGTCCCATGACCGCCACAACTGTGTTCCTGCCCTCCGCACTCGTCCACGAGGGCACTCCTCGCACGGCGGGCGCCACTGCGCTCGGGAGAACCGGCAGACTCTGGTTCCACGTCCTCGGGGAGACGCGGTGACGACCGACGCGCTGGCGGAGACCCCGGTCCGTCCGATCGTCGCAGTCGCTGGCACCGACACCGACGGTGCCATCCAAGACCTCGCCGGCATGTACGCCGGCCGCGCGTGGCACTCCTCGCCGGTCAGCTCCGACTACTGGTACAAGTACGTCGGCGTCGGCGACGGCCAGATGAGCATCCGACGTTCCCAGATGCACGGTCGTCTCCGGGGCGACGTCGCTGTCGAGGGCGAGGTCGTCGTGCAGTGGATCGACTCCGGTGACGCCCGTGTCGATGTCGGCCGTGACGAAGTGCAGATGCAACCGGGCGTCCCGACGCTGTTCCCGATCGAGCAGCGGTTCGAGATGGCGTACGAGGACTGGGATCAGCGTCTCGTACACCTGAACCGAGACCTCGTCCTCGACGTCGCCGCCGAGCAGCACCTGGTCGACGGCACGCTCGGGTTCGACCGCAGCGTCACGCCCACAATCAACGCAGTCATGCGATGGCGCAGCTCGGTTGCTGCTGCGATGCAGGCGCTGCGCTCAGGCGGAACCTCCTCCCTGGCATGGCACGAGGCGCAGCGCGACGTCGCCCGATCGCTGTTCGGGCTCTACCGGTTCCAGAGCGAAGGGTTCCCGCACGGTTACGGGGACCGCAAGAACGTGCGCGTCCGGAGGGCAGTCGAGTTCATCCACGAGCACGCCGGGGAGCCGTTGAGCGTCGCGGACATCGCCCGAGCGGCCGATCTCAGTGTTCGCGGACTCCAGGAGTCGTTCCAGCGCATCCTCGATCGCACACCGATGACGTACCTCCGCGAAGTGCGACTCCGCCACGTCCACGCCGATCTCCTGCACGCGAACCCGATCGCCACTTCCGTCGCGGACGTCGCGTCGAGATGGGGGTTCGCGCACATGGGCAGGTTCTCCAACGCGTACCTCCAGCGATTCGGCGAGTACCCGCGGGTGACCCTCCGCCGCTGACCGAGATGCTGCTGGCCGACGAGCAGGCGCGGTCATGGACCCGTTCACTCCCGCCCGCGGCGGCACGACATCGGTGACGCCCCACGGCTACAGCGAGGTGTTCGGTCTGTTCGCGGATGCCAGTGGTGGCGTAGATCCCGAATACCAGCAACGCAGGGCGTTCCACGGGATTCGGGATTCTGCTCCAAGCCAGACGCTCCACGCTCCATGTGCAGCGGCAGTCAACTGCAGTTCGCGCGCCGGGGGGTCAAGCGAGCGGCAGCCTCCGCAACTGCGCGCCTTGCTGGGCCAGAGCTCCGCGTTCACGACCGGGACGTCGACCCCAACACCCTTCGCCAACGACCGAGCATCGATGCGCTGTGCGGTTCGATTCAACTCGGGCCGACATGGGGAGGGTGGTGCGATGACACCACGGGGAAGGCCCGAGCTGGGGAAGAACCTCGAGCCGCGCCCTCCCTCCTGGAACGAGCGCACGCTGGGTAGATCGTTGCTGGAGCCAGGCGGACTAGCGAGATGGCGCCCTTCGTCTGCTTCAACTCAGTACAAGTGCGCGAGTGAGGTCCAGAACGGCCCGATCCACCTCGATGACAGAAAGCTGAGTCTCAACGGACAGCCTCACCCGCACGAGCAGCGACACATGCGACTGCAGCGCCTCCGTAGCGCCGGGGACACCATCGACCACATCGGCCTCGAGTTGGGCCTTGCGCACCTCCAACTGAGCGACGTACTCCTTCTGCACCTCGAGAAGGGATCGCTGCGCTTTCACCTCGCTCGGCTCATCAGCAGGGGCGGCTGGAGCCGGCGCCTCGATCAACTCTCGAAGGCCCGGCCAGGTGTGATCGCCGAGCCGGTTGATCAAGGTCCCGATCGATGGTGCCGATACGTCGTTCCCCTCACGCCACTGCTCATGACCGGGAATCGACGGCGCGTCACCCTTCGTCTTGACGAAGGAGCCGTAGTCCGCCCAACCGCTCTGCAGCTGTTCATCCGTCCATCGGACGCTGCCTCGCGGCTTGCCGGGGCTACCTGCTGCTGAGCCAAGCTGGTCAAGTGCTGTCGTCCATCTTCCCGACTCCCCGCCGAGCGCCTGTCGTACAGTCCGGGTCGGAACTGGGCAGCTAAGTTGACCGGGCGAGGGTACACGATCGGCAGCGGCATTGATCTGCGCCCGAGCAAGGTGGTAGTCGCCAATGCGCATCCCGACAACGGTCGTTGTGGCAGCTAGGCCCCACGCTTGCTCTGCACCCTGAACCACCTGCTCTGCAGTCAGCGACGCAGGCACGTGTCCTTCGAGCGATTCGAGGACGCGCTCTCGCGGGAAGCCGTGGAGTGGCTCAACCTTGAGTTCCGGCTCAATGTGCAATGAGGCGTGTACGTAGAGCACGGACGTTGCCGCTCAGTGCCCGGTGGAGAACCGTGCGGACGTCGCCGTCCCGCGGTTGCGTCACCCCGCGTTCGCGTCACCTTGACGACGGACAATGTCGGCGTAGTCACCCTCGGCGCACTCGGACTCCGCCGTCAACGCGTACCCACGTGGGTCGGCGTAGAAGTCGACGGAAGTCGTCGGACCGCCGGCGCCACGGATCCCGACGATCGGATCCGCACCGCCGCTCTGGTACCGCTCAGTGGTCACACCCCGCTGCGTCCACAGCTGTTCGACGACGTCGACGTCAGCGTGCGGGTCGTCCCCGGCCTGACGATCGACGAAGACGACCCACGAGACGCCGTCGTCGCCGTCGCCCGTCGTGCACGGGCTGAGCCCCGGACCTCCCCGGGGCGTCCAGTCCCCGCCGAGCGCCGTCGTCGAGCGGTCGACGAAGGTGGTGACGGACTGCTTTGCCTCATCGGGCGTGACCGAGGTCGCGCTCGTCTCGTTCGGTTGCACCGGTGTTCCTCCACAACTCGTCAAAAGGAGCGCCGTGGCTGCGAGCACCGCGCTCACGGCGAGGGTCTTGGGGATCATCGTTTCCTCGTCTGCACGTGTCACAGAGTGGGCTGCCGGTGGGCGTACTGCTCATCGAACCACGTCGCCTCTGCTGGGCGCGCCGCGGTCATCCTGTCGGCCTGCCCCGTGGTGGCGTAGGCAACGTTGCGCAACGACTCAGTACCGCGATCCAGGTAGCCCGATCGCGTCTTCGTCTCGACGCCGTGGTCCGTGACCCCTTTCAGCACACCTGAGCCGTCTGCGCCGAAGGTCGTCGCACCGAACGCCGGATCGGTCGGGTCCTGGTGGTGGTCCTCGCTGTGATCCCGGCCGATGTGTGCCCATTGGTCGCCCTGGTCACGCTCAACGTAGGGCGTGACGTCACGAGCTTGCCCGGAGTGCACATGTATCGCATGGAAGGCCGACGCCGACGAGATGTCGGTTTCACTTCACAACTCCGGGCCCGCGGTGCAACAGGGGGGCACTTCTAGTCGATGTACCATCTGGCCCCACTGTGGGTTCGTGGAGTCCTGACTGCCGTGGTGGTCGGCGCCGGTTAGGCCGACCACCTCCGCACCACGGCGAGGTGTTCGGCTTATTCGCGGATGCGAGCAGTGGCGCGGATCGCAGATCCCAGTGAAGACGGGCGTTCCACGGGTTTCGGGATTCTGTTCCACGCCCTCGCGCGGTCAGGTGTCGTCGGCTGTCTTCTGTACCCGTGCACGCGCCACGCTGGCGCCGGCTCCCGCTACAGCGCTAGCGGTAAGGCCGGTCAGCACGAGCCCAGCTGCGGCTGCGGTGCTGGTCACGAACACTCGGACAGTTCCGCGTACCTTCGGCGGCAAGTGCGCGCGGACCGCTTCTTCGAACCACGCTGTCGGCACCTCGACGGTGTGCCAGCTCGCGATGCGACTGCTCGCCTCAAGGCCGATTTTGAAGACCTGGCCTCGGGTAGGTGCGGCGTTCATCAGGTCCACTTGGGTGGAGAGCAACGTCGCGATCACCCTGTCGTGCTTTGGCATTCCGACGAGGAGCCGCGGAACAAGGAGCCGGACAGCGCACTGCGCTCACTCGTTTATCCAGAACCTCGCCCAAGGGGCGGTCCGTTGACGCGACGGTGCCACTGAACGCCAGGTTCAGCTACTACGCCCCGAGCACGTCGAGCGATGGAACGGTACCGACGGACGCATCTCCGGGACATCCAACTTCGAAGCAAGGACCTTCCACCATCAGCGAACACAAGCCGCCCGCCACACCGCCGCCTGGATAGAGCACGACCTCGACATGAGCGCGGATGGCTTCGAAGCAGTCACGGGGGTATCTAAGGGGTCGCGCGGAGCCGACCCCTTCATCTCCTTCCCACCACCAGCAGCCGGCGGACACAGCGAATCAGCATTCACGGCAGCGACATTCGACGCCAAGTTGGCGACAGGTGTTCCTCAACAGACCGAAGATGCGACAATTTCGGGACTCGCCGCAGGTGACCCCATGGGCGAGCAGGCAATTTGGTATCAAGAGACCGTGAACCATTCCAACTTTGATTGGCGACAGGCTTTCCGCGATGCTGAAGCCCTCCCCGACCATGCTTCGCGCGCGCAAAAAGCAGACCGCGGCCGAAAGTTCGAAAAGATCCTTCGTGCCATGTTCGCAGACGCCGGCCTGGAACCAAGGCTGTCTTACCGCCCCAAGGGTGAGGAAATTGACGGAGCGATCTGGTTCGAGGGCCGCACCATCCTCATTGAGGCAAAGTGGACCCAGGGCTTCCATCCAGCTTCTAGTATCTATCAATTCAAGGGTAAAGTCGACGGGAAGCTTTCAGGCACGCTCGGCCTATTCATCAGCATGAACGGGTTCAGCCCGGACGCGGTCGATGCCCTCGTCGCCGGAAAAGAGTTGAACCTTATACTCGCAGATGGTGACGACATTCGCACCCTCGTCAATACTAAACTGACGGTCTCCGAAGCTTTGCGAAGGAAACTCCGCGAAGCGGGAGAGCACGGAGTTCCTTCGTTCCCATTGAGTAGCATCGTGCAAGACTCTCCGGCACTTCCTGGTAGGCGAATCGTGATCGCTGAGGGCCAGGCGGATGTTCTTTACCTTCAGTCCGTACAGACGCTCCTCGGCACTTCCGCGGCGCCGCGAATTGTATCGGCCGGTGGGCCTTCCGCTATGCCTTCCTTGGTTCAAAGCCTACTCACCATGGGAGAAACGCCCTCAATCGTTCTCGTGATTGACCAGGACCTAGAAAGTTCGCCGCTACATGAAGCGTTGCGGTCACTCCAAACCCAAGCTGAGTCTCGCGGGACCGCTATAGAATTGATCTGGGTTGAGCCCGAGCTGGAAGTTGCTCTGGGACTGTCCGGGCCAGACGTTCCCTGGGAAGCCCGCAAGTCGCTCCGGCAGTCATCACCGGATGAGGTTATTCAAAGACTGCGGACCACGGATGTCCGTAACCTTGCAAGAAGTAACGATTCTCTGCGCCAGCTGCTTCGGGCCCTGGGAATCACCACTGCAGCATAAAGGCGAGGCCTACCCAGTTCTCACCCCTAATCGCGGCTGTTCGAGAGAGAAGCATCGTCGAATTGCATTGGACGCGGCAAAGTTCACGATCCGCGCTTCGGGCAGGACCGCAGGTGCCCGAGAAAATGCAGCTCTAGTGCCGTCAATGGCAGCGGGGAGCAGTGTTCAGCTGGATTACTTTTGGCCGCGACCACGACCGCGGAGTGGGAGGTCGTGCAGCCGACCTCGCCCTTGCCTCGAGCTGCCCGAATAGCACAGTCAGCGCCACGGACGATTCCACACCCGAGTCAGGGCGTCATGAAGTAGAAACTCGTACCCAGTACTGAAACCCGCTCCTGACACTCGCCTAAAGACGAAGTCGGTATACGCACCATTACGTACTGCAATACCGCCGACTTCGAACATTTGCTTAAGCAGCTTTTTGATATCCGCGGGGTCAAGCTCGCCCGACAGCTCCTCCTTGAGATAGTCAAATGTGAAGAAACGCGACGGTGCGGTCCGCAACGCCTCCTTGAAGAAAGCAATTTCCCTAGCTCGGGCTGAAGGAAGGATGCCCGCAAGGTTGTCGAAAATCTCACCGACGAAGTACTCCTCAGCATGGGCGCGTACCGCGTTTTTCGCTGCATGCTCGGTCACGCCCTTGTTGCCTTTATAGAAACGCTGGTCGTAGCCCATCAGCGCTACTGCGTCTCCTGGGAGGAGTCGGGTGTTGTCCAGGAAGTACTCGGCAAGATCCGTGTGCGGCCCGATAGAGACAGGCGTTTTGAGGTATTGATTCACTATGTTTAGCACGACCGGACGGGCGACGGCTGCTTTGTTGCTGAGCAGTTGCCAAAGATGATTGTTAGCACCAATGCCACGAGCGTGCCAGTCGAGGTAGATGGCTTTCGATTTCACCTTATTGACATTCGGGCCAGGCAGCACGTCGATGATATCTGACCGCATCGCCGCGGCTACAGTTATGGGCAACTCAAGTTGCATCAATTAGACCGCGGATCGAACTCACGGTCTTCGTTTCGTACCGCACGTGCTCGTCTTCCAACACGGTCCCCCTGCTCACGACCAATTGCTTCTCCTACACGCACGACGATCGGCACCGTCGCGGGCCCGTCACTGGGCGATCAGACGAGCCTTCGCGCTGGCGAACTCGTCGTCAGAGAGCACCCCGGACGTCCTGAGATCAGCAAGTTTCTGGATTTGCTCGGCCAGCCCGTCAGCAACCGGCGCTGGGGCCGGCGCAACGAACATGGTGGGAGCCTTTGCACGGCTGATGCGAGCTTTCAGCTCGTTGATCTCAGGAAGGCAGGCGTTGTACTCCGGCTTTGACAGGGGCAGAGTGTTGCTCAGGGTGTACGGATCGGACGCTGCGGAGTTACGCGATTTGCTGGCGCCACTCCAAAAGTCGTGATTCGCAGTGCCGCTGTAGCTGGGCGTGAGGACCTCCAGAACGCCGTTCACGAAGCCCGAGTTGTACTCGATGCCCGTGATGTCCGTGAAGTGGAAGGTCGCCGAGCGTTCGCCGCCCAACGAGCCGGCCATGAAGCTGGTCAAAGCGCCAGTCTTGATGATGATCACTCTGTCGCCGAAGGCCGCGAGTGTGCCGGCGCCGGCTGACGACGTGAGGATGAGCCAAGGCTGCTCATCCTTGTGGCACTGGCGCAGGATTGCCTCGCTCGCCTTCCGTCCGAGCTTCCCCCTGACGATCGAGTCCGGCCACTCTGCGCCCTTCGCCGCTTCGACGCGAGCCGATGATGCAGCGGCTTCGGCAGCAGCGTCGTCAGCAGCATGGAGTAATTCGTCGGGAGGCGTCGAAGAGCGACCCGCCTCCAGGAGGCGCGACATGACCTCGTGGTCTGCCCTGGGCACCATCTTCAGTACGGTTCGAGCGCCCTCTCGCGACGTGATCTCGACGGTGTCCTTCTTGGCATCGAAGACCACGTTTGCGATGTCGGCGTACCGCATCTGGAAGTTGATGGCGCGGTCTTGGAGGCCGACGACGCGGAGCGAGGTCAGCGCAACGTCCGAGATGAAAAGGCGGAGGTTGTTGCAGACGCCGAGAAACCACATCTCTTCACCGGGAAGGAGTGTTGTGCGTGCGGTAGCCGCCTTCTTCTCCGCCTTGACTGGCTTCCACTTGCTCGTGTACTCGGTCATTTCGTAGTCCTCTGCCGTCGGGTCGGCTTCGGCCAAGCACGTCCGGAAGAGCGTGCCTGGCCAAAAATGAGCATCCCACGAGGGCGTCTCTGCGCCAAGAGCCTCGCCTACCCCCGGTTGGGAGGGTAGGAGGTCCTCGCCGACCGGGACGACTGTCATGCCCCGCCTGCAACTTCTATCGCCGATTTTCGCGCTGGGGTATGAACGACCGTTCCTGCCGCACGGTGGTCGACGCGACTCTCCCGCTGGAGACAGTTGGCGACTCACCGCCGACCACCGACCAACGACCTCGGCTAGTGAAGGCCAGACCGCGGTCAGCCGACCGATTTCTCAGAGGGACGCGATGTGGCGCAGGGTGTCCTGTGCTTCTTCCCCTATGTCTCGATGGGGATGTGCGGCGAGGGCACGGAGGACTTCTGGTGGAGTTGCTTCGTTCGAGGCAAGATTCAAGAGCACGTTTTGCTCGTACGTGAGACTGGGACCAAAACCCTGCGCTCCCCGCCCTAGCGCATCAAGGTCTAGCTCCACGATTCGCCTGATCCGGGTCTCGGTCAAGTTCGGATTGCCGGCGAGGTTCACTAGGCCGAGTAGACCGGCTTCGCTGTCGGCAACGTGCTCGATGAGGTAGTCGATCGCATCACCTGCAGCACCTGAGACTGCCCAAATCGTCACGAAGTCAGCATCGTCCTCATCAATCGCGTGCTTCACTGTGTTGAGATCATCCAGAGCTCCTTCCCACCGATCAGCTGCTGTTCCAACAGTTGGTTGGTCCGGCTCTGTCGACGGACCGCCGCGCGCGTCAGCCCATTCGCCTTCCCTTCGAAGACGCTTGGAGAGCTCCTCCGCTCGCACCCGGAAGAGAAACCGAATGTCTTCGTCCGCCGCAGTTCTTCTCGCTGCATCGTCTCCCCGGACCTCCCGCATGAGGTTCAGATAGTCCGACCAGGCTCGGTTGTTCGCCTCGTCGGGTTCTGCTTGCAAGCCTTCGAACACCGCATCTCCTCACGTCGTCCACTACCATACCGACCGGGCAGGCTACGCGGCGCTGCAAATTCGGATGGCCACCGCGGCGGCGCCGGAATTCGAGAACACTGCTGCCTGAGAATGCATCACAAGACTCAGGACAAGACGTGTCCACGAAGCTCGACTGTTCGGCCGTCCGGGTCCGCAACGGTGGATTCGAGACTACGAGTTGACGCCGGCACTGCCGTGGTAGCGACGCCATTAGCGCGCAGGCTGAGGAGGAAATGGCTCGCGTCAGGGATGGTCAACACCACCGTCTCTGCTCCGCTGGCCGGTGCTGAGCGAGAAAATGTAATCTCGATGCCCCCGCGTAGGCAGGCCACGGACCCGTCAGGTCGCGGTGCAGACCCAACGAATCCGAGCTAGGCAGCGTAAGAGATCAAGCAGCCGGGACTGGACGCGTCCTACTGCTCAGCGGACGCCGCCTCGACCGACGGTGGGACCAGTGCCGGCGAGCAGGGCGTCGAGCTGATCCACGCTTGCCCATCCATTCACGGCGACCTCCCCCGCAGCGGATACGCGGACTTCGAGACGATCGGGCAGCGCTGTCAGTTGCGGTTCGAGGTGTCGGTACCGCTGAGTGAGGAAATGGAAGCGCTGATTCGTCGATCCGACCCACGGACGTGTGAAGTCCTTTGCATCAGCGCGGTACCGGCCATCGACCAACAGGTCTGTTTCCGCTAGCAGATCCTGAGCACCGTTCGGTGCGTCCGCCGATTCCAACAGCTCTCGCTCGTATCCGGTGAACGTCATGACTGACAGGCCGTTCGCACGCACCAGTGCGGCGAACTCGGCGAGCGCGGGTGCCTGTTCGAACGGCTCGCCGCCTAGCAGCGTGACGCCGTCCACTCCTGCGGCCACAGCTTGGGTGGCGAGCTCGAGAGGGGCTGTGGCCGTGCCACCAATAGAGCCCCACAGCTGTGGGTTGAAGCATCCGTCGCAGCGAATTGTGCAGCCCTGTACCCAGACCGCGAACCGAGCTCCCGGCCCTTCCGCTCTTGTCTCCGGCACGATCCGGGCGACCTGGATCGTCGGCGGCTTAGATGTCAAGGACTCGTCCATTAGCTTGCGGGGCGGGAGGCGCCGGCTGAGAAGTGCTCGGCCCGTGGCCAAAGAGCACACCGGTTCGCAGGCGGGTCATCTCGTGCGGCTCCAGCCGTGCGCGCAGGACGACGTCCTGCAAGTCGCGGTACGGGCCCTGGGCCTGACGAGCAGCGACAATGCGGCTGGCGGTGGCGCTCGTGATGCGGAATTGCAGGGCGAGCTCGGCCGCGGAAGCTGCGTTCACGTCGACTGCAGATGCTGCATTCACGTCGAGAGAGCCCGGCCCTGCCGCACGATGGGCTGGGCCTCGGGAGGTTGTCCCCGTGGGAGATGGAGCCGGAGCGGAGGGGGCCCAGGGCGCGGAAGCGGCTGGTGGAGCTGCAGACTGGGGTGAAGGCGCGAAGTACTGGGCGGTGTTGACGCCGAGCACGTCCGGCTGGCTTTGCGGTTGCTGGTGCAGCGGCCCCGCTTGAGCGGCGCCGGTGTAGTACACCGGGGTCCCGCCGCTCGCAGCTTCAGGCTTCGCGGATGGAAGTGTCTGTTGAGTCCACCACCCTCGGGATGTCGCTCGCCACCGCAGGTAGTCGCGATTGATGATGCAGCCGAGGGCAACTGAAGCAGCCCAGACGCCGAACAGGACAGCCCCCAGCACGTTGTCGCTCCCTGAGCCCTTTTCGGAGTCCGGGTTCCCAAGAAGTACCCAGATGAGGACGCCGCCTGCGCTCGCTGCCGCTGCAACGATCCAGAACTTCCGACTGCGCACCCGTATCGCTATGTACAGAAAACCGACGAACGAGAAGATGCCGAACCCGAGGATGGGTGCGAGCAGCCAGAGGCTGTGTCGCAGGCGCCATCCTCGGCTTGCCAGAAGCGCTTGCGGGTCAGCGTTGTTCGAGTTCATCGCCTAGCTCGTCTTCCTGCGACTCGGTCGCTGTGTAGTACTCGTTCGTAAATGCACTCGAAACCGTTTCCGCCTCGAGGAGGTCTTCGAGTACTTCAATGCTGTCGAGGCACCGCTGACCGTGCATACCCTTGGTCTCGGCCGAGATGGTTCCGTCTCGCCCGATGCGCACGATGATCCTGGCCGTGTCTGCCATCAGGCTCCTTGCCCCAGCACAAGCGTGACGCTCTGGTCGTCTTCGACCGTTTCCGATTCAATGAACATTCCGGCCTCCGGTGCCCGATCCCGCAGACGGGAAAGCACTGCGCGTTGCACTTGCCCACCGTAGGCGCGGTCGATAGCAAGGACGATTTCGGACGCTCGCTCCGCGTCGACATTGCCGGTGAAGTCCACCTGCCAGATCCCCATCTCGTCCCGGTGGAACTCCGCTCGAACGTTGACCCACTCGGCGACGATCACGTCGTCTGTGCGAAACACCACCGCCTGAGTGTCGGTCAACGCGGCCGCGAGCAGGTTCTCGTCACGCATCCGAGTTTGGACGTGCTGGACGACGAGTCCGCCCGCCCCCGTCTGTTCCTCGGGACGCATCGCCTGCCAGGCAGCGATCGCGGCGAACGCTGCCGGGACTAATACGAGTGAGATGCTCATCAGAAGTCCACCCTTCTACCGCCACGCTCACCTGCTGGACTTGCCGGCTCGCTCGGAGCCGCAGTCGTGGCCGCGGCCGTCACCAGCGCTTCATCCGAGGTGCGATCTTCCTCCGCCGTTGCCGCAACGGCACGGCTGGCGGCCCAGGACCGGGTCCGCGCGATCTGTTCAGCCTGGGTAACGCTTAAAGGCACCATGTTGCCCACGGCACGCACGACATCATCTGCTTGTAGTGGCCGACGCTCACCGAACGCGTCGAAGAGCGCGGCAACGACTGCCTGCTCGATCTCGGCACCGGAGTAGCCGTCGGACGCGTCTGCCAGCTCATCGAGGAGCATCTCTGTGATGTCCAGGCGACCGGCGGCGCTTCCCTTAAGACGTTTCGCGAGGTGCAGTCGCCAAATCTCGCGCCGTTCGACGCGGGTCGGCAGGTCAATGAAGAAGATCTCGTCGAAGCGACCCTTACGGAGAAACTCCGGCGGCAGCGTGTCGACGCTGTTCGACGTGGCGATGACGAACACGGGCTCCGTCTTTTCCTGCATCCAGGTGAGGAAGGACCCGAACACGCGGCTGGACGTGCCGGAGTCTCCGCCGCCGGAGACGCCAGAGAAACCCTTTTCGATTTCGTCGATCCAGAGCACACAGGGTGCGCTGGCGACGGCGGTGCGGATTGCGGCTCGCATGTTCTGCTCGCTGGATCCGACCAGCCCGGAGAAGACTCGCCCGATGTCCAGCCGCAGCAACGGAAGCTCCCACGCCGCCGCGATGGCTTTCGCGGTGAGGGACTTTCCGCAACCGGGGACGCCAGTCATCATCACCCCCTTTGGGGAGGAGACACCGTAGGCGGCGGCCTCGGCGAGCCACGAATTGTTGCGCTTCCCGAGCCACCGCTTGAGGTTCTGCAACCCCGCAACGTCGTCCAGAGTGAAGTCAATATCGACGTACTCGAGTAGGCCGGCCTTCCGAACGGCTTGCTTCTTCTCCTCCATCACGACCAGAACGTCGTCGTTTCGGAGCACGCCATCATCGACCATCGCCCGCGCGAACGCGTTCGTTGCTTCGTTGAGGGTCAGCCCAAGCGCCGCCTTCGCAAGCCGCTCGCGCCCGACTTCATCGACCTCAACTCGGATTCGACCGCCGATGTTCGCTGCGATCATGTCGTCGAGGACAATCCGGATTTCGTGCTCGGTGGGCAGGGCGAAGTCGACCAGTGTGATGTCCTTGTCGAGCTCGTCAGGGATGCGCAGAATCGGCGCGACAAAGATGAGCGCTCGCGCTGAGGCGCCGGTCTGGAACGAGGCTGCCACGTCTCGCAGCGCGCGGATGAGCCCAGGGTCGGCGGGCCGTCGGTCGTCGCCGAGGTAGGCGTGGAAGTCAAGCATGACGTACACGCCCGCAGCGTCCTGCTTCGCGATCCAGTCGATCGCGGCACGTGGGTCCGCGGTGTTTTTCTGCACTACGCCGTCGGGCCCCTGCACGCCACGCGAGTTGCTCCACACGTAGAGCGGACGGACAGTTCGCATCAGTTCGGGGTCGCTGGCGACAGCCCGAATTTCAACGAGTGCGCGTGCTTCCTCGAAGGTCTCCACGTACAACAAGGGGAACCTCGCGCGGAACAGGAGCGCCAAAGTTTCTCGGAACGATCTCGCTGGTGGCGCCATGCCCTCCCTCTCGTGAGTGCGGCACATGTGCAAGCCCGCGGTCAGATTCTTTCCCACTCGGAACCAGTTCCACAACTCACCAGTTCCGGGTACACCGCAGCCCCAGTGGACCGCGTTCGTCCACTCACGACGAGCGATGCCCTGGGCCCCCTCTGGCCTCCGAAGCGACGGGGCAGGACCTGCGGAAGAAGCACGCCTTTCGTAAGAAGTCACAGGGCCGGGAGCTGGGCCCACTGCGTGGGAGATCCGCAGCGCCGGGACGGCTTCACCCTAGGGCACACGGGCCTCTCGACGGCGATGGCGTCTACGAGGCAAGTTCCGTCGTAGCGCTCACACCAGCGGTCGTCCCGGCCAGCCCGGCTCGCTGTCCTGAAGGCAAGGAAGGCGAGGTCCCGTGTACGACCGGCGGGTGGTCCCGCAGGCCCTGCGCACAGCCCTTCGTCGAAAGCGCCACGTGAGTATCCGCGATCGACCTAAGGCTGACCTGTCCGAGAAAATCAAGACTCTTGATATACAAGTGACGAGAGCGGACAGTGGCTTGGGATAGGCGAGCCGAAAGCCGTCTCGCATATTGGAGAGATACCCTCATTCGCGCTTAGCTTTAGGCGCCGCCCAGTTTACATGCGGGCGAGAAGCTCAGTCTTCTTCGTCGCGAATTCTTCGTCCGTCAGGATGCCCGCTTGGTGCAGTGCGGCGAGTTGCTGCAATGCGGTGGAGATGTCCTCGGTTGCCGCCGGGGCCGTCGCCGCGGACGCGGCAGCCCCTGCCAGTGGGGCGGCCGTCACCGGCTCGGAAGCTGCCGCGTAGGCACGCGCGGTGTCGTCTCCCAGGATGAGGCTGTTCAGTATCTCGCGGATCTGCTTCGCCTCGGCGTGGGAGACGCGGAAGTCAATTGAGTTGCCGGAAGTGATCACTGACACGATCGTGTTCAACATCCCGTCGCGCCTGGTCACGACGGACGAGACGTTCTTCACCGGGATCATTTCGCTACCGGCCTTGCCGCCCTTGAATCCGGTGGCCAGGAAGCTCGCGCCACCGGTGAGAAGGCCGGCGGTCATCTTGACTCCCGACACTCCTCGCGGCCGATCCCACTCGATGCGGTCGCGGTAGATGGCAACCTTGGCATTCTTGCCCGCGATGTGCGACGTAAAGCTGTAGAGGAGGTCTTGGTCGGCCATGCACCCAGCCTAGGGGCAGGGCTGGGGTTCAGCTATCCCTCGTTCGCGTGCAGGTACAAGTGCAGGTGCAGGTGCAGGTGCAGGTGCAGGTGCAAACTCGCCGCTCTCACTCAATGTCGACCCGTGACTAAGTGTCGACGTTCGAGAACGTTCTCGATCAGGCAAGTTGCGTGAGGGTATGAGCGTGAGGGCAGCAGGTTGGATGCTCTCCGGCTACCCCAGGGGTAGCCGGCTGTCGCGTTCTTCGATACGGAGCTCTTGTGCGAGGCGGCGCCGCAACCCGTTCCACTCATTCGTTGCCGTCGAGGGCTGGCTCGAGGTCGTTCTCTCGGAGGTATTTCAGCGCTCGCTCCACGGCGGTGATCTTGCGTTTGAGGTCTTTCAACGTTGGTGCGCTCTCGTCGGAGAACTCGTCGAGGCGTTCGTGTTCCCGGCGGACTTCTCGTTCAATGTCGGTCAGAACAGTCCATGCAGTCGGGTCCGGCTCAAACCCCCGCTTCTTGCGAAAAATCTCTGCTGCCAGTCGACGCTCCACGACCGCCTCCAGGGTCTCAGCTGTGGTTGTCGCTCCGGCAAGCCCGAACGCGATTCCGCCGCCCCCTGCAGTGAGGAGAGTGCCTGCTGTGAGGAGTCCGCCGACCATGCCCCCGGGACCGAACGCGGCTAGGGCGCTGGTGATGACGGCCGCTCCGGCAAGGCCGGCGCCAGCCGCGAGGGCGAGGCCACCCGTTGCCACGACGATCGCGGCCGCTCCCGCTCCCAGGGCACCGAACTTCACCCAGTTCACCCTGACGCCCCCGGACAGTGCACGGCGAGCTTCTTTCGCTGCAGCGAACACGTCACTGCCGTAGCGGCTAGTGAGGCCCATTTCGGCGGTGAGGTCAGCCATAGCCTCCTGCCACTTGTCCCTGTCGACTTCGATCTCGAACGGCCGGATCACGTTCTCAGCGGCGAGGACAGTCATTAGCACGACAGCGTCGTCACCGGACAGATGCTGACTTGGGAGCGGCTCCGGAACGACCGCGATCGGGTCGGCCAGATCGAACGCCAGACGCGTGACCGTGGAGGGCAATCCCCGCTTCTCACTGGCGGCGCGGGCCGTGATCTCGTCCACCACGGACGCTTGCACATGGCGGAGAGCGCCCATGAACCGGTCTTGCTGGTCACCCTTCAATCGCGCTTTCAGCAGGTGCGCGTATCGCAGCGCGACAAGCGCTACCTGCTCCGTAGGGTCGATCACGCCATCGAGCGCGGTCTCTACCCGCGTCACAGCTTTTGCGAGGGACCCGAACAGCGCATACCCAATGGCGGCGGCCACGGCTTCGTTGGCGAGGTACCCCACGGCAGCATGCGCCGGAAGCAGGACCGTCTTCGTGTCGATCCGGAAATCCAGCATCCAGGGAAACACTGAGGACACCCCTCGGTGCGCCGCCACCAGATCGGGTGCGTTCCAGAAGTTCACCCACCACTGCAGATTGGTGGGCGGCTCCACCATCGCGCTGCGCAGATCGTCCACGCCGAAGCTCCCGTGCGCGAGCGGACTGCCGATCGTCACCATGCCTGCAACGGTGAGACCAACGGGGAGACGGCGGATAAGGTCAGCGGCGATCACCGTGCCGAGGCTGTGGGCGACGATGACGATCGTGCCCGCCTCCGGGAGCGCGTCCAAGACGCGACGCAATACCTGGGCGCGTATCTCATTCCTTGTGAGGTAGTTGCGGGCCTGCATGAACGGCGGCGTCGCGACCGCGGCCCCGATGTACAGATCTGTGCCAACGACCGTGTGTCCGCCGTTGTGTCTGCCGAGTCGGAACTCGACAGCTCCCATGCGACGCTCGAAGTCACGGCGGTTCTGCCGTGCCGCGTCACGCGCCGGCTGCTTGATTGTCAGCTCAGGGATCGATTGCGTGTAATCCGTACCCTTCAACGCGTGCGCGTACTTGGGGGCGATGACCTGCGCCTCGTCCAAGCTGGGATACCCCAGCTGCTCGAGCGCCTGAGACAGGACGGTCCTCCACCCATCTTCCATGTCGCCGCTGCCGACACCGTGCAGAAACAGCAGGACAGGGGTATCAGACACAGGGGCTCCACTCGCAGCTCTTCGGGCTCTCACAGAGAGTGAAAGGTCATCGTCGTTGAGAGCAGGCTATCTGTGGCAGCTCAGTCGAAGAAGTCGGCGTCAACTTCGACGGCCGTGTAAGTGTTGCGGACCTGGACGCCCACCCGGTACTTGATCATGAGAGCGATGAGCCGTTCGCCGTCGATGAGGACGACGCGAGACTGCACGTTGCTGGTGTAACTGACTGCGGCGGGCGTGAACGCGGAGGTTGTGAGGAACACACCCCGGGTGGCGCCGAAACCGTGGAGGGCGCCGACGAAGGCCTGGATGGTTTCACGACTGATGTTGTTGCCGGCCTTGTACCGCTTGGCTTGGATGTAGACGCGGTCAAGGCCGAGCGCGTCCTGGTCGATCACGCCGTCGATGCCTTCGTCACCGGTGCCACCGATGCGCTTTCCTCGTTGCTCGGCGCCCCCGTAGCCCATTGCGAGGAGCAGATCGACGACGGCTTGCTCGAAGAAGTCGGGGTGGCTCTCCCGAAGCCTGCGGAGCAGTTCTTCCCCGACCTCAGCTTCGATGCGGCTAATGCCGTCCTCGATCTGCTCGATTGGGTCGAGGATCCCGATATCAGCTGGTACGAGCTCGGCTCTCGCCGCTTCAGAACCGGCGCTCTTACGGGGCCCGTTGGGCCAAAACGGCGTGAAAACCTCTCGGGCTTGGGCGTAGTCGAATCCGTCGGGATACTGCACGAGTGCATCACGGCCGCCGTCGGTGATCATGTAGTGACCGCGGCTTGGGCGGTCAATCCAGCTCGCCTTCGCCAAGTGACTCAACGCCCAACCCAAGCGCTGCTCGTACCGGTAACCGCCTGAGCGCAGCGTCTCCTCGCGAGCCCGTTCGGTGAGTCCGGCAATACTGGCAGCTGCATCGAAGACGTCCTTGCGGTGGAGTATCCGCCCGTCTTCAAGCACCCGCAGGACCGGGATGACGAACGCGGGCCAGATGGGGACGGCTGAGGCCGGATCGTCGTTGAGAGTGCTCACCCCGCTTACTCTGCCGTATGTCGCGGTCATCCGAGGAGCCATGAGACGAGCCGAGGCAGTGCGTCCGACGGTGACACGGCTTGGCGAGACGAACTGCGAGACTATGAGCGGTGTTGCCCCGTTCAAAGGGCCCACCCCTGGCGTAGGAGACCGAAGCACATGGCACCGACCACGAAGGAAGCGCAGCGCGATGAGCTGCACAAGACGATCTGGCGCATCGCGAACGATCTGCGCGGGTCGGTGGACGGGTGGGACTTCAAGTCCTACGTCCTCGGGATGCTGTTTTACCGGTTCATCTCCGAGAACCTCGCCGCGTTCATCGACAAGGGCGAACACGACGCCGGCGACACCACCTTCTCCTACGCTGCTCTCCCCGACGAACACGCGGAAGCCATCCGTGGTGACACCGTGTCGGAGAAGGGGTTCTTCATCCTCCCCTCCGAGCTCTTCACCAACGTCCGCCGCCGCGGCGGTCGAGACGCGAACCTCAACGAGACGCTCGAGCGGGTGTTCAAGAACATCGAGGGCTCTGCGCTTGGTACCGAGAGCGAAGATCAACTTAAGGGCCTGTTCGACGATCTCGACGTCAACAGCACTCGCCTCGCCAACACGGTCCCGAAGCGGAACGAGAAGCTCGTCAAGCTCCTCGACGCAATCGGTGACCTGCCGCTGGGAAATTTCCAGGACAACTCGATCGACCTGTTCGGCGACGCGTACGAGTACCTGATGCAGATGTACGCCTCGCAAGCCGGGAAGTCCGGAGGCGAGTACTACACCCCGCAGGAAGTGTCGGAAGTCCTCGCCCGCATCACTGTGATGGGCAAGACCCGGGTGAACAAGGTCTACGACCCTGCTGCCGGGTCGGGGTCGCTGCTGCTGAAGTTCGCGAAGGTCCTCGGGAAGGACAACGTCGGCGGGTTCTACGGGCAGGAGATCAACCTGACCACCTACAACCTCGCCCGGATCAACATGTTCCTTCACGAACTTGACTACGAGCGGTTTGACATCGCCCACGGTGACACCCTCACCGATCCGTTCTTCTGGGACGAGGAACCCTTCGAAGCGATCGTCTCCAACCCGCCCTACTCGATCAAATGGGAGGGCGACGCGAACCCGCTGCTGATCAACGACGAACGGTATGCGCCCGCCGGCGTGCTTGCGCCTAAGTCGAAAGCGGACCTCGCGTTCACGATGCACATGCTGTCCTGGCTCGCCGTGAACGGCACCGCCGCAATCGTCCAGTTCCCCGGCGTGCTCTATCGAGGCGGTGCGGAACGGAAGATCCGCCAATACCTGATCGACAACAACTACGTCGACGCCGTCATCCAGCTCCCCCCGGACCTGTTCTTCGGCACCACCATCGCGACCTGCATCATGGTCCTCAAGAAGTCGAAGACCGACAACCAGGTCCTGTTTGTCAACGCGTCAGCCGAGTTCACCCGCGTCGGGAATAAGAACAAGCTCACCACCGACCACCAACAGAACCTCCTCACCGCCCTCCAAAACCGGGTCCCCGTGAAGCACTTCGCGGCCCTCGTTCCCAACGGAACCATCGCGGCGAACGAGTACAACATCGCCGTGTCATCCTACGTCGAAGCCGAAAACACCCGCGAAACCGTCGACATCACCGCCCTCAACGCAGACATCGCACGCATCGTCGCCCATCAAGCCGAACTCCGTACCTCCATCGACGCCATCATCGCCGACCTCGAAGGCGCCCCATGAGCAGCCTCGAACAGCTCATTTCGGAACTATGCCCCGAGGGGGTCCCGTTCGAGCCTCTCTCACACTTGCTTGACTATGAACAGCCCGGTAAGTACCTTGTGGCAACCAAAGATTACAGTGATGAACATCCAACGCCGGTCCTGACCGCAGGCAAGACATTTGTACTAGGCTACACGTCGGAGGAGAACGGGATATATGGCGCTTCAACAGCCAGCCCGGTGATCATATTCGATGACTTCACGACCGCATTTAAGTGGGTTGACTTTCCGTTCAAGGCAAAGTCTTCGGCAATGAAACTGTTGACTCCGAAGCGCGGCACGGGAACCCTGCTTCGGTACGCCTTCTACGTGATGCAAACGATTAGATACGCGCCCGAGGATCACGCCCGCCAGTGGATCGGTACTTACTCAAGCATCAGGGTTCCGGTGCCGCCTGTTGAGGTGCAGCGGGAGATCGTGCGAATCCTGAACCAGTTCACGGAGCTGGAAGCGGAGCTGGAAGCGGAGCTGGAAGCACGGCGACGGCAGTATTCTCACTACCAGACTGTAGTTTCTTCACCTCTGGTTCATGTGCCCCACGTTCCGCTGGGGGAAGTCATCTCCGACCTCCGGACTGGCCTGAACCCCCGGCAGAACTTTCAACTGAACACTTCAGATGCTAGGCACTACTACGTCACGGTCCGCGAACTTGGCGGCTTCGATGTAGTCCCAACAGAGAAAACGGACCGCGTGAATGATGATGCGCTAGCTATCATTCAGAATCGGTCAAGACTCAAAGCGGGGGATATCCTCTTCTCGGGAACAGGAACGATTGGGCGGACGGCGCTCGTGCCGGACTCGGAGATCAGTTGGAACATCAAGGAAGGTGTGTATGTTCTGACACCTATCTCCGCTAGAATCAATGCCCGCTTCTTGATTCATCTCCTCCGGACACCCTTGATTAGATCGAGAATCTTGGCCACTGCCGACGGATCGACTGTTGCGAGCGTCTCCATGGCGTCCCTTCGAAAGGTGCCGATTCCCTTGCCGGAACTGAACGTGCAGGCGCGTATTGTCACCGTCCTCGACAAGTTCGAGGCGCTTGTGAATGACCTAAACATCGGCCTTCCCGCTGAGCTGTCGGCCCGTCGGACGCAGTACGAGTACTACCGCGACCGGCTCCTGACTTTTGAGGAGGCGTCGACATGAGCGATGCTGCGGCTCGGAGATATGACCCCATCGCGGTCTCGGCCGAGAGCACGGTCGTCGCTGAGTACGTGGCGGATGCGAAGCAGGAGGCTGCCTATCAGTCGGAGGCCGCGCTCGAGGCGGAACTGATTCTCCTGCTCCAGTCTCAGGCGTACGAGTACCTGTCAGTCACGTCCGAAGCGGACGTCGTCGCGAACCTCCGTGCCCAGTTGGAAACTCTCAACGGCGTCCTGTTCTCGGATGCGGAGTGGTCGCGGTTCTTCGAGACGTGTGTTGCGGGAAAGAACGACGGCATTGTCGAGAAGACGGTCCGGGTGCAGGAAGACCACGTGCAGGTGTTGCGGCGGGATGACGGTTCGACGAAGAACGTGATGCTGCTGGACAAGCAGCACATCCACAACAACCGCCTCCAAGTCATCAACCAGTACGAAGTCGACCAAGCCGATCCGTCCGCCGAGGGGGACGATGGGGGCCGGTACGCCAACCGGTACGACGTGACCGTGCTGGTGAACGGGCTACCGATGGTGCACATCGAGCTCAAGCGACGCGGTGTCGACATTCGGGAGGCGTTCAACCAGATCGACCGGTACCAGCGAGACAGCTTCTGGGCCGGCAGCGGCCTGTTCGAGTACGTGCAGCTGTTCGTGATCAGTAACGGGACGCTGACGAAGTATTACTCGAATACGACCCGCAGTCAGCATCTGAAGGACGGGCAGAAGCCGGGCCGGAGCCGGAAGACGTCGAACAGTTTCGAGTTCACGTCCTGGTGGGCCGACGCGCAGAACAAACCCATCCAGGACCTGACCTCATTCGCCAGGACGTTCTTCGCCAAGCACACCCTGCTGAACATCCTGACCCGGTACTGCGTCCTGACGGCTGATCGGCTGCTGTTGGTGATGCGGCCGTACCAGATCGTTGCGACGGAACGGATCCTGCAACGCATCGGCGTCGCAACGACGTACAAGCAGCTCGGCACGACCGCTGCTGGCGGGTACGTGTGGCACACGACGGGGTCGGGGAAGACGTTGACGTCGTTCAAGACCGCGCAGCTCGCCTCGCAGCTGCCGGGGGTGGATCGGGTGGTGTTCGTGGTAGATCGGAAGGACCTCGACTACCAGACGATGCGGGAGTACGACCGGTTCCAGAAGGGCGCCGCGAACTCCAACACCTCCACCGCCGTCCTGAAGACCCAGCTCGAGGACCCGGCCGCGAAGATCATCATCACCACGATCCAGAAGCTGTCGAACTTCATCGTCGGCAACAAGAACCACCCGGTGTATGACTCGCACACGGTGCTGATCTTCGACGAGTGCCACCGGTCCCAGTTCGGGGACATGCACACGCAGATCACGAAAGCGTTCAAGAAGTTCAACCTGTTCGGGTTCACCGGCACCCCGATCTTCGCCGCGAACTCCGGCTCCGGTGGGAACCCGCTGCTGAAGACCACGGAGCAGGCGTTCGGGGAGAAGCTGCACACGTACACGATCGTCGACGCGATCACCGACCGGAACGTACTGCCGTTCCGTATCGACTACGTCAACACCCTCCGCGTCGGCTCGGTGGTCGACAAGCAGGTTTCCTCCATCGACACCGAACGGGTCCTCCTCGCCCCGGAACGCGTGTCCGACGTCGTCGGGTACACCTTCGAGCACTTCGACCAGAAGACCCGCCGCGAAGCCGGGTACGAGCACTCCGTCGTCACGAACGTCGCTGACGCGACCCGCACCCGCCGGCAAGCCGAAGCGGTTCGCCAGCGGAAGCGCGTGCGGGGGTTCAACGCCTTGTTCGCGACCGCGTCGATCGATGCTGCCCGCAGCTACTACGCCGAGTTCCAGCGCCAACAGCAGGACCTGACGCCCGCAAAACGATTGAAGATCGGGCTGATCTACTCCTACGGCGCCAACGACGCCGTCAGCGACAGCGCTGATGACGGGCTACTGGATGATGAGGCGTTCGACACTGATGCGCTCTCCGGTGACGCGAGGGGGTTCCTCGAGGACGCGATCCGGGACTACAACCGCCTCTTCGGCACGAGCTACGACACCAGCGCCGACAAGTTCCAGAACTACTACAAGGACCTCTCCCAACGGTTGAAGAACCGGGACCTGGACCTCGTGATCGTGGTCAACATGTTCCTCACCGGCTTCGACGCCACCACCCTGAACACCCTCTTCGTCGACAAGAACCTCCGCGCCCACGGCCTCATCCAGGCGTACTCCCGCACGAACCGGATCCTGAACTCGGTGAAGACGTACGGCAACGTCGTCGCCTTCCGGGACCTCGAAGACGCCACCAACGAAGCGTTGGAACTGTTCGGGAATAAGGACGCCCGCGGTGTCGTGCTCCTCAAGCCCTACGCGGACTACTACGGCCAGTACGCCGAGCAGACGCAGGAGCTGCTGGCCGGGTTCCCGCTCGGGCAGCCGATCGTCGGGGAGAGTGCGGAGAAGGCGTTCATTCAGCTGTTCGGGCAGATGCTCCGGCTGGAAAACATCTTGACCTCGTTCGACGACTTCTCCGGAGCGCAGATCCTCACCGACCGGCAACGGCAGGACTACCGCAGCGTCTACCTCGACCTCCACGCCCAGTACCGGCAGACCGCCGCGGCGGACAAGGAGATCATCAACGACGACGTCGTGTTCGAGATCGAGCTGATCAAACAGGTCGAAATCAACGTCGACTACATCCTGATGCTCGTCGCCAAGTTCCGACAGGAACACGGTGACGGCGACGACCGGGAACTCCGCGCCGAGATCACCCGCGCCATCGACGCCAGCCCGACCCTGCGGAACAAAAAAGACCTCATCGAGGACTTCGTCGACTCTGTCTCCGTCGATGGCGCCATCGACGACGAATGGCAGCGCTACGTCACGGCGAAGCGCGACGCGGAGCTAAGCCAGATCATCGAGGAGGAACGCCTCCGGCCCGACGCCGCGCACGCGTTCATCGACCAAGCACTCCGCGAGGGAGCGCTCCGTACCGCGGGGACCGCGATCACCACCGTCCTGCCGCCGGTGTCCCGCTTCGCCGCGAGCAATGGGCACGGCGCGACCAAGCAACGCGTCATCGACAAGCTCACCGGGTTCTTCGACCGATTCTTCGGCCTCACCACCGACGGCTAGCCCGAGCTTCCCGAGACGGAACGCCGTTACCTGGCCTCTCAATTTGTGGGACAGTAGGCGTGCTATCCCTAGTGAAAGGCAGCGTTCCCATGGCGCAGAGAGTCACCACGCAACTCGTCGACGACCTGACCGGCGACACGATCGAGGACGGTAACGGCCGCACCATTTCCTTCGGATTTGACGGCGCCGACTACGAAATCGACCTCACTGACGAGAACGCCGAGCAGCTCCGCGAGGCACTTTCCGATTACATCGCAGCCGCTCGAAAAACGAGCACCCGCACCGGACGATCCGCCAGTACGCCCAAGCGCGGCAACTCCGAGGAACTCGGTAAGATCCGCGAGTGGGCAGCAGCCAACGGCCACGAGGTCTCTTCGCGTGGACGCATCAGTCAAGCTGTGCGCGACGCGTACGACGCCGCTCACTAACACTTCTCCTCAAAGCACGAAGGCCGGTCGTTCGAAGGAACGGCTTGCCAGCAGTGTGCATGACGGCGCATCCAAAAGCGAAGCAGTACCGCTGGAATTAGGTGCACAGGTTGGAGGCCCTTCCCAGAAGGCCGCTTGCGTCGCTTCAAGTTGCACTTGGGGTGACGCAAGCTCGGCGTCGCGCTGATAACGCTCATTCTGTCCGAGCACAACTGGCTGCAAGCGGTCCCGGCGACGCTGACCGTTCTAGTCGCGCAACCTTCGAAGCCGCGAACATCCGGTCGTTGTGCGAGCCCCGGATCAGGACTGCACATCGTGATGAGGGGTTCAACTGGCAACCGCTACTCAGGCCCGATCCTGGTCATCGCTCGGGAGCTCGACCCGGTCGGCACCGAAGTCGGCGGACGCAGAGACGCCTCCCCACGCCGTAGCCTCAGCGATCTGCTCCTGCGAGTACGCGATCGCCATGCGCGCCGCCCCGGCGCCGATGACGAGGTGGGACGGCAGCCGGTCCCGTCCAACGGTGCGCACGAGGATCTCGGCGGCCCTGTCCGGGTCTCCCGCCGCCGGCGCTCCGCGGAGACGCTCCGCGAAGGTACCCACCGTGGCGCTGTACTCCTCCGGGATCCCGTGGACGTCCATGGACGCGCCCGCCCAGTCGGTGGCGAACCCGCCCGGCTCGACGACGAGGTACCGGATCCCGAACGGCGCCGTCTCGGTGGCGAGCACGCGCGTCAGCCCGTCGATGCCGAACTTCGCCGCCTGGTACGAGCCGAGGCCGGGGCTCCCACCGACTCGTCCTCCGACTGACGAGAACTGGACGACGGTTCCGCCGCCCTGCTGTCGCAGGATCGGGATGGCTGCCTTCGAGACGTTGTAGACACCCCAGAAGTTCGTCTCGAACTGCTGCCGGAAGTCGTCTTCCGACGCGGTCTCGACGGGTGCGAGGTTGGCGTATCCGGCGTTGTTGACGACCACGTCCACCGAGCCGAACGCGTCGCGGGTGGCGTCGAGTGCGTCCACGGCAGCGGCCGCGTCCGTGACGTCGAGTACGAGCGGGAGCACCTGCGACCCGAACTCCTCGACGACGTCCGACAGCTGCTGCGGCTTCCGGGCAGTGGCTGCGACCCGGTCGCCAGCGCGGAGGGCGGCGAGGGTGAGCGATCGGCCGAAGCCGCGGGACGAACCGGTAATGAACCACGTGCGGGACATGGGTACTCCTCTGCGAGATCTGACGATCGAACGATCTCAAACGCTACGAGCCGTCCGGCGGGACAACCTGGCCCGGTTGGGGACACGCTCACGCCGGGACCATCCCCGAACCTGAGTGCATCGACCCCAGGGAGCCCTCAGTGCCGCGTCACGTTCTCGTTCACCCAGTCCCGAAGGTGCGCCAGTGGTGCCGCTGCCCCCTCGCCGAGCGGCGTCAGCGCGTACTCGACCCGAGGTGGCACCTCGGCGAACACGGTCCGGGTCACGAGCCCGGCGTCCTCCATGCGCTTCAACGAGGCGGACAGCACCTTCGGACTGACACCCTGCAGTTGCCGCCGCAGCTCACCGAACCGCTGCGGGCCGTCCTCGAGCACCCCGATCGCGAGCGCCGTCCACTTGTTCGCGAGCAGGTCGAGCATCTCGCGGCACGGGCAGGCCGCGGCGTAGACGTCGTTCCGGTCGCAGGTGTCGAGCACGTGGGCGGCTTCGACGGGACGGCTCATCGACGTGGTCACAGCGGCACTGTAACTGCGGACAGGCCGGGCAGCAAGCCCTTAGTTCCCCATGGGTACGGGAGCGGATCTGGGGTTTCTCGGTTACCAGACGGTAACCAGGGGTCCTTGCGGGTAACCACCGGGCCGGGTGCACGGTACTGACATGACCACGACGAATGAGGTCCGAGCGATCGGACAGACAGCCGCTCTCCCGGTCACCAGCGCCCGCAGCCTGGTGCCGACGACCATCCCGGAACCGGTTCCCGGCCCGCACGACCTGCTCGTCGAGGTCCGTGCGGTCTCGGTCAACCCCGTCGACGTTAAGCTCCGCGGCGGCTCGGAACCGGACGGCGGTGTGCGGGTGCTCGGCTTCGACGCCTCCGGCACGGTGCGCGCGGTCGGTGACGCCGTCACGCTCTTCGCCCCGAGCGACGAGGTGTTCTACGCCGGTGCCATCGACCGGCCCGGCAGCAACGCAGAACTCCAGCTCGTCGACGAGCGGATCGTCGGACGGAAGCCGTCGACGATGTCTCACTCCGAGGCCGCCGCGCTCCCGCTCACCGCGATCACCGCGTGGGAGAGCCTGTTCGACAAGCTCCGGATCACGCCGGATGCGACGGGCACGCTGCTCGTCGTCGGGGGCGCGGGCGGTGTCGGGTCGATCGCGATCCAGCTCGTCCGGACGCTGCTGCCCGGTGTGCGGGTGATCGCCACCGCCTCCCGGTCCGAGAGCGAGGCGTGGGTGCGCGACCTCGGTGCCCACGAGGTCGTCAACCACCACGGTGACCTCGCCGCGCAGGTCCTCGACGTCGCCCCGGACGGCATCGAGTGGATCCTCACCACCAACTCGGCCGGCCAGCTCCCCGCCTACGAGCAGGTGCTGCGCCCCTTCGGCCAGATCGTCGCGATCGACGACCCCGAGCAGGTCGACGTCGTCCTGCTGAAGTCCAAGGCGATCACGTGGCACTGGGAGTTCATGTTCGCCCGGTCCCTCCACGGGGCCGCTGACCTGGCCGAACAGCACCGGATCCTCGACGAGGTCGCCAACCTCGTCGACACCGGACGCATCCGCGGAACCGCGACGACGGTCCTGCGGCCCATCACCGCCGAGACGCTGCGCGAAGCCCACCGCCTCGTCGAGAGCGGACGCGTCATCGGCAAGGTCGTCCTCACCGACGAACCGGCCGCCTGAGCCGCAGACCCACCAAGACCACCACCAAAGAAGGAGACAACCATGTCCATCACCCTCACCCAGGCACAGCGCATCATCGCCGCGGCCGACGCCAAGGCCACCGAGCTCGGCGTGCCGTCGTCGATCACCGTCCTCGACGACGGCGCCCGGCTGGTCGCCTCAGTCCGCCAGGACGGTGCCCCGCTCGTGTCGATCGACTCCAGCTTCGCGAAGGCACGCACTTCGGTGTACTTCGGCGGCGCGGCCACCGGCGACCTCGCGCCGGCGATCCAGCCCGGCGCTCCGCTGTACACGCTCGGTGCCGCGAGCAACGAGCCGCTCGCGTTCGTCGCCGGCGGCCTCCCGATCACGGACGAGTCCGGTGTCGTGATCGGCGCCGTCGGATCCGGCGGCGGCACGCCGGACCAGGACGCCGTCATCGCGCAGGCCGGCATCGACGCGGCACGCTGATGAGCACCGGACTCGCGGGCAGGACCGTCCTGGTCGTGGGCGCGGGATCCGGCATCGGGACGGCGGTCGCATCCGCGGCCGCCGTCGCCGGCGCGCGGGTCGTCGCCGCCAGTCGTCGGCAGGACACTGCCGAGCAGGTCGCCGAGATCGTCGGGGGCGGTACGTCCGCCGTCCGGCTCGACCTCGGGGACGAGGACAGCATCCGCGCCGCCGCGGCGACGCTCGGGTCCGTCGACCACGTGGTGACCGTCGCCGCCGACCACGCGAACGGCCCGGTCACCGCACTCGAACAGAGCGACGTGGAGGACGCCTTCCGTGCGAAGGTCGTCGGTCCGTTGGTGCTGGCGAAGCACCTTGCCCCGATCATGCCGCCCACCGGCGCGTTCGTGCTGTTCTCCGGGTACGTGTCCGCCCGGCCGCAGCCCGGACTCGCGGTGATGGCGACGACCAACGGTGCGGTGGACGCACTCGTCCCGGCACTGGCCGTGGACCTGGCACCGATCCGCGTCGTGGGGATCTCCCCCGGTGTCGTCGACTCCGGGTCGTGGGACGGCATGGACGACAAGGCAGCGTTCTTCGCGCAGGTCGCCTCTTCGAACCCCGCCCGTCGCGTGGGGACCCCGGGGGACGTCGCCGACGCGGTCGTCTTCGCCCTCACCAGTCCGTTCCTGACCGCGACCACCGTCCACCTCGACGGTGGTCAGCGTCTCGTCTGAGCAAGGGGTCACCATGAGCATCGTCATCATCGCGGAGATCGAACCGTCGTCGCGCGACGCAGCGACCGTCCGGGAGGCGCTCCTCACCGCCGTCACGCGGGTCCGCTCCGAGGACGACGGCTGCGAGCGCTACGAGTTGCACCGCGACCCGCGGACCGGTGGGTTCGTCATGGTCGAGCGTTGGCGCGACCAGGCTGCGCTGGACGCGCACGCCGCCGGGCCGGCCTTCGTTGCGCTGAGCGCAGCGCTCGAGGGTCGGCTGGCCGTCCCGATCGCGCTCCGGCCGTTGGAGACCGTCGAGGTCTGAGCACGACGAACGCCCCCTGCTGCGGCTCGTGCCGTGGCAGGGGGCGTCTTGCGCATCCGCACGCTGTCAGCGCCTGCGCGCCTCCTGCAGCGCGTCGTAGCGCTCGTGCACCGGCGCGGAGAGACCGGCTCGGGCAGCGCGTGTGAGCTCGTCGGCGAGGACCTCGTGTGCTCCGGCCTCCAGCCCGTCCAGGACGGCAGCGACCACGTCCGCCGGGTCGTTCTTCGGCATGTCCCCGGGCGTCATTGGGGTGTCGGTGAACGCCAGGTAGGCGCCGAGCACCTGTACGCCGTCCGCCGCGAACTCCAGCCGGAGGGAGTCGGTCGCCGACCACAGGGCGGCCTTCGACGCGCTGTACCCGTTGCCGATCGCGAACCAGCTGAGCGCCGATGCGACATTGACCATCGCACCGTGCGAGCGGCGGAGCGCCGGTGCGAACGCCCGCGTGACCTGCAGGGGGCCGAAGAAGTTCGTCTCCATCTGCTCGCGAACGTCGTCGAGGTCACCGTCCACGAGGGAGCCGCTGCGCAGCACACCCGCGTTGTTGATCACGACCGTCACGTCGTCGGCGCTGGCGGCGGCCTCCCGTACGGATGCGGCGTCGGTCACGTCGAGCCGGATCGGCACGACGCCCCCGTCGTCCCACGTCCGTGGGCTCCTCGCCGCCGCGTACACACGTGCAGCGCCACGCTCGCGCAGCTGGCGCACGAACTCCTGTCCGAGTCCGCCGTTCGCTCCGGTCACCAGGACCACCGCCCCGTCGATGTCCGTCATGTCCGTCCTCCCTGTTCGTCCTGTTCGTGTCGTCCGGGTTCCGTGACGATGTGCTTCTTCAGGAGACGACGATGTCGTCGATGCGGATGGAGACGATGAGCGGCTCCGGCAGCGCATGTCCCTCGCCGTCGCGGACGAAGATGTTGCGCTCGGTGGCGAGCAGCAGACCGTCCACCCAGGTCTGCCCGGTCATGTACTCCACGCTCGGGGACGCACCGGCGATGTCGACCTCGTAGTCCCGCCGCCGGAGCACACCGTCGGCGTCGGCGTAGAGCGTCTGCGTCGGGGTGTGGGTCGCGATGGAGTCGGGGTAGGTCACACGGAGGCGGTCCCAGGTCTGACCGTCCGGCTCCGTCCACGGGCCGGCTTCCTCGACCTGCACGCCGGGGAACGTGAACGACCAGGGTTCGGTGTTGTAGGTCCACATGGCGTAGCCCGTGAAGTAGGCCAGCTGCAGGGGCGTCCACGGGGTCTCCAGCACGTGGCCGGCGAAGGACGCCCGCGGCTCGACGAGTTCTTCGACGAGCTCGTCGCCGTGGTCGGTCGCGCGGACGACGGCGACGCGGTCGCCCGTGAACTCGGTCCGGAGGTCGGCGGCGCCGAAGTGGTCGAGCGAGGCGCGCTGCTCGCGGAGGTCGACCGTGAAGCGGCCTTCCTCGGCGATGCCGGGCACCTGCTTGAGGCCCCAGAAGGCGCCACCGAAGTGCCGGTTCGCGGAGATGGTCGAGACGTCCGCCCATCGTGCGCCACCGTGGGCGTCGATGATGCGGTCGAGCAGGGTCGTGGTGGTGGTCATGATGGCTCCGGGGTTCAGGCGGCGGTCGCCGCGGTCAGGAAGTCGGTGACGAGAGCTGCAGCCTCGGCGGGGTACTGGAAGATCGACGCGTGCGCCGCGTCCGGGAACACGTGCAGGCGCGCATCCGGGATCAGCCCGGCGAGCGTGTGACTACCGGGCGTGCGGATCATCAGGTCGTCGTCGCCCTGCAGGACCAGCGTCGGCTGGCGGATCGCGGTCAGACGTTCGAGCTTCGACATGTCCGGCACACCCCAGGCCAGCACGGCGTCGTACTGCGCGTCGCGGACGGCCGCGGTCGTCGGCTCGTCCCGGTCCTCGGTACGACCACCGAGCCGGCGGAGGAACTCGATGCCGAGCGTCCGGCTCGTCTCCGTGTGCGCGAAGAAGATGTAGAGGAGGTTCTCCGCCGACGGCACGTCCTGGCGCGACTCGCGCTCGATGTCCTCACGCCAACCGTGCATGGTCGGTGCGCCCGCGGGGCCGGTGCCGGCGAGCACCAGGTTGCGCACCGCCCAGGGCCGGAGCAGGGCGAGGTCCTGTGCGACGAACCCGCCGAGCGAGAACCCGAACACGTCGAACCGGCGGATCCCGAGCGCGTCGGTGAACGCCAGCAGGTCGACGGCCATCTGCGCGACCGTCGACGGCACGGTGCCGGTGGATCCACCGACGCCGGCATTGTCGACGAGGATCACCTCGCGGTCGGCGGCGATCGGGTCGACGAGGGCCGGATCCCAGTTGTCGAGGTTGCCGCGGAAGTGCATCAGGAACACGAGCGGGACGCCGTCCGCGCTCGAGCCGAAGCGGCGGTAGGCGTAGCTGGTGCCGTTCGCAGCCGTCACGTGGCTCGTCCGGGCGGTGGTGGTGGTCGTGGTGCCGGTGGTCGGGGCCGTGCTGGTCATTGCGGTGCTCCCTCGGGTCAGCCGACCCCGTCGGTCGGCGGCGGTGTCGACGCTAGGAGCGGGGCGGGCTTCGCAGCGTGCTCCCGTCGGGGACATGCTCCCGAGCGGGACACCCTCCCTGCGTCCTCAGTCGGTCCGCCCGGTGACGGTGGCGCGGACGGCGGCTTCCTCGATGTCGAGGACGGTCAGCACGGCACGTACCGCGGCCTCGGGGTAGCGCCCCTCGCGCCGGGCCCGGAGGACGGCTCGGCGTTCCTCGGCGATGGCGAGCATCCGGAGCTCTCCGTACGCGGCCGACCGGTCGGCCCGTACCCCGTCGTCGCCCACGAGCGTCTCGCCGAGCAGTGCGGCGTCGATGCGGACGCGCTCCACGACGCGGTCGTCGTACGCACCGTCCTCGAGCTCCTCGACCAGTCGGAGGCTCTCGGCCCGTGCCTCGGCGAGCAGGAGCTGCGTCTCCATCCGCTCCTGCTCGAGGTCGGGCGGCGGCAGCGCCACCTCCCGGATGACCCAGGGCAGCGTCAGCCCGATGAGGAGTGTCGCCAGGACCACGACGAAGGCGAGGAACTGCAGGAACGCCCTGTGCGGGGTCTGCTCGGGCAGCAGGAACACGGCGGCCAGCGTGACGACCCCGCGGACGCCGGCGACGGTCACCGGCAGGTCGAGACGCCACTGCCAGCTCCGTCTCCGGAGTCGCCTCGGTCCCCACCGGTAGACGGCCGTCACGGCGAGGCTCCACCCGAGACGCGCGGCCACGAGGACCACGACCACCACCCCGATGACCACGGCCGCGCGGGCGACCCCGATGCCGGACGACAACGCGCCGCGGAGGATCGCCGGGAGGCTGAGCCCGATGAGGAGGAAGACCGCGTTCTCGAGCAGGAACTGGATGGTGCGCCAGTTCAGCGACTCAGCGAGGCGGGCCTCCGCCGACTGCAGCACCGGAGCGCGGAAGCCGAGGAACAGCCCGGCGACCACCACCGCGAGCGGGCCCGATGCACCGATGCCGTGCGCGAGCAGGAAGGCGACGTAGGGCGTGACGAGCGACAGGCTCGTGTCGAGGACGGCGACCGAGATCCGTCGCCGCACGGCTCCCATGACGAACGCGACCAGGAGTCCGACGCCCACGCCGCCGACCACCGCCAGCACGAACTCGCCCGCAGCACGGACGGGGTCGAAGACCGCGACGATCGCGACGACCGCGGTGTTGAGCGCGACGAGCGCGGTGGCGTCGTTGAGCAGGCTCTCCCCGTCCAGGATCGATGCCAGCAGTCGTGGGAGCGGCGCCCGGCGGGTCACCGCGGTCACCGCCACGGCGTCCGTCGGAGCGACGACCGCACCGAAGGCGAACGCGGCGGCGAGGGTGAGGGTCGGCACGACTGCCCAGGTGGCGAGGCCGACGACCACCGTCGTGAAGGCCACCAGGCCGACCGACAGCAGCAGGAGCGGTTCACGCCGTGCGCGGACGTCGGCCAGGGATGTCTGCAGCGCCGCGGCGAACAGCAGCGGTGGGAGGAGGACCGACAGCACGAAGTCCGGTTCGACGTCCACGCGGGGAACGCCGGGCACGTACGAGACGGCCACCCCGATGAGGACGAGCGCGAGGGGTGCCGACCACCCGACGCGTCGTGCCGCCGCGCTCACCGCGACGGTGACCACGAGGAACACGACGACCCACCCCAGGGTCACCTCGACGCTCATCGGGTCCGTCCGTGGGTGTCCGTGCCGCAGGCACGCATCGGGCGCCGACGGCTTCGTAGCCTGCTCGCATGCGTATCCACCGCTCCGGATCCACCGTCGCGGTCAGGTCGTCCACGCCGACCCTGGCCTCGATCGCACTCACGCGGATCCTCACCGACCCGGTGGACGTCGCCCCGTCGCCGACCGAGGAACGCCAGCCGGACGGCGACGCGTCGTTCGTGCGCTGATCCCGGACGGTCGGTACGCCGCGGGTCAGCTCGGTGTTCGACGGTGCACGTCGATTTCTGCGAGGACATGCGGTGACGCTAGGGCGGTCCGCAACCGACGCGCGTGTCCCCGCCCGGGCCAGGCAGCACGGGCGGGAACGGAGGGGGTCAGAGCGCTGCAACCGCCGCATTCGCGATTTCGAGGTCCTGGTCGGGCGATCCACCACTCGATCCGATCCCCCCGATGACGCGCCCGTCGGCGTCCCGCACAGGTACACCGCCGGCAACGAACGTGAGTGGCTCCTGGCTCGCTGCCCCGAGCGAGTACAACGGCGCTCCCGGCTGGACGGCACCGGACAGGTCGCCGGATGCGGCCCCGAACGACACCGCGGTCCGGGCCTTCGCGGCACTGGCGTCGACGGACACCAGCGGCGCACCGTCCTGTCGGGCGACGGCGACGAGCCGCGCGCCCCGGTCGAGCACGGTGATGGTCGAGGGGACGCCGAGTTCCTCGGCCTTCTCCTCGGCTGCGGTGACGGCGGCGTGCGCCTGGGTGATCGTGATGTCGGTCATGTCCGGTTCCTTCCGTTCGGTGGACGGCACCGACGCTAGGGATCGTCCTCGACGGGTTGCGTGCCCCTGCCCGGGTCACCCGCGTGGTGACGGAGCGCGGTGTGGGTGGTCCCCACGGGGACACGCCCCCGCGACGCGGCGCTCGTAGCGTCGCCATCGCCGACGACGATCGTTCGGCTTCAGACCACGACGCAAGGAGACAACCATGCCCACGTTCACCACGCCCGACGGCCTCGAGATGTACTACACCGAGCAGGGCGAGGGGCAGCCCATCGTCTTCGCGCACGGCTGGCCGCTCAGCTCGGACGCGTGGCAGCCGGAGCTGAAGTTCTTCAGCGAGAACGGCTACCGCACGATCGCGCATGACCGCCGCGGACACGGCCGTTCGGAGAAGACGGCCGTCGGCCACACCATCGACCAGTACGCCAAGGACCTCGCTGCCCTCATCGAGCACCTGGACCTCCACGACGTGATCGTCATGGGCCACTCCACCGGCGGCGGCGAGGTCGTCCGTTACGCCGCGCAGTATGCGAACGGCCGGGTCGCGAAGGTCATTACGGCCGGTGCGATCCCGCCGATCATGGTGAAGTCGGACAGCAACCCGGACGGCACCCCGATCGACGTCTTCGACGGCATCCGCTCCGGCGTCCTCGAGGACGCATCGCAGTTCTGGCTCGACCTGTCCGAGTCGTTCTTCGGGGCGAACCACGGCCGCGACGTCTCCTACGGCGCGAAGCTCGACTTCTGGCGGCAGGGCCAGTCGGTGAACCTCTCGGCCGCGTACGACTGTGTGAAGGCGTTCTCCGAGACGGACCAGACCGAGGACCTCAAGGCACTGACGGTCCCGATCCTCATCGCTCACGGTGAGGACGACCAGATCGTCCCGATCGACGACGCCGCCCGCAAGTCGATCGACCTCGTCGCCGACGGCACGCTCAAGACCTACCCGGGGGCCCCGCACGGCATCCACGGCGACTACCGCAAGGTGCTTCAGCAGGACGTCCTCGCCTGGATCAGGGGCTGACGCATCGTCAGTCGGACGGGAGGCGCGGTGCGGGTCCGCACCGCGCCTCCCGTCCGTCAGCACTCCGGAATGTCGCACCCTCTATGAGGGTTACGTCCGAACCCCTCTGAGGAGATCAGCCATGAGCACCACGTCGGAGCAGCCGCGACCGCGGCTCCCCCTCAACACGTTCGGCATCGCGTTCGGGACGGCCGGCATCGCCGGCACGTGGACGGCTGCCGGCATCGAACTCGGCGCACCGCCGGCCATCGGTGAGGTGCTGTGGGCGGCCGCAGCGGTCGCCTGGGTGGTCACCATCGTGCGGTACCTGCACCGACCCGGCGGTGTGCGGGCGATCGCCGCCGACCTCCGACACCCCGTCCTCGGTCCGTTCGCCGCGCTCGTCCCGGCCGTCGGTTCGTTGCTCGCCGCCCACCTCGCGATCCGGTTCCCGGTCACGGGCGCGGTCGGTGTGTGGACGATGCTCGTGGTGACGACGGCGTTCGGTGCCTGGTTCGTGACGACGCTGCTCACCCTCCCTCGTGATCCCGCCGCCCTGCACGGCGGGTATCTCCTCCCGACCGTGGCGGCGTCGTTGCTCAGCTCGCAGGCACTCGCCACGATCGGACACCCGGAGCTGGCCATCGGGTACTTCGCCGCCGGCGTGCTGTTCTGGCTCCTGATCGGCGCCGTCCTCGTCGCGCGCTTCGCCACCGGTCCGGCCGTGCCGGCCGGCCTGCTCCCGACCCTCGCCATCCTTTCCGCGCCTCCCGCCGTGGCCGGGAACGCCTGGTGGACGATGACGGGAGGTTCGGCATCCGTCGTGCACACCGCGCTCGCCGGGACGATGGTCGCCTTCCTCCTGCCCCACGTCTTCCTCCTGCGCCGCTACGTCACGAGCGGGTTCGCGATCGGGTTCTGGGCGATGACGTTCACCACCGCGGCGAGCGCGACGTACGGGATCCGCCTGCTCTCGCTCGCGCACCTCGGCACGACCGGCACGGTCCTCTCCTGGGTCGTCGTCGGGGTGGCCACCCTCGTCGTCGGCAGCATCGCGACCAGGTCCCTCGGTCTGCTGCGTCGGTCGGAGCAGGACGGACCGCGCCGGTCCTCCGCCGGGTACCGGAGGACCGCGCTGATCGGCGTCGTCGTCGCCTCCGTCGCCGTCGCGTTCGGCGCTGGAGCCGGGAGTCCGCTCTTCGTCGTCTACCAGGCGGCCTGGGGCTTCCCCGACTGGCAGCTCACATCGGCCTTCACGGTCTATGCGGTGACGCTCCTCGGGACGCTCCTGATCGCCGGGCGGCTGTCCGACCACGTCGGTCGGCGGCCCGTCCTCGTGGCGGCCCTCGTCCTCATGCTCGTCGCCAGCGCCCTGTTCCTCTTCGCCGACGGCATCGGGTGGGTGATCGCCGCCCGAGCCGTGCAGGGTGTCGCGACCGGAGCGGCGACGAGCACGTTCACGGCGGCGATCATCGAGCTGTCGAGCGAACGGCACCGGCGCACGATGACGGTGCTCACCAGCGCTGCGCCGGTCGGGGGTCTCGCCCTCGGCGCGTTCGGTGGAGGCGTGGCGGCGCAGTTCGCGCCCGACCCGACCGCCGCCGTGTTCCTGACGCTCGGAGTGGTGTTGCTCGTCGGCATCGCCGCGGTGCTCGCGGCGGACGAGACGGCGGACAGGCACACCGGGGCACTCGCGTCGCTCCGACCGGTGCTCGCGGTCCCCACTCGTGCCCGAGCGTGGTTCATCGTGTTGGCTCCGCTGACGGTGGCCGGCTGGATGTTCTCGGGGCTGTTCCTCGGACTCGGGCCGCGACTCGACGACGGCGTCTTCGCACTCGGCAGCGGAGCGGCGAGCGCTACCGTCATCGCCGTGCAACCCGCCGCCGCGGCGGTCGCCGGCATGCTCTTCGCCCGCGTCGCAGACCGGCGCGGAACGGCGATCGGTGCGGGCCTGCTGTTCGTCGGAGCCGTCGGCGCCGGCGTCGCCGTCCTCACTGCCGACCTGCCCCTGCTGGTCGGGGCGGCGCTCGTCGGCGGTGCCGGACAGGGCGCCGCGTTCGCGTCCTCGTTGCGGATCCTCGGCCCGCTCGCGGACAACGCGACCCGCGGCGGCCTCTTCGCAGCCGTGTACCTGATCGCGTACGCGGCCTACGGCGTCCCGGTGCTCGTCGCGGGTTTCTGCACGGCCGGCCTCGGGCTCGTGACGGTCGGTGCGTCGTACGCAGCGCTCGTCGCCGTCGCTGCCGCCGTCGCCGCAGTGGGCCTGACCGCTCGCGCTCGTCGAGAACGCACGGCCCGCCGTGTGAGCAGCGCCCGTTTCCTCATCCCTTCTCCACCACATCAGCTGATGAACAGGACCACCATGACCGACATCGATGCACGACCCGTCACCGCCGCGGATGCGGGTACCTTCCGGATCGGCGGGGACCTCCCCGTCGCACGTCTCGGCTTCGGCTCCATGCAGTTGCCCGGACGGAACGCCTTCGGACCCGCACGCGACCCGGAGGGCGCCAGAGCCGTCCTCCGTCGCGCCGTCGACCTCGGCGTGACCCTCATCGACACGGCGGACGCCTATGGACCTGAGGTCGCCGAGGAGCTGATCGGGCAGGCCCTGGCTCCGTACCGTGACGACGTCGTGATCGCCACGAAGGGCGGCTTCGTCCGCGGGCGGCGGGGCGAGTGGATCGTCGACGGACGGCCCGAGCACCTGCGCGCTGCCGTGCAGGGCAGCCTGCGACGGCTCCGACTCGAGCGCATCGACCTGTACCAGCTGCACCGGATCGACCAGCGGGTCCCGCTCGACGACCAGCTCGGCGCGCTCGCTGCCCTCCGCGACGAAGGGCTCATCCGGCACGTCGGGCTCAGCGAGGTGAGCGTCGCGGAGCTCCTCGCGGCGCAGCGGATCGTGCCGATCGCGACAGTCCAGAACCTCTACAACCTGGTCGAGCGTTCGTCCGAGGATCTCGTGCGCGTGACGGCGGAGCTCGGGATCGGCTTCATCCCGTGGTTCCCGCTCGCCACCGGAGGGCTGACACGGGGAGCCGGTGCACTCGGGGCGATGGCATCGCGCGCTGGTGTCTCACCGTCACAGATCGCGCTCGGGTGGCTGCTGCAGCATTCGTCGAACCTGCTGCCCATCCCGGGAACGTCGAGCCCGGCACACCTCGAGGAGAACGTCGCCGCCGCCGCGGTCCGGCTCTCCCCGGTGGACGTGGCGGCGCTCGACCGCGCAGCCTGACCCGACCGACGAGACGAACGGCCCGATCCCCTGAGGGAACCGGGCCGTTCGTCGTCGGCGTCTCACCGCGACGGCACGAAGAAGTCACCGTATGCCGGATCTTCGGGCAGCGAGCGCTCCATCGCCATGACCGCGATCTCCCGAGGCGATCGGAGACCGCGCCGTCGCCACTGGTCCGGGTCCGCCCGGAGTACCTCGAGCACCGTGCGCATCGGTGTCACGAGTGGCCACCGAAGTGGCTCGAAGCCGCGGCGACGACGGGCAGCAGGAGCGTCTGGAGCACTGGCGGGGCGACGTCGACACCGACGTGCGACGTGGCGGGGACGGGCGGGTGCAGGATCCTCATCGGTTCTCCTCGGTCGTGGCCGCCGGACGGCGACGATCCTGACGCTACGGGCCGTTCCCACCCCGGCACGTGTCCCCGCGAGGAGCATCCCCTCCAGGGTCATGCACAACCGAGGATGTCCCCGACGGAGCCACGCTGCCCGGCGGTGCGAGGTCCTACCGTGCGTCGTGGAGGCGATCCGCGCCTCCACGGAGAGCACCTGTCGACCGCGTACCAACGGAGGAACCCATGACCGTCACCGACCCGAGCAACCGGAGTCACCGGACCGCACTGACCACGACCCGCGCGTTCCTCGCGCAGGCGGGCAGGTCCGTCCGCGACGACGATGCGTTCGTCACCCGCGAGGTGCCGCTCGCCCCGCTGCGTCCGCACGACCTCCTCGTCCGCGTCGAGGCCGTGTCCGTCAACCCGGTCGACACGAAGAGCCGCCACGGCCTCCGCTCGGGCACGAAGCAGCTCGGCTGGGACGCCTCCGGTGTCGTCGAGGCGGTCGGCCCCGCGGTGACCCGCTTCGCCGTCGGCGATGCCGTCTGGTACGCCGGAGCACTCGACCGCCCCGGGACCAACGCCGAACTCCACGTCGTCGACGCGCGGATCGTCGGGCGCCGACCCGCGTCGCTCGACCACGCCGAGGCCGCGGCACTCCCGCTCACCGGCATCACGGCATGGGAGACGCTGTTCGAGCGGTTCCGTCTGACGGAGCACAGCACCGGCACGCTGCTCGTCGTCGGAGCCCCCGGAGGAGTCGGCTCGGTGCTCGTGCAGCTGGCGAAGGCGCGCACCGGACTGACGGTGGTCGGCACGGCCGGACGTCCTGAAAGCCGCGAGTGGGTGACCGCCATGGGCGCGGACCACGTGGTCGACCACCGGGACCTGGTGCGGAACGTCCGGGCGGTGGCGCCCGAGGGTGTGCAGTACGTCTTCACCGCGCACTCGGCCGGGAACGTGCAGGCCTTCGCGGACCTGGTGCAGCCGTTCGGCGAGATCACCGCGATCGACGACCCGCGCGGCCTCGACCTGTACCCGCTCAAGCGGAAGTCCATCGCCTGGCACTGGGAGCTCATGTTCACCCGGTCGTCGTTCAGCACACCGGACATGGCCGAGCAAGGGCGCCTGCTCGATGCGCTCGCGGACCTCGTCGACGCCGGCCGCGTGCGATCCACCGTGACCTCGCTCGTGCAGGGGTTCGACGCCGCAGGCCTGCGCGAGGCGCACCGCCAGGTCGCCGACGGGACGGCCATCGGCAAGGTCGTGGTCGCGCGCTGACGACGGTCGCCTCAGCCGGGCAGCGAGTCGGCGAGGCGCCCGAGACGCCCCGCCGACTCCTCGTCCGCACCGCGCCACAGCAGCAGGGTGTCACCGTCCGGACCGGGGACGGCGAAGCGGTGGTACGCGAGCACGAGGTGACCGACCAGGGGGTTGTCGAAGCCGACGACGCCGTTCGGTCCGGCGTCGCCCGGCTCGGCCCAGAGCCGGGCGAAGTTGGCGCTGCGTGCGGCGAGCTCACCGACCAGCTCGACGAAGCCCTGGTCCTCCTCGTGCTCGTCGAGCAGCCGTCGGAGCTCCGTTGCGAGCCTGGTCCCGACCGGTGTCGCGTCGGCTGGACCCGGCGTGGCCCGGAACAGCGGAGCACCGTCGGGTTGCAGGAAGGCCGCACGTGCCAGGTTGGCGCCGGGCCGGAACGACGGGTGGACGGCGTGCACCAGAGAGTTGGCGACACGGACGGTCAGGTGCCGGTCGTAGACGGCTGCCGGGACGGTCCGCCAGGGCAAGACCAGTCTGCCGAGCAGTGCCCGCCGGAAGTCGACCTCGTCGTCCGTGCTCACCTTCCGGAGCGTACGGGCGAGCCCGCACGGCGAACGTGTCCCCGGCGGGGACACCATCCGATGGGTAGGGATGTGGTCATTCGACGGATGCTGCGGACGTCGTGGGGACGCCATCGTGGAGACACGATCCCGGCACATTCCCGGGACGGCCTGCTCCGACCCGGGAGGTACCGTGACCGCTCCGTCTGCACACCTCGGCGACTACCTCCGGGCCCGGCGCGCGCTCGTCCGGCCCGCCGACGTCGCCATCATCTCCTCCCGGACCCGACGGGTACCGGGTCTCCGTCGCAGCGAGGTCGCGCAGCTCGCGGGCATCAGCCAGGAGTACTACCTCCGCCTCGAACAGGGGCGCGACCGCCGACCGTCCCACCAGGTGCTCGCCGCGATCGGACGGGCCCTCCTCCTCGACCCCGTGGCGGTCGAGCACATGCACCGACTCGCGGAGCTTGACGAGCAGGACGCCCCGTACGCCGTGCCCGCGAAGGCCGCGGTGGTCGACGGGCTGACCGATCTGGTCGACGGGCTGACCGACCTGCCGGCGCTCGTCATCAGCGCCGACCAGGACGTCCTCGCAGCGAACCCGCTCGCACGGCTGGTCCGCCCCCGGCTCCAGCCCGGGAGCAACGTCCTGTTCGAGCTCTTCTCGTCGCACGGGCGCGCGGACGCCGTCGCCTGGGCAGACGACGCCCGCCGCGCGGTCGCCAACCTGCGCTTCCACGGCGACCCGAGGAGCACGCGCTACCAGGAGGTCGTCGGCACGCTCGCGATCCGCGACGACACGTTCCGCACCCTGTGGGCCCGCCACGACGTCGAGCGACAGGTCGTCTGGCCCGCGCAGATCCGGGTCGGCACACTCGGTGCCGTCGACTTCGTGTGCCACTCACTCGCCGTGCCGGGTCCCAGCGGGCAGTCGCTCGTCACGCTGACCGCGAAGGCCGGCAGCGCGGGCGCCCGACTCCTGCAGCACGCCCGGAGGCGCTCGGCGGCGGCGCCGGGCCCTGCCGCCGCCGTCGCGTGACCCGGCGGTGACCGGGGACGGGACTCAGTCCGGTGCGTCCGCGGGTGCGAGGACGCCGACGAGCTGGGAGCGGCGGCTGATCCCGAGTTTCGTGAACGCGCGAGACAGATGGGCGGCGACCGTCCGGTGGGACAGGTACACCTCGTCGGCGATCTGCTTGTTGGTCCGGCCGGTCGAGGCCATGCGGGAGACGAGGAGTTCCTGTGGCGTGAGCAGGTCGTCCGCCGTCTCGCGCGCCACATCGCGTTCCGCGACACCACCGGCCGCGCGGAGCTCGGTGCGCGCGCGTGCCGCCCACGAGCGGGCGCCGACACCGTCGAACAGCCGGACTGCCTGCGCGAGCTGCTCACGGGCGTCGACGATCCGCCGGACGCGTCGGAGCCGTTCGCCTAGGTGGAGCCGTGCCACGGCCAGGTCGAACGGCATCGTGCTCGGTGATCCGAGCTCGACCGCTGACGAGAGGTGCTCGAGCGCCTCGGCGTCGTCGACCGCCAGCAATCCCCTGGATCGCGCCACGAGCAGCCGCAGGTGCGAGGAACCGGTGACCTCCGCGACCTGTTCCGCCTCGTCGAGCCACTCGAGCACAGGTGATGCGTCCCCGGTGCGGATCGCTGCCTCGACGAGGTCCGCTCCGGACCACATCGCGACCGGCCGGTTGACGGAGGTCCGGGCGAGGTGCGCGAGTGCGTCGTCGTGGCGCCCCTCGTCCGCCGCGATCAGCGCCGCTGCCCACGCCGCAGTGGCGACGATGCGAGCGAACCCCTGCGCGACGGGGATGCGCGTCAGCGCGTCCAGACGCGCGCGGGCTCCCTCACGGTCGCCTGCTCGTGCGAGCGCTCGAGCCGCCTCGGCGAGCGCCATCCCGGTGACCACGGGAAGCTCCAACTCCTCGCTCAGCCGTGCCGATCGGTCGGCATCGGCCAATCCGTCCGTCAGGTGTCCCGCTGTGATCCGCGGGCTCGCCCGGCCGCAGAGCGCGGTAGCCTCGTCGCTCGTCCGCGCGGCGTTGTGGAACAGGCGGGCGCCTGCTGTCCAGCACCGGTCCGAGAGCGCCATGTCGCCGGCTTCCTCGGCAGCGAAAGCAAGACAGTTGATGATGACGCCGTCGGTCGCCTGGGCGCGGTCCAGGAAGCGGTCGACGGTCGCGTCGTCCAGCGGCCGCCCGGTCCGCACGAGCGCCAGGGTGACGTCTGCGAGGACCGCCGTGTCCCGGTCCTCGTGCTCCTGAGCAGCGCGTTCGACGGTCGAGGCGACCAGCTCCCGGACACCGTCCGGTTCCTGGTGGATGTAGCACTTGGCGGCTGCCCACAACAGGACCTCGGCACGCTCGCTGGCCTCGGACCGGGTGCCGGCGAAGGCCACCAGCTCGGCGGCCCCCCGACCTCGGTGGTCCGCGGTCATGCTCAGCATCCACTCCGCCCGCGCGAAGCGGTGTTGCGTCCGGGCATCCGAGAGCTCCGCGAGCGGCTCCGCGCGGCGCAGGAGCACGGACGCGTCATCGGAGGCGCCCGCACGCCGGGCCGCCTCCGCGGCCTCCACGAGTCGGTTCGCCTGGTGCGTGGGGTCGGGCGAGAGGTCCGCGGCGCGTTGCCACGCGGTCGCGGCTTCTGCCGGCGCGCCGTGCCGGAGGGCAGTCTCCGCGACGCGGTCGAGGTCCGCGGCGACGGATTCGTCGAGGCCGACGGTCGCTGCGGCGCGGTGGAGAGCGCGACGGTCCGGGGCACGGACCGCGGTGGCGAGGACGTCGTGGGCAGCGCGGCGTCGGAGGGGATCCGCCGCGTCGTAGTGTGCCGAGGCGACCAAGGGGTGTCGCGGGACGATGCGGTCACCGTCACGCCGGACGAAGCCCTCCCGTTCCAGGGTCGCCAGGTCCGCGGCACCGAGGCCTGCCGCCGCCACGGCTTCCTCGAGTTCCCGGACCGTGGCGCCTTCTCCTGCTGCGACGAGGAGCAGTGCCTCCTGAGCGTCCTGCGGGAGGAGGCGGACGCCGTCGAGGAAGCTCCTCTCGAGACGTGCGGACATCCGGTCGGTGGTCCGTGATCGAGTCGCACCTGCGTCGGCGGCGGAGAACTCGAGCAGGGCCAGGGGGTTGCCGTACGCCTCGCGTCGGACGCGCAAACGTTCCCGGTCCGGCAGGTGCCCGGCCACGTCCGAGAGCAGCTGCGCAGCGGCGACGTCGTCGAGCGGTCCCAGACGGATCACGGTCGGGAACGCGTCTGCCGGATCGGACACCTGCCCACCTGTCCTGGAGGTGGCGACGAGCAGGACGCGGAGAGCCGTCAGCCGTGGGGCTGCGAACAGCAGCGCGTGGACCGACGTCCGGTCCATCCAGTGCAGGTCGTCGAGGAGGAGCACCACCGTGCCGTGCGTGCACGCTTCCTCCAGGAGCCCGAGGACGGCGACGCCGAGCACGAGGCGGTCCGGCGTCGGACCGGTCCGCCGACCGAAGGCGACGTCGAGGGCGGACGCCTGTCGTTCCGGGAGCGCGTCGATGTACGCCGTGAGGGGGTTGAGCAGCTCGTGCAGCGCCCCGAACGCCACGTCGGTCGCGCTCCGGACACCTCGCGCCCGCAGGACGAAGCGTGCATGGTCTCCAACGACCGCGGCCGTGTCCGCCAGGAGGGCGGTCTTCCCGATGCCGGGCTCCCCCTCGATGAGGACCGCGCTGCCCAGACCGGCACGCGCCTCGTCGAACGCGTTCGCGATCAGCCGGGCCTCGGCGTCGCGGCCGACCAGTCGATGGATGTGTTCCGACACCTGCTGAGTTTACGTCGGGTCCGGCCGGACGGGCGGGATGGCTCACGCCCGGACAGGAACGCGACGACGACGGGCGGGGAGCGCCGGCAGCACCGAGGAGACGACCACGAGCGCCGTCGAGAACACGCCCACGGCACCGAGCAGCACGACGGGGAAGACCGGCCGCGCACCGGGGTGCCCGCCGACGAGCACCGCCCACTCTGCGGTGACTGCGACGCCGACCACCGCCGCGGCGACCAGCGTCCCCGTGATCCCGAGGACGAGCCCCTCGAGCGCCGCGACCCCGACCGGCAGGCCCGGCGACGCGCCGACGGCCTTGAGCTGATCGCGTTCCCGGGCACGGTCCCGAGCGGCCATCGCCGCGGTGGCCGCCGCTCCGATCGCCGCTAGGAGCACCGGGCCGCTGAGGACGAGCACCGTCGCCCCGGCTCCGCCGGGCACGTCCGCACCCACGGCACTCGCCGCGGTCCGCTGCCCGCCGACCAGTCCCGTGGGCAGTCCGACCGCCACCAGCAGAGCCGCGAGCGTCGTGTCGCTCCGTGACGCCGACCACCGCACCGCCGCGCGCGCCAGCCCGAAGGCCACAGAAGTGCTGGCAGGCACGAGCGCGGTCCAGAGCCGCACGGCGGGTGCGCCGACGGTCCGGCCCAGCACGGCGACCGCCGCGACCAGCACCGGGCCGATCAGGAGCGCGGGCGCGGCTCCGTCCGGCACCGACGCAGGCAGCCCGGCGAGCATGCTCCCGGCGAGCGCCACGAGCAGGACGACGACCGTCGCTCGCACGGCGACCGACCGGCGGCCCACCGGCGCGTTCCGGAGCACCGCCGACGGCGAGGTGGCTGCTGCACGCCTGCTCCCTGGTGCACCGGCGACGACCGCTGCTCCAGCCGTGACCACGACGACGACGATTGCTTCGACCCAGGACGCCGCCACTCGGACGTCCGCGAGCCCGTTCGAGTCGAGGAGTGCCGCGGACACCGCCGGCGGCACGACGACCGCTGCGGCGGCTGCGCCTGCCACCGCGCCGGTCGTCGACACCAGGGCCGTCTGCAGGAGCATCGTCCACCGGACGCCGCGAGGCGTGACGCCAGCGAGTTGCCAGAGCCCGTACGTCCGGACGAGGAGCGCCGCTGTGAGCCGGACGACTGCCGAGACGACCACCAGGACGGCGATGAGTGCGAACGCCGCCGTCGTGCCCGCGATGGACAGCATCGCGAGGCCCCGCACGTCCGGTGTCTGCAGCCCGCCCACGACGAGCGTGCCCGGGACGGATCCGGCCACGGCGGCGACCGCACAGACCGCGAACAACCCACACCACACCCGCCACGAGGACCGGAGGTCGGCCGCAGCCAGCTGCGCGACGATCACGTCAGGGCCGCGTGCTCGACGGCGGCGAACAGGCCGTCCAAGTCCGGACGGATCAGCTCTGCGTGCACGAGGCCGTCGCGCAGGACCAGGGCACGGTCCGCGCGGGCCGCTGCGGCGAGGTCGTGCGTCACCATCACGACCGACCGCTCGCCCGCTGCGGTCCGGCGGAGCAGGTCGAGCACCCGTGCACCCGCGACGGTGTCGAGTGCGCCCGTGGGTTCGTCGGCGAAGACGACCTCAGGACGGGCGACGAGCGTGCGGGCGATGGCGACCCGCTGCTGTTGCCCTCCGGACATCGCGTCCGGCCGCTGGTCCGCCACGTCGAGCAGTCCCACGGCATCGAGTGCGGCGTCGACCGTCCGCCGGTCCGCCGGGCGCTTCGCCAGGCGTGCCGGCAACGCGACGTTCTCCCGAGCGGTCAAGGCGGGCAACAGGTTGTACGTCTGGAAGACGAACCCGACCCGTCCACGGCGGTACCGGGCGGACCGTTGCCGCGAGAGCCCGCGCAGGTCGACGCCGTCGAGTTCGACCACGCCGCGCACCGGCGTCTCGAGCCCGGACAGGCAGGCGAGGAGCGTGCTCTTCCCGGAGCCGCTCGGCCCCACGATGGCGAGCATCTCCCCACGCCGTACCTGCAGGGACACCCCGCGCAGGACCGCACGTCCCACTCCCGCGTGTGTCGGGTAGGCGTGCTCGATGTCGCGAGCTCGCACGATCGGCTGCTGGTCGGGGTCTGGCTGCACCGAGGCAGGTTAATCAGCGTCGGGCGTGCCCTGCCTGCCCCCGCCGGGGACATCCTGCGCTGCGACGTCGACTGCACGCGTCGACGGGTCCGGTGCGGCGGCCGTCGTCCTGCGTGCTCGCGCGACCAGCTCACGGAGCTCACCGAGGACGGCGAGCGCCTGCGCGTCGGCACGGTCCGCGTCGACCAGCGCGACCGCCCGCTCGGCGTCGGCCAGGGCCTCCGCGACGGAACCGGACCCGAGCAGCGCCTCGGCACGCTGCCGCAGGGCGCGGGCGGCACCGGTGTCCCAACCCATCCCCGCCGCGACGGCGAGCCCGGTGTCCGCGGCGTCGCGCGCTTCGGCCCACCTCCCGAGAGCGTTCGCCGACTTCGCGATCTCCTCGAGCGCCACCACGCGGGTGAAGGCCATCCCGGGGTCGCCCTGCGGCGCCCGGTCCAGGTCGTCGAGGACCCCACGGAACGCGACGATCGCCTCGTCGTGGCGGCCGAGCAGGTGCAGCGCCGCGCCGGCCATCGACCGGCACTGGACGAGCGCGGCGTCGTCGCCGGCCCGGGTGTTCCCGTCGATGGCTGACTCGATGTGCGGCAGGGCGAGCAGCGGTTGCCGGAGTGCGAGGTACGCCCACGCGACGTGGTACTCGGCGTTCGCCCGCAGCAGGTCGTCATCGACGGTGTCCGCTGCGGCGAGCCCGGCGGTGGCGAGTTCCAGCGCTCCGTCCCGATCGCCCCGCTCCATGAGCGCCGCCCAGGTCTGGAGGCCGAGGAGGCGGGACTCGGCTGCCCTGTCGTCGAGGCGTCGGGCGGCCTCCACCGCGTCACCGAAGAGCTCGTACCAGTGACCCCATGCCGGCCACAGGTTCGAGAACCACTGCAGCTCGCTGGCCGTGCGAGTGACGGCGGTGTGGTCCCCCGCATCGACGAGCGCCCGGAACGCCGGCCACCAGTGGTCGACCTGCCCGACGATCCACCTCCGCGCCGCGTCCGGCGCGTCTGCTCCGTTCGTCGATGGCGCGCCCGGAGCGAAACGACCGGCGGCGTCGGCCAACCTGCCGAGCACCGCACTGTGCAGCCGGGAGCGACGGGCGTCTCGTGCCGTCGCTCCGTCCTCCGTCACGAGCTGCACGCCGGCGAACGCACGCAGCAGGTCGTGCACGCGGTACCGGTTCCCGCCGCGGGGCTCGACGAGACCGAGGTCGACGAGGTCCTCGAGTGCGTCCTCCGCCGTTTCCGCTCCGAGTCCGAGCGCTGCACCGCCGGTCCACGCGTCGAAGGTCGTACCGTCGATCACCGCGAGGGACCGGAACACGCGCGCGGTCGACGCGGGCAGTGCCCGGTAGGAGACGGCGAAGGCCGCCTCGACCGAGCGGTCGCCGTGGTGGAGCGCCGCGAGCCGCTGCTCCTCGGTGACGATCGCATGGAGGAAATCGTCGAGGTCCGCTCCCGGGGCGGCCACTCGACTGCCGGCGATCCGCAACGCCAGCGGGACTCCCGCGCATCGCTCGGCGAGGGCGGACAGCGAAGGGTGTCCCGCGGCATCGGGGACGATGCGCTCGAGCAGGGCGAGGCCGTCCTGTTGCTCGAAGGGCGTCACCGTCACGCGGAGCCCGGCGTCGAGGCCGGCCAGCAACCTCCGTGCGGTGATGATGACCGGGGCCGCTGGGCCGCTCGCCTCCAGTACCGGCCGGACCTGCGCCTCGTCCGCTGCGTCGTCGAGCAGCACCGCGTGACCGTGCTCGTCACGGAGCGCGCGCCACCGAGACGCTGCCGCGTCGAACTCGGTCGTTGCGTCCTCCGTTCCGTCCGTGGCGATCGAGACGAGTCGTCGGACCACGTCGAGCGGGGACAGGGGCGACGCGGACTGCCCGCCGAGGTCCACGTGCAGCCACCTGCTGCCGCGCACGCGGAGCGCTTCCGCCGCCAGGGTGCTCTTCCCCACGCCGGGGCCGCCCGACACGACGACGACCGTGGCGTGGTCGTCGCCGAGTCGGTCGAGGATCCGGCGCAGCTCGTGCTCACGGCCGGTGAAGTCGTCGACGACGTCCGGCGCGGCGGACGTCGGCGACGACTGCCGCCGACCGATGGCGAGGAGTGCGTTCCGGTCGGTGGGACCGGCTCCCAGTGCCGTCGCGATCGCCTCGAGCGTGGCGCGCTGCGGGCGACGTGCCACGCCGCGCTCGATGTCACCGATCGTCCGGACGCCGACCCCGGCCCGGCTCGCGAGGTCGGCGAGGGTCAGGCCGACCTCAGCGCGCAGGCGCCGGAGGACCGCTCCGTCGGTTCGTCCGGACACGGTCTCCTCGATTCCTGCCTGCGTTCTGCATGGTGCGGACGCCGGCTGACTGGTGGGCTGGTGCTCGTCATCATGCAGCACCACGGCCCGGTGCCGCACCGCCGACGAGAGGGACCACCGCCATGCCGACCACCGCGACACCGCTGGGCGAGTACCTCCGTGCTCGCCGAGCCCTCGTGCAGCCGACCGACGTCGGGATCGTCTCGCTGACGTCGCGTCGTGTCCTGGGCCTCCGTCGCGACGAGGTGGCGCAGCGCGCCGGGATCAGCCAGGAGTACTACCTGCGCCTCGAGCAGGGGCGGGACCGCCAGCCCTCGGACCAGGTGCTGCACGCACTCGGCCGCGCACTGCGGTTGGACCCGGCCGCGATCGACCACATGCGCCGCCTGGTGCGCATCCAGACCGGTGGACTCCTTACCGACGCCCCCGCGCCTCCCGGGTCGGTCCTCGCAGCGTTGGCCGGCCTGCTCGACCAGTGGACCGGCACCCCGGCCTACGTCATGGACGGCAACCAGGACGTGCTCGTCGTGAACCCGCTCGCACGGGCGATGACGGGTGGCGGCCTGCGTCCCGGGGTGAACCTGCCCCTCGCCGTGTTCTCGCCGTCCGCCCGGGTCACGATGCAGGACTGGCCGCAGGCAGCTGAACGTACGGCCGCCACGCTGCGGTACGGGAGCGACCCGCGGGACCGCCGCCTGCAGGAGATCGTGGGCACCCTGTCGGTCCGTGACGCGGAATTCCGACGTCTCTGGGCCCGGCACGACGCCCGCCCCTACCTGAACGGTGCGATCGACCAGGAGGTGCACGGGCACGGGCTCGTCACCCTGCGTTGTCAGACGCTCGAGGTGCCCGGTCCTCGGCGGCAGGTGCTGACGGCCTTCCACGCTCCCGTCGGCTCGCCCGCGGCAGAGGTGCTCGCGGCGCTACGGGACGACGTGACCGTGCGGCGGACGGTGACGGTGTGACCTCACTCCCCGCCGTCGCTTCGTCGCTCGCGTTCACCCGTCACCCGGGCGGACCCGTGAGGTCGTCGCGCAGCATGGCGAGCTCGCGCTGCAGGGCGTCCAGGCGTGCGGGACGGACCCGCGCCGGCATCGCCTCCAGGGCGCGTTCGACGTCGCGGAGCGCCTCGTGCCGTCGCCCGAGTTCTGTCAGGGCCGCCGCCCGTGTGCGCAGCAGCAGCCCGAGCGACGTCCCGGTGTCGAGCGGGACCGCGCCGAGCCCCGCATCGAGGACGGCGAGCGCTCCATCGGCGGCTCCCGCCGCGAGGAGCGACGTGGCGAGTTCGGCACGTGCGAGGGCCTGGGCGTAGCGGACGCGCTCGTCCACGGGGTCGACACCGGCGACGATGCCCTGCACCGTTGCACGGAGCGCGACGACCGACTCGGCGTGCCGCCCCTGCGCCCGGAGCACAAGGCCGAGGAGGCCGCGCGCCTGGTGGAGGAAGACCGGGTCCGGGTCGGCCTCGAAGCCCGCGACTGCAGCCCGCACGTGGGCCTCGGCACGTTCGACCTCCCCGAGCTCCAGCGCAGCCCACGCAACGTGGTAATGCCCCCAGGCAACCAGGTGCGCTGCGCCGGAACGCTCGGCCGCACCCAGGGCATCCACCGCGTGCCGCGCAGCGAGACGGTGATCGGCCCGCTCGATGTGAGCCGCCCACGCGAGGTGCCCGCTGATCTCGGAAGCAGCACCGTCGTCCCCGGTCGCACTCGCTGCGTCCTGCGCGAGGAGGTCCAGCTCGTACCACCTGCCCCAGTCGGGCCAGAGGTTCGCGACCCACTGCAGCACGCTCGTCAGGGTGAGCACGGTCTCGTGTCGTCCGTCGGCCGCCGCGCGCTGGAACGCCGGCCACCAGTGGTCGACCTCTGCGACGATCCAGTCCCGCGCCGCCTGCTGGTCGGCACCCGACAGTGAGACCGGGGCTCGCCCGGGGACGACGAACACCGACCCGGCGGTGAGCAACTGGTCGAGCAGCCAGCGGTCCAGGCGAGCGCGGACGGAGGCCTCGGCGACCGCGTCATCTCGCAGGCGGTCGGACGCGAACAGCCGGATCAAGTCGTGCACGCGGTACCGGTCGGCACCGCGTTGTTCGACGAGACCGAGGTCGACGAGCTGTTCCAGCCGTTCCTCGGTCTCGAGCGGGTCGTCCCCGAGCGCTGCCGCGACCACCTGCGCGTCGAAGGTGACCCCGTCGAGTGCGGCGGTCGTGCGGAACACCGCGGACGTCTGCGGATCGAGGTCGTCATGGGAGACCGCGATCGCGGCTGCCACCGACACGTCCCCCGCGACGAGCAGCGCCAACCGACGATCGGCCGAGCGCAGCCGGACGACCAGGTCCGCAGCAGTGGTCGCCGGACGACTCGCGATGCGGTTCGCCGCGACCCGGAGCGCGAGGGGGAACCCGTCGCACAGGGCGAGGAGTTCCGCCACCGAACGATCGTCGCGCTGTTCCGCCGGGATCACACGTTCGAGGAGCACGCGAGCGTCCTCGGCGTCGAGGACGTCGAGGACCACGCGTTCGGCGTCGAGTCCGGCGAGCGATCGGCGGGAGGTGGCGACGACGGTCGCTCGCCCCTCGACGAGGACAGGTCGCACCTGCTCCTCCCCCGACACGTTGTCGAGATGGACGAGCACGCGTTCGTCAGTGGCGATCTCGGCCCACCGTGCACGAGCGGCCACGAGCGTCCCTGGCGGGTCGCCGGGCTCGCACTGGCGGAGCACCCGCTGCAGCACCTCCAGCGCGGTCGAGGCGGGGCGACCGTGCCCCGCGAGGTCGACGAAGACACGACGCCCCTCCCCGGCGACGTGGGCCAGCGCCTCGGTCACGAGCGCGGTCTTCCCGATGCCGGGAGGACCGGACACGACGACGACCCGGACGGGAGCTGCGGTGCCGGATGCCGAGGCAGCGTCGACGAGTCGGTGCAGCTCGGCGCCGCGGCCGGTGAAGTCCGTCACGCGGGCCGGACGGAAGTCGGTCCGCCCGCCGTCCGGCCCGCTCGCGATCAGTGGTGCTCGGAGCCAGCGCCGCGCCGCGTCGTCGAGGGCGAGGCCCGACACCAACGCCTCGATCGTGCGGGGCTGGGGGTGGAGGCTCCTGCCGCGCTCGATGTCGCTGATGCCCCTGACGCTCACGCCGGACCGTTCGGACAGCGCCTCGAGCGTCATGCCGGCCGCGAGCCGTAGCGTCCGGAGCCGCGTTGCGAGTTCCGATCCGCCCACGACGTCCCTCCCGATCGGCGACAGCCTAGCGGGCGAGCGAAGTCAGTCGAGGGAGTCTTCGTCGCCGCCCGCCTGGATCGGCCCACCGGGGAGCAGGTCGGGGAACTGGGCGGGGACGATCGTCCGAGCGGGCGCGAACAACGCGACCGCCGACGCCTCCAGCGTCGAGCGGTTCCCGTGGCCCGGCCACCGGTCCGTCATGGTCGCGACGAAGGACTGTGGGTCCGCGCACGTGCCGAGCGCCATCTCGACGTCCTCGAGGTAGCGACGGAGGTCCGCGACCTGGGGGCCGGCGGCGTCCGACACCGCCTCGGGGTGGCGGTGGCCCGCGACGACCCAGGAGGGGCGCAACGCCTCGACGACGTCGAGCGACCGCCACCACCGACGACGTGACGCCCGGTCGGTACCGACGAGCCACGGGTGCACACGGTTGTACACCAGGTCACCGCCGACCAGGGTGTCGAGGTCCCGGACGGATACGACGCTCGCGGGACGTCCGCCGACCTCGCCGAGGTCGAACAGCTGCAGCGCGTGCCCCTCCAGGTCGATGACACCGGCGGGGGCGGGGGTCGGGGCCGTGACCGTCGGCGGCAGACGTCCGGGGAACAACGTCTCCCAGCGCGATCGCAACGCCGGGCGGGTGTGCGCCTGTGCCTGCTCGGCCACGTCGGCGACCGCGGTCGCGACGGCTCCCGGGAACGCCCGGAGCACCTGCCCGAGCCCGAAGAAGTGGTCCGCCTGGCCCTGCGTCACGAGGACCGCGCGGAGGCGCTTGCCGGTCCTCCGGATCCACGCGACGAGGTCGTCGGCCTCGTCGACCGTCATGAGCGCGTCGACCAGAACCGCGTCGCGTTCGCCGGCGATGAGCGTCGCGGTCGTCGGCGACCACGTGGCAGGTCCGGTCCCGTCGAGACCGGTCCGCGCGATCGGACGGGAGCTCCCGAGCCAGACGTCCATCGTGAGCGGCGGCAGCACCTGGCCGCCAGCTGACTGCAGGCGTTCCGCGAGCCATCGCCCGACCTGCTCCCGGTCCGCCGCCGATCGGCGCGCGAGGCCCTCGGTGCTCCATGTGACGAGGCTGCCGTGCCCGTCCTGCGACACCCGGACGACGGCGTCGAGGTCGTCCTGGGCCGACCCGCCAGGAACCCGCGCACGGTACGCCAGGATGCCGTCGATGCTGTCGCCGCGCCGTTCTTCGACCACGCCGAGGTCCGCCGACGCACGGCGGACCCAACGGCTCTCGTCGGGCACGAGGACCTCCGACCACCCGCCGGGGCCGACATGTGCGTCGGAGAAGTCGACGAACCGCGACCACACCTCGCTCGGCGTCTGCTCGAAGCGAGCGGTGACGGTGACGTGCGCGCGTCGTACCGGTGGACTGTCCACGGCTCTCCCTCCGGACTAGCCAGACGGTACGGGGCCGCGTGATCGCGAGGGTGTCCCTGCTCGGGACAGTCGGCACGTTCCGGTCCTGCACGTGCGCGAGGATCGTCATGGGCACCACCACACCGGTGCGGACGAGGAGAGGACCAGGCGTGGGTACACCAGCGTCACCACTCGGCGAGTACCTCCGTGCACGCCGCGCTGCCACCAGCCCCGAGGACGTCGGCGTCCGGTCGCTGACGCGGCGCCGTGTCCCCGGCCTCCGCCGCGACGAAGTCGCCCGGCTCGCCGGCATCAGCCAGGAGTACTACCTCCGCCTCGAACAGGGACGCGACCGCGCCCCGTCGGACCAGGTGTTGCAGGCCCTCGCGCGCGCGTTCCGCCTCGACGATGCGGCGGCGCAGCACATGACGCGGCTGAGCTCGGCGCAGCCCTCCGGCATCGCCGCGGCCGAGGCAGCGGTGTCCACCGAAGCGATGGCCGCGATCCTCGATTCGTGGGCGAACACCCCCGCCTACATCATCAACTCCCGGCACGAGGTCGTGCTGTCGAACGCCCTCGCCAGGTGGGTGGTGCCCCTCGGTCTCGAGGTCGGCCGGAGCATCCCGGAGGTGGTCTTCACCTACCCGGAGGTGCGGGCACTGCCGACGTGGCAGGACCTCGCCGACCGCACAGCGCGCCGGATGCGCTTCTACGGCGACCCGTACGACGAGCGTCTCCACACGACGGCGGCCCGGCTCTGCGCACTGGACCCGGTGTTCCGCGACCTGTGGGAGCGCCACGAGGTCGACCCCTACTACGACGGGGACGTCCGTCCGTTCGTCGACGGGTACGGGCAGGTCCCGCTGCGCCACCAGACCTTCGTCGTGCCGAACACCCCCGGTTACCTGCTCTGCGCGTACCACGCGGTCCCGGGATCGGTGAGCGCCGAGGCGCTCGCGCACCTCGGTCGTCGCATCGCGAGCGAGACCGCGTACGCCTGATCGGCCGGTCGTCGGACGGGAGGTGCGTGGCGGCGCCGCGACGCGCCTCCCGTCAGTCGCTCAGTCCTCTCCGAGGGTCCGCTGCATCCGGCTGGTCCGTGCGGCCGTGGCCGCAAGCGAGACGGCCGCCGCCGGGACGATCTGGTCGAACCGGTGGAAGCCGCCTTGACCACACGGTCAACGGGACACGGCGTCGACCCACGTGTCGTCGGCGGCGATCATGCCGAAGGTGGGGGCGGTGAGGTGAGCGGGAGCGATCACGATGTCCTCCGCCTTCGCGCGCGCGAAGAGGGCGGCACGGGCGGCGCTGGCCCCGGTCCGGTCCACATCTGTCATGAAGTGGACGTCACGGTCCGCGAGCTGCACCGGGAGTTCGATGAGGTCGCCCGTGAAGACGATCCGCTGCCCCTGGGATTCGATCTCGATCGCCCGGTGTCCCGGCGTGTGACCGGGAGTGTGGGTTGCGGTGACGCCGGTCAGGAGTTCCTCCGAGGCGGGCGAGAAGGGCCGGAGTATCCCGGCTGCAGCCGCCGCGCCCATGAGGGGCCGGATCGGGTCGTTCTCAGGAGCTCCGTCCACGAGTGTGGGCCAGTCCTCGGCGCCGTAGTGGATCTCCGCGTTGGGGAAGAAGGGCGCACCGTCGTGCATGACCCATCCGACGTGGTCGAGGTGGAGGTGCGTGACGAACACCTTCGTGATCTCGTCCGGTGTCACGCCGACGGCCGCGAGGGAGTCGGGGAGCGACCCGGCTGCAGCCAGGTGGGTGGGAGGCGCGTCCAACCCGTTGAGGATTGCGAGTTCGGGTGGGAACGGCATCGACATCACACCGGCGCCGGCGTCGATGAGGAATGTGCCCGTAGGTCCTTGCACGAGGTGTGCACCGATGCGGATCCGATGCGTCCCCGAAGCGTCGAGCAGTTCCGGGTACCGCGAGAAGTCCGCGCCGGGATAGGCAGAGGGCGGTAGATGCGACTCACCGTCAACGAGAGCCGAGACGGTGTACTCACCGATCGTGATTGTGTCGGTCATGGGGATCTCCTTGCATCGGATGACTAGGTGGCAGTGACTGCCAATATGGCAGTCAGTGACCGTACTCTACGATGGCCGGATGCAGAAGGACGAAGCGCGACCCAAGGGAGTCCGAGAGCGGATGCGCGAGACGATCCGCGCGGAGCTGACCGACGCTGCCGTACGCCTCGTTCGTGAGGTCGGCTACGCCGCGACCACGGTCAGCGCGATCGCCGCCGCCGTCGGGGTGTCGGAGCGGACGTTCTTCCGCTACTTCCCGTCGAAGGAGGACGCCGTGCTGCAGGCGACCGAATCCCTTGGGTCCGCCGTTGCGGACGCACTCGCGAGTAGGCCAGCGGACGAGGCCGGCCTGCCAGCGGTCCGCGCTGCGTTCGACGTGGCTGTCGACTCCGTGCGGGCAGAGCCCGATCGATGGGCGCTCATCATCGGCTTGGGGCAGACGGAACCCGCTCTCCGCCGACGACATCTCCAGCAGCAAGACCTGTGGGTCGACGCACTGGTTGCCGCCGCGGAACAACGAGCCGTTGACGGCGGAGGTGCGACCCCTAGCCGCTTGCAGTGCGGGGTGATGATGCTCGCGTGGGAGCGTGCGCTTGTCACCTGCTACGAGCGGAAGGACTTCAGCGGAGTCGGCGAAGAATTCGACGTGGCCGTCGTCGAGGTGCGCACCTTCATCAACGGGTGAACGAGCGCGTCCCTCGCAGCGGTCGCGGCGTGGAGCGGCTGACGACTCACTCGATCGTGTCCCCGGCTGGGACACGTGCGCTCGGTCCGCCGCTTCGTACCGTGCTGGTGCTGGGAACGAGTCCCCGCACCGAACGCACGGGAGCGTACGTGGACGACAACACACACCTCGGTGACAGGGCCGCCACGAGCAGGTACCGGTGCCGCCCGACGCGCTGCTCCGTCCGCTCGGAGCGCTCGAGCGGATGTACCACCGGTTCTCCGAACTACACCCGATGCAGTTCGTGGTCGCGGCGCACTTCCGCGGCACCATCGACGCGACCGGACTCCACGACGCTCTGGCGACCCTGCAGCAACACCACCCGTCGTTCGCCGCTCGAGTCGTGGAGTCAGAGTCGGGACCCGCGATCGCCACGACCGACGAGCCGATCCCGGTCCGGAGTGCAGCGCCCGGCGCCGCCTGGGAAGCGGAAGCAGCACGGGAACTGGCTGACGCGTTCACCCTGCGACCAGGTGCGCCGACCGTCCGCGCCGTGCTGATCAGCGACGACGACGGGTCGGATCGTGGCGCCACGGTGCTGCTGACGTTCGTCCACTCCCTCGCGGACGGGCTCTCCGGTGCACTGCTCCTCGGCGACCTGGCTCGCGCGCTCAGCGGCGAGCAACTCGGGCCGGGGACGACATCGGAGTCCCGCGAGACCGCGCTGACGCGGGTGCCCGCCGTCGACGCCGTCGTCCGGCTCGGTCCCCCCGACGGTCCACCTCCGCTCGCCCACGAGGAACTGCGGGCCCTCCCGGTGTTCCGACCGTTCGACGGCCGTCGACCTGCTGTGTACGCGCAGACCCTCGACGAGACGACGACTGCCGGACTGCTGGGTGCGGCCCACAGGCACGGGACGACGCTGCACGGCGCACTCATCGCCGCAGCTGGTCGCGCGGCGACCCGCACCCGAGGCATCGACTTCGTGCGGACGATGAGCCCGATCAGCTTGCTGCCGTTCGTCGGGACCGCAGACGGTCCAGGCGTGTTCATCGCCGTCGCCCGTACGGGAGGCCGAACCGGTTCCCGAGACTCCTTCTGGGCCGAGGCCCGCGATCACGTCGCCGCGCTCGCCCCGGCGCGCAGTGCTGCCGGGGTCGGACGATCAGTGGCCGCCATCGGCGCTGCCATGGACGCCGGTGTGACCGCTGCCCGAGCCGAGGCCTTCATGGCACGTGGGGCGCTCGGTCTCGACGTGGTCGTGAGCAACCTCGGCGTGCTCCGCTTCCCGGTCGGCGGGGAGGTGCAGGTCGACGCCTTCTGGGGGCCCCTGGTGCTCACGCAGGTCGACGGAGAACAGATGCTCGGAGCTGCGACCACCGCAGGACGCCTCGCGCTGGTCGCCACGGGCTACGACATGTCGCCCGACTTCCTGCCAGCCGTCGTCACAGCACTCCGGGCTGCCATCGACGACGGACGATGACGGGCGGGATCAGCCGTCGCTCACGTGAGTGACGACAACAGTGCGAGCTTGTCCGCGTCGGGTGTTCCCGGTGCAGCGTGGTACATCACGACGACCAGCCCGGCGCTGCCGACGACCGCGAGCTTCTCACGGTGGAGGGTCAGGTCACCGACCTGGCGATTGTGGACGACCCCGCTCGGGCTACCGGTGACGCTGACGTCGTGTCTGGCCCAAAGCTGCCGGAAGCGTTCGCTCTTCATCGACAGCTCGCCGATCAACGCCTGGAACTGCGGATCGTCCTCCTCAGCGCCAGTGTCGGCGCGCAACTGCGCGACGACACTGGCCGTGTTCTGGTTCCAGTCCGGGTGCGACGTCCGGGCCTCCTCGTCGGTGAAGAGCGACACCAACCGGTTGGCGCCCACGATCAGGGTCGGTTCGAGCACGTTCGCCAGACGGTTCACCGCGAGGACGTCGCGGTAGCGGTTCATCACGAACGCCGGCACGTTCACCGTGTCGACGAGCATGCGGACACCATCCGGCACCCGCTCCGGCCGGCGACGTCGCAGCGGCCGGCGTTCCGGCCGGGAGCGAGCGAGTTCTGCGACGTGGGCACGGCTCTCCTCGTCCAGCTGCAACGCGGACGCGATCGCGTCTACCACCTGGTCAGACGGGTGCTGGTCGCGTCCCTGTTCGAGACGGAGGTAGTACTCACTGCTGATGCCCGCGAGCATCGCGACCTCCTCACGGCGCAGCCCCGGCACGCGCCGGCGCTCCCCCCGCTGGAGTCCGACGTCCTCGGGACGGAGCAGCTCTCGACGTGCCCGGAGGAAGTCGGCGAGGGGCTTGTGCGTGTCCACGACCACGAGCGTACGCAGCGCGGCGACGCCGCAGGATGCTCATCCTGTCCCTCTCGCTACTGGTGTGAGCACGGCCTTCCTGACGACGGTCCACGGATCGAGCATGGCTCTCAGCACCGGCCACACCGGTCGGTGCCCATCCCGAAAGGACGACCTCCATGCCTCAGCGCACCTGGTTCATCACCGGTTCCACCAGCGGTTTCGGACGACTCATGACCGAGCAGCTCCTCGAGCGCGGCGACCGCGTGGCTGCCACCGCCCGCGACACGGCATCGCTCGGCGACCTCGCGGAGCGGTACGGCGACCGCATCTGGCTCGCGCAGCTCGACGTCACCGACACTGCCCAGATCCGCGACGTCGTCGAGCGGGCCTTCCAGGACCTCGGCACCGTCGACGTCATCGTCAACAACGCCGGGTACGGACTCTTCGGTGCTGCCGAGGAACTCACGGACGAACTCATCGAGCACCAGCTCGGCACGAACCTCGTCGGCCCGATCCAGATCCTCCGCGCCGCGGTACCGCACCTGCGCGCACAGGGCGGCGGCCGCATCATCCAGATCTCGACCTACGGCGGCCAGGCCACGAACCCCGGCGCGTCGCTCTACCACGCCAGCAAGTGGGGGGTCGAGGGGTTCATGGAGGCCAATGCGAAGGACCTCGCGCCCTTCGGCATCGGGGTGACCATCGTCGAGCCGGGCAGTGCAGCGACCGGTTTCCGCGTCGGGAGTTCCCGACTGCCCGAGCCCATGGCCGCCTACGACGGCACGCCCGCTGCGATGAGCCGCGGCATCCAGAACCCCGCACTGCCGTCCGTCAGCGACCCCGCGAAGGTGGCCGCGGCGATCATCGGCTCCGTGGACCAGGAGCCGGCACCCCTCCGCCTGGTCACCGGCAGCGACTCGCAGAAGGTCATCGCGGATGCACTCCGGGAGCGCCTCGCGGACATCGAGGCGCAGAAGGAGACCGCCGCGTCGACCGACCTGCCAAAGGAGGCGTGAGCATGCGCGACGCGGCTCCCCGTGGGACGGCCGTCGTCACCGGCGGCTCGCAGGGCATCGGTCTCGCGATCGCGACGACGCTGCGCGATCAAGGGTGGCGCGTCGCGATCCTCGGCCGGACGGAGTCCACGGGCCGGGCCGCTGCCGAGCAGCTCGGCCCGGAGCACCGCTTCGTGCAGTGCGACGTCGCCGACGAGCGACGCATCCCGGACGCCTTCGCCGAGGTGGAGCGCGAGATGGGACCCGTCGACGTCCTCGTGAACAACGCCGGCGTCGGTCGCGCAGCCACCGTCGAGCACCTCCGCAGCGCCGACTGGGATGCGTTGATGGCCGTCGACCTCAAGGCCGCGTGGCTGTGCGTCCAGGCGGCCCTCCCCGGGATGCGCTCCCGCGGGGGCGGAGCCGTCGTCAACATCGCCTCGATCCACGCTCACCTGACGAGGAAGGGGCTCTTCCCGTACGCCGCCGCGAAGGCCGGGATGCTCGGACTCACCCGGTCGATGGCCCTCGACCTCGCGGATGACGGGATCCGCGTGAACGCGGTCTGCCCGGGCTACGTGCGCACACCGCCGATGATCGCCCAGTACCAGGCGATGGAGGACCCGGAGGAAGCGTGGAACCACCTCCAGCGCATCCATCCGCTGGGACGCATCGGCGAACCGGAGGAGGTCGCCGCCGTGGTGGCGTTCCTCGCTTCGTCGGAGGCGGGGTTCGTCACCGGTGCCACATGGGACGTGGACGGAGGGCTCGGTGCCCGCTTCGCCTCCTGACCGTCCGGCGCTCTTCGTGGTGCAGTACCGGTGGCCGCTCAGCCGGGACGCCGACGTCCGGGCCGCCTACGCGACCCACCGAGCCGACGTCGATCGCCTCGGCAGGGACGGGGGCCTCTGGATGATCGGCACGTTGCCGGCGGTGGAGGGGTGGTCGTGCGCGATGGCCGTGTTCCGGAGCGAACCGGCCGCGCGTGCGTTCCGGGACGAGGACCCGTTGTTCACCGCAGGACTCGCGACGCCCTCGCCGGTGCAGTCGTGGAGCCCGCTCACCTTCCAGTGGTGACCGGCCCCGGCGGCGAGCTCCGCGCGGACGCGCGGCGAAACCGACAGTTGATACTCCAGGCGGCGCGTAGGTGCTTCGCAGAGCGAGGTACGACGGTGCCGCTCGCGGACATCGCACGTGCAGCAGGCGTCGGTGTAGCAACGGTGCACCGCCATTTCGGTGGGAGGCCCGGGATCCTCAACGAGGTGGCGACCGCTCAGGCCCGGGATCTCACCACCGTCAGTACGCGCGCCGCGCGGGAAGCCGACCCGGGCACCGCGCTCTGCGCGCTGCTCCTCGGACTCTTCGAGCTCCGGGAATCCGACAGGACGATCACGGACGCGATGACACGGTGCAGCCCGACCTGTTCCGATGTCGAGCTCGATCGCTTCGATGCCGACGTCCATCTGGTCATCGATCGAGCGAGGGCCGCCGGGCTCGTGTCGGACGACTTCGACCGCCGCGACGTCCTGTCGCTCACCATCATGGTCGGCGCCGTGGCCGACGGTCTGCACACGACCGACAGCGATGCTCCGCAACGCGCATCGACCCTATTGCTTCGTGGTGTGTTTGGGTGAGCGCCGTCTCTCGAGTCGAGTCGGAGAGGGTGATCCCCGAATCGAGCGGGCGTCGGCGCTCAAGGGTTGCGGAGCTGACGATGAGGAGGAGGCAAGTTCGACAAGCTGCCACCAGGACGCCAAGCACAATTTTGAAGAGCGTGCGGGGTGAGCGTGGAAGGCGACACGAGGACGGCGCTCCACGACGTGAAGCGAAGAAAGCGACCGGGGAGATCAGCGCGCCGGGAGCCGAGTGCTGAGAACAACATGCTCGTCCTCGTCGACGTCCCAAAGCATGGTGGCGGAATGTCCGGCGGCCTGCTCGTAGGCGAACAGGAGGACCGCGTCGGCGGCAGTGCGGCACCACCGCATGTAGGCAGCAGCGAAGATGGCGTCGTCGGGGTCGGGCAGGACGGGGTCGCTTTCGAAACGGTCGCGGTTCTCCGTCAGGGCCTCGGCGCTCGTGGTCCCGGTGTGCCAGAGCATGTCGGCGAGATGTTGCGTCAGGGTGACAGCCAGTGGGCTGTCAGCCGCCGCGGTCCTGGTGGTGTTCGTCATCGTGTCTCCTTCATTTGGTTGATAAGCGGCGCATGAGTTGCGCTTCGGCCCATGAAGTCTGCGTCCCGGAATCTCAAGTCGACCGGGTGATGGTGGGGGATCGGGCAGGCCTGAACAGTCGGCAGGTGAGCGTCTCTACGTGAATCGGGTCCGCAGACAGCGCGATCACGCCCCCGCGCCGTACCTCATTTCGGTCCAGACCCCGCTCGTTAGTACCAACCCAAAGATCCTCACTGGGATCAGGGTCCATACCTGAGCGAGGTGGCGCTAGCGCCATGCTGAGCCGGTCGGCTCACCGCTCTGACTCGAGCCAATGCTCGAGCGCGGTTTGCTGTTCTCGGAAGGCGCTGTTCCTTCGAGAGGGTCGTGCCCATCTCCACCATTCCTGCGCTTCGAGTGCTGCCAACCGCTCGTCGCTCAGCAGCCCGCGCTTGTAGTCCAGCACACGCCGATCGATCCATCTGCGGAGCTGCGGTGGGAGGGGCTCGTCTAAGCCATGCTCCCGAGCGTGCGCTTCGAGCTCTGCCAGTCGCGCTGAGAAGGTGTCGTTCTTCCAGGATGCGTCCCAGCACCAGCCCGGCAGTTGTTCGAGCAGCTGAATACGTTCGGGTGCTAGTCGGCCACGTCGCTGGCGCTGTCGCTGGGCTTGCACCCACTCCCCAATGCGCTGGCCGCAGGGGGCGACAACTCGGCGGGAGAGGTCGGCGGTGCCGTGATCGGACACCCACTGCAGGAGGACTTCGTACGTCTCGTGCCACGGACTCGGCCTGGGCGTCTGCTCCCAGGACCAGTGCGGCACCGCTTCGAGTAGCGCGATTCGCCGAGACGAAAGATCCCCCGCGCGATAGTGAGCGCGTTGCCTTCGAACCCAGTCACCCAGACCCGAATCATCTGGCTCTCGGCTGTGATACGGCACGGCAGTGTGACCGTGAAAGTTAGCGAACGCGATCAGCGACGCCATGTGCGCAAGCGGATTCTCGGACGGCGCGATGCTGCCGTCCGCGCGTGTCCCGCGGTTCTGCTTTGACGCGTGCCAGAGCCACCCAGGGCGCGCCTCCAGCGCTGCGATCGACGAGGCTTCCAGGCGCCCGGACCGGTACCGCCACCGCATGTGCTTCACCCACCGGCCGAGCCGCTGACCAGACTCATCTTCGAAGAGCTGCGGTACCGCAGCATGCCCATGCTGGTCCACAAACCGATCGAGACGCTCCAGCCACTTCTCAATTCGCTTCACCGCTGCGTCATCGCTACGGGTCATGCGGTCCGCCAGCCGTTGATCCCAAGGGCCCGCTGACCGTGCGCGGTCGGGCTTACAAGTTCAAAGCCTGGGCACGCACCGCGTCTCGTCGCGACTGCGCCTAACGCGCCGGTTTTTGTCTGTTTGACTAATACCTCGGCTTTCACGAACCAATTGTACGGACGCCGTGAAGGCAAGGGAGGCCAGTCACACGACCGAACCGCGTCCTTGCCAACTTTCCTGTTTTTGGACCCGGGCACCGGTGAAACGGTTCCCTCATGTGAAGCGCTCTCCTAGCGTGCAAAGCATGCTCCATACCGCGCTTCACCCCGACGGTGCTGCCACCGTTTCGGCTCGACGCTCCTGCAACACAGGGGCCGCCCGAAAGAAGGCCAACAGATGAGCGAGGCCTCCGACCAGTTGGGGCTGAACTTCACGCAGCATCGGCAGCTCGCCGCAATGCGCGGCATGGCGCGCATCCCGTTGTCGGACCTGCGCGACCAGAGTTCCCCGGACCTGACGGCCCTCTACGCTGACGTCCAGGATGGTCAAGCGCTCATCCCCGGTCTGAAGATGGGGGTCGGGGCGCTCATCGTGCAGCGGTGGGACCCTGCCTACGCAGCCACCGGTTGGACGCTGTACGGTGCAGACCTCACCCTTGACATGGGTCATCCGTTCGGGTCGATGTT